>DASYBR010000024.1:0-18647 GCA_036500645.1 Mycobacterium sp. | reverse complement strand
TCGCGGTCGCGGGTTCCGGCGGCGGCGATCCGGGACCGGGGACCTACCCGGCGGACATGCTCATCGACTGGATTCGCGTCTGGTAAACCGGCCCGCTCACTGGGTGAGCAGGGCGGTCGCGCTCCAGGCCCGGCGGCCCGGGTGGCGCGGGTCAGGTTCGGGCAGCCACGCCCATGGGCGCATCACCATCGGTAGCCGACGGAGTCGGCGGGCGGCCAGGTACAGCGCTTCGGCCTCGACGGTCCGCCAGCCGAGGTTTTCGAATACGTTGCGTTATAGCACCGCGCACGGCCCGCTCTACTGGCCGGCCTTGCCTCCGGCAAGCCACGCGGTGGTCACCGTCCGGGTCGCCGGAGGTGGGAGAACCGCGTCCGGCGAGCCGAGCTGGCCGACTTTGACCGTCCACGTCGCCGATGAGCGGTCGACGCAGGTCCCGGCGCCCTGGCTCGGCAGCCACAGCACCGCGAGATTGGCGTGGGGATCGCCGCAGCCGTAGACACCGACGTACCCGTCAGAGCGCCCGCCCCACGCGCCGCCGTTGCGGAGCAGGCAACGCGTTCCGTCGTCGAGAACCAAGGCGAACGGGTCCGGCGTCGCGGTCGGTTGCACGGGCGGTAGCGAACCGTTGTAGGTCACTCGATGCAGCCGTTGGTCCCAGGGATTGTCAACGCAGAGCAGCGATCCGGGCGTGGACGGCCAGCAGGTGCCGGCACCGGCCGCGCTCGGCGAGCAGTAGTACACGTTGTCCGCCACCGCCGACGGCGACGGCGTCGTGCAGTCGTTGACGCTCGCGACGTTGCCTTGCGAAGGTGTTTCTTGGTAGCCGTTGATCGGTTGACCGCCGGGTCCGACCGCCACCGTGGTGATCGCCCGGGTGGGTGGCGGATCGGCGGTGGCCGCCCCACCCGGCACCCACCCGGCAACGAGCGCAACGACGATCGGTGCCAAGGCAATTCGCGATATCCTCACCGGCCCAACCTTTCCGTGCCGGGGCCGCCTGCCGGCCACTTGGAAAAGCGTAGAACGCGCGTCTGCGCGCGACACCGGAATGTCGCTTGTTGGGATCGGTAGCCGCTCGCCGGGCCTGTACTTACTCGCAACGACGACGCCAACCAGGCGGCGGCTCAGGAAGGAAGTCAGTAATGAAGATCGTGCCCGCCAGCATCGAAGAGCAGATCAACCGCGTGGACCGGCAACGCAGCCTGTACATCGGGATCAGCGCCGGTGCGCTCGCGCTGTGGAGCGCGTTCCGTCTGATCTGGACCCTCTACATCGGTATGACATTCGGCTGGTTCCTGGGTTCGATGGCCTTCGGCTTGGTGCTGTGGGGTGTGCTCGGCACCGTCGCAGCGGTGGCGTCCATCGGCTTTCTGACCCGCTACAACAAGGGGTCGTGACTCGGGCCCTACGCCGACGCAGAGTTCCGAACCCGTTCTGGGTTCGGAATTTTTGCGTTCGATCTCAGCTCGCTATCAATTCCGCCAGACGCTGCGGCTGATCGACTTGGACGTACGTACGGGCGGTCGTCAATGGTTTCCAGTCGCGCGTGCGGCAGCGTGCGGGCGAGGCGCCGCGCGTCGCTCACCGGGAAGAAGCGGTCGCGGGTCCCCCACGCGATCAGAGCCGGGCGGTCAAAGGCCGTCAGGCGCTCGGCGGCGGCCAATGTGTGCCGGGGTGAGAATCCTTTCAGGACGGCGCGCACGTCGGCACGAATGTGCCTGTCTCGCAACGGTTCGAACCAGCTTGCCAACAGCTCGTCGGGTAATGGCCGCATCGTCAGGGGTGCGGCCGCCAGCGTCGCTCGCCGAAACAGGCGCACCCGCAGAAAAAGGTCCAGACCCGCGATCGCGCCTGGAATGTGCGAACCGATGTGCTCGATGGCCCGGAACGCGACGGGTGGGAAGTGTTCGAACGCATCGCAATTCGTCAGCACGAGGCGCTGGACACGCTCAGGATGGTTCGCGCACAGAATCTGGCAGAGCGCGCCGCCCGTGTCGTTGCCGACCACAGTGACCTGGCGCAAATCCAGTTGCTCGATCAACTCGGCGATCATCCGCGCAAGCCCCGGCGGCGACAGATCGGCGTTGCCGCCCATCGGTGTTCGATGCGCACCTAACGGAAGGTCAGGCCGTACACAGCGTGCCCGCTGCGCGAGCAATGGGACAAGGTGATCCCAGACCCGACCGTCGACGAATAAGCCGTGGATCAGCAGCACACACGGACCGGCGCCGTCATCGGAGTAGTGCACTACGCCCTGTGAGAGCTTGATCTCGGGAATGGTCGGCACCTCCCGACGCGGACGAACCAAATCCAGGTCACGCGCGCTGGAAACCGTTGCGGAGCAGCGCCCCTCATATACTAGACCGGCGGAGATCGTTAGAGCTGGATCCAGGCCGACTTGGTTTTCAGGTACGTCTCGATGCCCTCTTTGCCGAACTCGTGGCCCCACCCGGACTGCTTGTAGCCACCGAACGGCACGTCGTGGTCGAAGACCAGCTGGCAGTTGACCTGGACGCTGCCGGCATGCAGCCGCTTGAGAATCCGGTGGGCCCGGCCCACGTTCTCCGTCCAGGCCGTGGCGGCCAGGCCGTAGGTGGTGTCGTTGGCCAGGGCCACGGCCTCGTCCTCGTCGTCGAACGGCAGGATGGTCACCACCGGGCCGAAGATCTCCTGCTGGTAAAGCCGCATGCTCGGGTCGACATTGGTGAGCACCGTCGGGTGGACGAAATAGCCCTTCCGATCGAGGCGGTGGCCGCCGGTGACGACCTCGACGCCGTCGCGCTTGCCCTCGTCGATGAAGCCCATGACCCGGGTCAGCTGCTTCTGGCTGATCAGCGGGCCGCTGACGCAACCCTCCTCGCTGGGGGCGCCTAGCTTGAAGGTATTCGCCATTCCCGCAATGCCTGCCACGACCTGGTCGTAGACGCCACGGTGGGCAAAGATCCGCGACCCACACACGCAGCCCTGGCCGGAGTGCACGAAGATGCCCAACGACGCCATCATGATGGCCTTGTTCAAGTCTGCGTCGTCGAAGATCAGCACCGGCGACTTCCCGCCGAGTTCGAGCGTCACCTTCTTCAGGTTGCCGGCCGACGCCCGCACGATTTCCTTGCCGACCTCGGTGGATCCGGTGAAGGCGACCTTCTCGACGTCGGGATGCGCGCTGATCGCCGCCCCCGCGGTGTGGCCGTAGCCGGTCAGCAGGTTGACGACGCCCTCGGGGACACCGGCCTCGTGGACCAGCTGGTCGAGAAGAATCGCCGAAAGCGGGGTCTCCTCAGCGGGTTTGACGAGCAGGCTGCCGCCGGCGGCCAATGCCGGAGCGAGCTTGGCGCTCGCGTTGAAGATCGGACCGTTCCACGGGAAGATCAGCCCCACCACCCCGAACGGCTCCTTCAGCGAGTAGGCGTGCATGTTGACGTAGGCGTCCGTCGCAATGCCGTCGGTCTTCACGTCGTACGCGGTGCCGTTGATCTTGGAACACCAGCCGGCGTAGTAGCGGAAGAACTCTGACACGGTCGACATCTGCAACTGCGCCTGCAGCAGGGGCATGCCGGTGTTGAGAGAGTCGAGTTGAGCGAATTCTTCGGCGTGCTCGTCGATCAGATCGCCGATCTTCCACAGAACCTTGGCCCGTTCGCGACCCGGCAGGTCCGACCAGACGCCCGACTCGAAGGAGGCCTTCGCCCGCGCCGCGGCCTCGTTGACCGCCTCGGCTCCACAGTCGGTGAACTCGGTGATCGGCTCTTCGGTCGTGGGATCGATGACCGCTATGACGTCACCCGAGCCGGGGCGCTTACGGATGTCCTCCAAAACCGTCTGCAGCGTCATCTGATCCCTTCCGTGTGGCCAGCCGTCGTCGTCAGCGTCCGATGCGATGCAATGCTGAGCACCTGCTTAGCATTGTGCGCACGGCGCGGTCAAGGGCCGCTCGACGGGTTAACCGGGATCTATCGCGCGCTCAGCGGAGCTCCTGAATGCGGATGAGGTTGCCCGCGGGATCGCGGACCGCGCAGTCTCGGAGTCCGTATGGCTGGTCCGTGGGCTCCTGAACGATCTCGACGGCGTCGGCCTGTAGCTGATCGAAGGTGCGGTCGAGGTCTTTGGTTGCCAGGAGCAGGGTGGCGTAGCTTCCCTTGGCCATCATCTCGGCGATGGTGCGCCGCTCGTCGTCGGTGATGCCCGGGTTGGCGGCCGGCGGGTTCAGCACGATGGACGTGTCGGGCTGATTCGGCGGGCCGACGGTGATCCAGCGCATCTTGCCCTTGCCCACGTCGAGGCGGACTTCGAAGCCCAGGGTGTCGCGATAGAAGGTGAGCGATGCTTCCGGATCCGTGTGTGGCAGGAAGCTCGAGTGAATCGTGATGTCCATGCGGTCAGGCTAGGTGCCGGCCGGTGGGCGATGCTTCTCGATTCCTGATCGGTCGCGTCACCTGTTTGGCAACACACGGCGGCATTCCCGCCAGCGCGTCCGCCGACTGGCGCCGGTACGTGCTGGGCGGCACGCCGACCAATTCGGCGAAGCGCATGCTGAACGTGCCCAGCGACGAGCAGCCCACCGCAAAACAGACGTCGGTGACGCTCATATCGCCGCGGCGCAGCAGCGCCATCGCGCGCTCGATCCGGCGCGTCATCAGATAGGAATACGGCGATTCGCCGTAAGCGCGCCGGAATTCGCGGCTGAGGTGCCCGCCGGACATGTGCACGTCGCGGGCCAGCGCCTCAACGTCCAGCGGCTGGGTATAGTCCCGGTCGATCCGGTCGCGGACGCGGCGTAGCAGCGCCAGGGTGCGCAGGCGCTGCGCCTCGTCGGGTCCGCTCGGCATGTGATGATGGTGGCACGTTCGGCACGAGTTGCCCAGCAATGCTGTATCCCCTTGCGCTACCCGGGCAGAAGCGTACTGTCCCCAAACCATGGGCGATGAAATCCATTTCATCGAAGCGAACGGGCTGAGGTTCGCCTATCTCGAACAGGGCTCCGGGCCGCTGGTGCTCATGCTGCACGGGTTCCCCGATACGGCGCACACCTGGGACGATCTTCGCCCACGAATCGCGGCCAACGGCTACCGCGTCGTCAGCCCGTATCTGCGCGGATACCGCCCCAGCGCGATCCCGGCAGCCGATCCTGATCAAGAAACCCTGGCGCGCGATCCGCTGGCACTGATCGAAGCGCTCGGCGCCCGCGACGCCGTCGTGATCGGGCACGACTTTGGCGCCGCTGCCGCGTACGGCGCGGCCGCGGTCGGCGCGGACCGGGTGAAAAAGCTTGTCGTCATTGCCATTCCGCACCCCGCCACGCTCAAGCCCTCGCTGCGGAAGCTCTGGGGCGTCCGACACTTTGCGGCGTACAAGTTGCCGGGGGCGGCGGAACGCTTCGCGCGCAACGACTTCGCGGCGCTGCCCGCCATCTACCGACGGTGGTCCCCGACGTGGAACCCCGATCCGCGGGAGTTCGACGCCATCCGCGAAACCTTTTCCGACCCGGCGAGCCTGAGCGCAGCCTTCGGCTACTACCGAAAGCTCTCCCCCGTTCCCAGCGCCTCACTGAAGGCGCGGATCACCGTGCCGGCGGTCGCTTTTGCGGGTCTGGACGATCCGATAGCAGAGCCATCGGACTATCGGCGGGCGGCGCGGATGTTCGACAACGAGTACATCGTCGAAGAGGTCCCGGGCGGGCATTTCATGCATCGGGAACATCCGGATGTGTTCGCCGAACGGCTGTTAGCGCATCTGTGAGCGGCGCCTAGACGCCGACCAGTTCCGGGTGGAATTTGGCCGCCATCCGGCGAATTCCGTCACGCCAGTCCACCGTGGTGCCGCCCACGAGCTCGTGCATCCGGTCGACGCCGGTCGGATTACCGCGCAGCGCTTGCTCGCTCGCCTCGAAGACCGGCACCTTGCCGACGAGCGAGCCGAGGTAACCGCACCACTCCTGCAGGCTGACGGTCTGATCGCCGCACCAGTTTACGGTGGTCGCCGGGACCGATGCCGCCTCCAGCAACTTCGGGATGGTCGCGATGATGTCGTCCTCGTGAATCGGGTTGTAGCGGGCAGGCTCGCCGAGCGGAACTGGGATCGGGATGCCGGCCAGCATCATCTCCATGTGGTAGAACGGCCAGCCGCCGTTGTTGCCATAGGGGACGTTGAGCCGGGCGATCGTGGTAGGTACCTCGAACACTCGCGCCATCGACCGGGCGACGACCTCGCCGGCGATCTTGGAGATGGAATAGGTCGGAAACAAGCACTTGTGGTTATCGCCCAGGGCGGTGCGCTCGGTTCGAGGGTCGTCGCCCGGCGGGTCGTAAACGGCGGCGGAGGAACAGTGCAGGAAGGCCTTGGCGCCGCGACAGTGGGCCATCAGCAGGCCGACGGATTCCGCGTTGGCGGCCAGGTCCTTGTCCCAGTTCCCGCTTTTGGCCACCGCAAGGTTGAGAACATAGTCGAAATCGGTTGGCAGACCGGTGAAATCGCCGGAGGCCAAGTTGACCGTACGGCATACCACGCCGGCCTTTTCCAGCCCTTCGCGCGCCGCCGGATCGGTGAAGCGGGCGATACCCCAAACTTCGTTGTCGGCCGCGAGCGCCCGGGCGATGGGGGTGGCAATTTGACCGGTCGGACCGGTGATCAGGATCTTTGAGCCGCGCATGGGCTGATGGTAGCGACGTTGCGGCATAGACGGTCATGCTTTCGCGCATTCTGCTCACCGGCGCGGTAGTGTCTTGCCATGGCTCCCAAGGGTCGCATCGACGTGCGGCTCGCCACGCAGATACTCGTGTTGCAGCTCATCATCGTGACGCTGACGCTGATCGTTGCTTTAGGGGTCTTCGCCATGTTCAATCGTGCCCGCCTGGATAGCCAATACCACGTCCACGCCACGGATATCGCTCGTGTGGTCGCCTCATCGCCCACGGTGGTCACCAACATCGCGCGCTATGACAGCGCCCCGCTGACCCCGAGCCCACAGCTGACCGACGAACTTGCCGCGGGTCCGATCCAGGGCGTTGCGTCCCGGGTCGAACAACGCACCCACGTGTTGTTCGTCGTCATCGCAAATGCCGAAGGCATCAGGGTCGCCGATCCCCGGCGCGACAGCTTGGGTCGTCATATCAGCGCCGACATCGCGGCACCGTTGGCCGGGCAGGAAATGACATCGCATGACGACACTGCTCTCGGGCGGGCAATCGTTGCGAAAATCCCGGTGTTCGAACCCGGTTCCAACCGGGTGTTGGGGGTGGTCATCGTCGGCCTGTCCACCAAGGCATTTGATGAGCAGTTTTCGAAGAACCTGCGCGTGATGGCCGCGATGGCCGCTGTGCTGCTACTGATCTCGATCGCCGGCTCGACGGTTCTGGCCCGGCGCTGGCGAGGGCTGACGCTGGGTCTGCGGCCGGCCGAGATCACCGGACTGGTGCGCACCCAGGCGGCGGTGCTGCAGGGCATCGGCGAAGGCGTGCTGGCGGCAGACACGTCCGGCTACACCACGTTTGTCAACGACGAGGCGTGCCGGCTACTCGAGATCGCCAACGAAACGGGGCGGCCGGTCGACCAGATCGGCCTGACCCCAAGGGTTCTCGACGTGTTCAACGCCGCCGATTCGGCCCCCATGTTGGCCAGCGTGGGCGAACGCATCGTTGTGGTCTCGGCGCGGCCGGTATCGCGCGAAGGACGCGCACTGGGAACGGTCTTGGTGGTGCGGGACCGAACCGACGTGGAATCGCTGACGCGACAACTCGACGCGGTGCAGGTGATGAGCACGGTGCTGCGTGCACAACGCCACGAGTTCGCCAACCGTCTGCACCTGCTGAACGGGCTGCTCCAGGCCGGTCATGTGGACGAGGGACTGCAATATCTGGAAGAAGTTCTCGGGTCGGGACCGCTGGGGTCCGCGCTGCCCGGAATCGAGGCAATCCACGATGCGTACCTGCAAGCCTTTCTGGCGGCCAAGGGTGCGGCCGCGCGTGAAGCCGGGGTGACGCTGACGATCGGCGAAAATACCTGGGTGTCGGGCCGTCTCGTGCTGCCCGTCGATGTCACCACCGTGTTGGGTAACTTGCTCGACAACGCGATCGACGCGGCCCGGACCGGTCGCAACAACGTGAAGGAAGTGGAAGTAGAACTGCTGCAGGATGGTTCGACGCTGCACATCACCGTTGCCGACAGCGGCGACGGTGTAGCGCCCGACTTTGTCGATCACCTCTTCACCGAGGGCACCACGACCAAGCCGGACTCCGGTATACCGGGCGGCCGGGGTATCGGGCTTGCCTTGTCGCGCCAGATCAGTCGCGCGCTCGGCGGTGACCTGTGGCTGGCCAGCGCCGGCGATGCGGAGCTGCGGCTGGGGGGCGCGGAGTTCATCGCCCGGCTGCAGGGCGTAATGGTAGAGGAGGCGCAATGGGCGACGCAGACCTGACGGTGCTGGTGGTGGACGACGACTTCCGCGTCGCCAATATGCATGCCGAGGTCGTCAACACGTTTCCCGGTTTCACGGTGAGCGGGACGGCCAACACGCTCGAAGCCGCTCGGAAGGCCGATCCCGTCGACCTGGCCCTGGTCGACGTCTACCTGCCCGACGGGTCGGGAGTCGACTTCGTCCGCGAACGTGACGGCGACAGCATGGTGCTGAGCGCGGCCACCGAGGCGGCGACGATCCGGGCCGCGATGTCCGCAGGGGCGGTGGGCTACCTCGTCAAGCCATTCCCACCCCCCGAGCTGGCCGCGCGGCTGGCCGGCTACGCGCGCTATCGCAAGATATTGGCCGGCCCCAATCTGACTGCCGCGGACGTGGACGCGGCTCTGGATGCGCTGCGCCCCCGGGTCGCTCCCCCGCCGACGGCCACCATCGCGGCCTCTTCCACCAAACAGCTTGTGCTGCAAGCGTTGCGAACGGCCCACCAGCCGATGTCGGCTGCCGAGGTTTCCGCGGCGATCGGAATATCGAGGGCGACCGCGCAGCGGTACTTGGCGGCACTGGCCACGGCCCGCGACGTCACCGTCGGCTTGCGGTACGGAACGACCGGACGACCCGAACAGGAATTCGCTGCCGCTGCCAAGCGGCCGGCCGGGCCGGCACGCTGATTCAGTTGGCCGAGGGTGTAGTCCTAGTGTCGAGGGCCTGCAATGGAGACGCGACGAGGTCGTTTGCCGTGCTGAGTGACTGCCCGCCGCCGCTGAGCCGCGGAACGACGGATGTTGTTGGTGGCCAACCGATGGGAGGAGTCGCCGCGAATGCCTTCGGTCACCGGCAGGACCGGAAGTTCTGCAGCGCTGCGCGGCGCTTCGGTGCCAGCCCCGGTGTCAGCGGCGTGGGCCGTTTTAGGTGCCGGGGTGGCGCGAGTTTTCTTGGACGGCCACCAGTTGGCCTTGCCGACCAGTGCCGCCATGGCCGGCACCGTGATGGTGCGAACGACAAAGGTGTCGATCAACAGGCCCATACCGATGATGAGCCCGGTTTGGACCATGGTCGCCAGGCTGCCGAACAATAGGCCGAACATCGAGGCGGCGAAGATTATGCCGGCCGAGGTGATGACACCGCCCGTGGAACGGACGGCACGGATTATGCCGGAGCGGATGCCCGTGCGCGACTCTTCACGAATTCGCGTGATCAGCAGCAGGTTGTAGTCGGCCCCGACGGCGACCAGCACGATGAAGGCCGTCGCTTGCACGTTCCAAGACATCGCCTGATGGAGCAGGAACTGGAAGAAAACGACTCCCAGCCCCACCGCCGACAGATACGAGAGCACCACGGAGGCCATCAGATACAGGGGCGCCACGATCGCGCGGAGCAAGAGGACCAGGGTGATGAATACAACGAGCAGCGTCATGATGACGATCAGTCGGAAGTCCTCGTTGTAGTAGCTACGCAGCGTGCTGTACATCGCGTTGGGTCCGATCACAGAGATCGATGCGTCAGCGAGTGCGGTGTTCGGCTGGGCGCTGCGCGCCGCGTCCAGAATCGATGACACCTGGTCCAGCGCGGCGGAACTGAAGGGGTCGAATTTCGATTCGACCAAATACCGCACCGAATGGCCGTCGGGCGAGAAGAACAGCTTCGCGGCGTTCTTGAATTCGTCCGAGGAGATCACCTGGGATGGGATGTACATGCCCGCCATGGAAGGCTGTGTGGCGTCGCGCTTCATCGACAGCAGCAGGTCGGCCGCCTGGTTCATGCCCAGGCCCATCTGCTTGACCTTGTCGACGAGTGTCCGTACGCCGTCGGCCAGCCGTCGGCTGCCATCGGCGAGCTGATCGGCCGCCGCCTGCATGCCCGCAACCTTCTGCTGCATACCGGCGGCGTTGCTGCCCACAGCCCGCAGACCGTTGCTCGCCGTTGCCAACTGGGCAGTCAGATTCTGCACCGCCGCCTGCAGGCCTTGTACCGGGGGCTGCTTGGTCAAACCGTCGAACATCGGGCCTGCCGCTGCGGCGACATTGTTGGCGAGTGCGGAAACGGACCCGTCCGTGAGCCCACGGACGTTGTCCAGGACGTTCGCAGCCGTGCCGAGCTGCTGCTGCACCTGGTTCAGAGTCGCGGCGAGGTGGCTCATCGGCCCACTGGCGGCGCGGATTTGGTCGCGCACCTGCGCGAGGGCCGCTGCCAGTTGGTCTGCGCCGCTGGTCAGTGCGTCGAGGTCACTCGTCCTGTCGTTGATCTGTGTGGAGGCGTCTTCGAGCTTGCCGCCGACCTGGCCGGCTTGGAAGCTGAGCTTGGTCTGATCCAGCGGCTGGCCGCTGGGTCGCGTAATGCCGCGCACCGCCACAATATTGGGCAGCTGCGACACCCGCTGGGCCATCTGGTCCAGGTCGGCCAGTGCCCGCGATGTCCGCAGGTCGTGGGGGGACCGAACGTAGATGTACTGCGGCAGCAACATACTCTTCGAAAAGTGATCCGCCATCGTCGAAAAGCCGATGTTGCTGGGCGCCGACTGCGGCAGTTGCAGGCGGTCGTCGAACGTGGGCCGCAGAAACGCCGCGCAACCGGCCAGCGTGATCAACACCGCGAGACTTCCCAGCAGATGCGCCTTGGGCCGACGAACGATTTGAACGGCTGAGCGCTGCCACAGGCGGCCGGTGAGCGCCGCTCGCGGCGTCACCCATCCGCGCCGGCCGGCGAGAACGAGTATGGCGGGCAACAGCGTGATTGCGGCAAGAAATGCGATCCCGATCGAAATGGCAAGCGCCGGACCGATACTCGTGAACGCGGGTAGGCGGGTGAAGAACATGCCGAAAAAGGTGACGGCAACGGTGGCCGCCGACGCCGCGATGACCTCACCGATGGAGCTCAGTGCTTTTTGTACGGCCAGGTCGGAGTCGATGCCGGACCGGAGGTACTCGTGGTAGCGGCTGATCAAGAAGACGGCGTAGTCGGTGCCGGCGCCGAAGATCATCGCCGTCATCAAAGCGATCGTCAGCGAGGACACCCCGAGTCCGAGCTGAACCAGCCCGGACACCACGCCCTGGGCCGACGCCACCGAAACGCCGATGGTGATCAACGGCAGCAACACTGTTACGGGTCGCCGGTAAATCACCACAAGGATGATCAGCACGAACAATGCCGTGACCATCTCGATTGTCTGCATATCGCGAGCGGTGACGATCGCAAGGTCGCCGGCCATGGCACCCTGGCCCGTCACCTGTGCGGTCAGCGGCGTGCCCGCCGTGGAGTGCTTGGCGACTTCTGTGATCCGCTGGTAGGCCTGCGAAGACTCGGGGGACCCGACAGGCGCCCGCAAGATCACCGCCATGTAGAACGCTTTGTTGTCGGCGCTGACCAGCAATGACCGCAGTGCGGGTGTCGCGACGATGTCCTGCACGCCGGCCACATCCTTGGTGTCGCCGCGAAATGTGGTGGCCAGCTTGCGATAGGCGTCCTCGTCGGCTGGCTGCAGGCCCCGGTTGTCGGTGAGCACGACAACCAGAATGTTCTGACCGGATTCACCGAAGTCCTTAGCCATCTGCTCGGTCGCAGCCATGGCTTTGGGCGGCAGCGGCTGTACCGTCTGGCCTTCGACCACCTTCGTCAACGGGGGGAAGGCCACGGTCAGCACGGCTACCGCGGCGGCCCAGGCGGCGATGATGAGCCAGGGCGCACGCGCGGCGAAGCGACCCAACACCGAGAACACGTCCCGAGGTGACGAGGTGTTAGGGGCGTCGGGCTTTTTGGTCATGGTGAAACCCCTTCATTTGACGAACCGCGACTCGGCGGACATCTAGCGCGTTACTTGGTCGATATCGACCTTATGGTTGCGCTGGCACCCGTGTCGCGCTTGTAAGCGATAGTCGGCATTACCGACGATCTTGCGGTTTAGCGCTTTGTGCTCGCATCGGCTCGAGGCACGGCCAACCGATCGTGGCGGTGAGCGAGAAGTCCCTCAGGACACTCGAAATATGCTGCCGCAAACCGTCATTCGAATTGGGGCGGCCCGCCTCATACGCAACGACCGAGACGAACACCCGTCCGTGCGCTCTTCCCGAGAGCAACCCCAGCAGTCCGCCGGTCTGGTGCACCGTCGCCTTGGTCACGCCCGGGACGAGCAACCTGACGGCGAAGTAGTCCGCATCTGTGCCATCTGGCCGGTTGGCGGCCGGGCTTATCGCACCGAGGTTGGATGATCCGCTGGTCGTCGCGCCGCCGAGGGCGACGCCGGCCATCCGCCTGATGAGCCACCGCGGCATCAGCGGAGCGAGGGGTAGCAGCGCCATTCGTTCGTCGGGGACCTCTTGATGGCGAATCAGCGCTTCCTTGATCGCGGCCCGGATCTCGCGCAGATCCGTCGGCGCGCCTGCTGGGTCGACCGTGATGTCGACACTGGTGATGGCGTTGGCGCGAGTATCGCCGTCGGCGCGCTCGTTGACGGGTATCGCCAACGTGGCTAAGCCGTCCCCCGCCACCCGTCCCACTCGCTGGGCCAGGCGACCCGCCAATCCCGCGAGGAGCGCGTTGCTGGTCCCCCCGAGTGCCTGCGCGCAGGCATCCCAGTCCTGCGCGTCGACGAAGAACGTTGCCTTTGGGAGATCAACGCGTTCGTCAGGTCCGACGAACGGCGCGCTGGGCAGCGGTGTGCCAGATCCGCGGCCGCCGCGGTTCTGCGTTGCGAATCGTGCCGCGGCGACCACGGCGCGGCCGACGCCGGGGACGTCGCGCGCGGTTTGGCGGGCGTCCTCGCGAAGCGCGCGCCACCGCCGGCGTGACCCGGCGGCGGGCCAGATGACCGGGTCGTGACGCCCGGTTGCCGCGTCCGCCAACGCCTCACACAACCCGACGCCGTCGATGAGGCTGTGTGAGACGACGAAGCTCACCCCGGCCCCGCCGTCGGTGAACGGCAACACCGCAAGGTGCCATCCGGGTCCGTGCTCGGAATCCAGGGGGGTATTGGCCTGCTCGCTGACCCAGGCGTCGAATTCGTCACGCGACCGAGGGATCGCGACGATCTCCAGGTCGGACTGAGTGCTGGGTGATACCCAACGATGGCGGCCGAACGGCACTTGTGACCGCTCGATGCGGCGGGACAACCGTCCCCGCTGAAGATGCCGATGGAACTGGCGAAGACCGTCGATGTCGATCCCACGGTTGTAGATCCACACGGACTGCAGCAGGTTGGTGGTTCCCGTCGCTCGCTCGCCAAGAAACGCGCTCTGGTCAATCAGGTCGATTACGTTGTCCATTTTCCTCAAGCTCCTTTTCTTGTCGTTTGCCTACGCCGGCAGGTCGGGCACTGACACAGGGCGTGGCCAGCCAATCGTGGCTGCGAGCGAGAAGTCGCGCAGCGTGCTCGAAAGGTCTTGTCCCAACTTGTCATTTGAGTTGGAGCTACCCGGCTGATACGCGAGGACCGAGACAAAAACACGTCCGTGCGTTCTTCCCGACAGCAACACCAGCAGGCCGCCAAGCCGGTGCATGACCGCCTTGGTCACCCCCGGGCCCAGGGGCTTCATGACGAAGTGATCGGCTTCTGTTCCGTCCGGCCGGTGGGCGGCCGGATCGACCGCACCGAGGTTGGATGAGATGACGCTGGCCGCACCGTTGGCCGAAACGCCCACGCACCGCCTGACCAGCCACTGCGGCAACAGAGGAGCAAGGTGCAGCAACTCCCACCGCGCGTTGGTCTCGTCATGAGAGCGGATCAGCGCCTGCTTGATAGTGGCCCGGATCTCGCTCAGATCGGTTGTCGCGGGTGCGGGGTCGACGGCGAAGTCGACATTCGTGATCGCGTTAGCGCGGGTGTCACCGGCGGCGCGTTCGTTTACGGGCATTGTCACGGCGACCGAGCCGTCTGCCGCGATCCGTCCCACTCGTTGGGCAAGCTGAGCCGCCAGTCCCGCGAGCAGCGTATTGCTGGTCCCGCCCAATGACTGTGCGCGAGCGTCCCACTCGTCGGCATCGACAAAGATCGTTGCCGTCGGGAGGGTGATGCGTTCGTCGGCTTCCCCGGAGATGACGGCCGGCCCAGAAGGCTCCGACAGGGGCGCCGCGGCCGATCCGGTCCCGGCGCTGTTACGTCGCGCCAATCGCGCCGCGGCCACGACGGCGCGGCCGATACCGGGGATGTCGCGCGCGGTTTGGTGGGCGTCCTCACGCACAGCTCGCCACCACCCACGTGACCCGGCTGCGGGCCAGTTGACCGGGTCGTGGCGCCCGGTTGCCGCGTCCGCCATCGCCTCGCACAACCCGACGCCGTCGCTCAGGCAATGCGAGATGACCAAGCTCACCGCCGCCCCGCCGTCGGTGAACGGCAGTACCGCAAGGTGCCACCCTGGTCCGTGCTCGGCGTCAAGAGGGGTGTTGGCTTGCTCGCCCAGCCAGGCGTCCAGTTCGTTGCGCGAACGCGGCGTCGCGACGATCTCCAGGTCGGACTGACCCTTGGGCGCGACCCAGCGATGGCGGCCGAACGGCAAGGGTGACAGCTCGATGCGACGGGATAACCGCCCCTGCAAAAGATGGCGGTGAAACTGGCGCAGACCGTCAATGTCGATGGCGCGGTTGTAGATCCACACACACTGTAGGAGGTTGGTGGCTCCGGTCGCTCGCTCGCCGAGAAACACCGTCTGGTCGAACAGATCGAGTACGTTGCTCATTTTTCTTCGACTCCTTTTCTTGTCGTTTGCCTAAGCTGCCAGGTCGGCGACTGACACTGGGCCGGGCCAGCCCGTGGTCGCGGTGAGCGAGAAGTCGCTCAGAACGCTCGAGATGTCTTGCCCTAGAATGTCGTTCGAGTTAGGACGGTCCGGCTGATACGCAAGTACCGAGACGAAGATCTGTCGGTGCACTCTTCCCGACAGCAACGCCAAAACCCCGCCGGTGCGCTGCATTATCGCCGTGGTCACGCCCGGGTAGAGGGACTTCATGGCGAAGTAGTCGGCATCTGTGCCGTCCGGCCGGATGGCGGCAGCATCGACCGCACCCAGGTTGGAGGACACGACGTTGGTCGTGCCGCCGGTGGCCACGCCAACCAATTGCTTGACCAGCCGCTGAGGCAGCAGGGGAACGAGGGGCAGCAACGCCCACCGCTCGTCGGGCACATCCCGGTGGCGGACCAGCGCTTGCTTGGTAGCGGTCCGGACCTCGCGCAGATCCGTCGCGGCCAGTGCGGGGTCGACCGTGATGTCCACGTTTGTGATGGCGTTGGCGCGGGTGTCGCCGGCGGTGCGTTCGTTGACGGGTATCGACGGAGTGGCCAAGCCGTCCGCGGTGAGCCGTCCCACTCGCTGGGCGAGGCGGGCCGCCAGTCCTGCGAGCAGGGTGTTGCTGGTTCCTCCGAGCACCTGCGCGCGGGCATCCCACTGATCGGCATCGAGAAAAATGGTTGCCGTTGACAGCGTGACATTCTCGCCGTACGTCGGCGCAGCCGGCTTGGCGCCCGGCGCCGCGGTGGTCGCGGCAAGCTCGCGTTGACGTCGAGCGAATTGTGCCGCGGCGACGACGGCGCGGCCGATACCGGGGATGTCGCGCGCGGTCAGGCGGGCGTCCTCGCGCAGTGCTTGCCACCGCGGCCGTGACGCGGCAGCGGGCCAGTCGTTCGCGTTGTGTTGTCCGGTTGCCGCTTCCGTCAACGCCTCGCACAACCCGACGCCGTCGATGAGGCAGTGTGAGATGACCAGGCTCACCCCGGCGCCGCCGTCGGTGAACGGCAGCACCGCGAGGTGCCATCCGGGTCCACGTTCGGCGTCTAGCGGGGTGTTGGCCTGCTCGCTCAGCCAGGCGTCGAATTCCTCGCGTGCGCGCGGCCTTTCGACGATCTCGAGGTCGGGCTGATTGTTGGACGCGACCCAGCGGTGGCGGCCGAACGGCAGGGGCGAGCGTTCCATGCGCCTCGACAACCGTCCCCGCTGCAGGTTGTGGTGGAACCGCAGCAGACCGTCGATGTCGATCGCGCGGTCGTACACCCACACGCACTGCAACGCGCAGGTGGCTCCGGCCGCCCGCTCGAAGCTGAAGTAGGCCTGGTCATACAGATCGAGTACGTTGCTCATTTTTCTTCAGGTCCTTTTCGCCTGTCGCGGTGCCGAATTCGTTGGAGTGAAATACTTTTTTCTCGCTTGAATTCACCGTATGGCCCCGCGTGCTGCCCTGTCGCGCTTGTACTCGATAGTCGGACTTAGCCGCGATTCCCCGGTTTCGCGCATTGTGCTCACCTGCGGAATGGGGGCCTTTCGTCCGCCTACCGCGCTGTTGCCGGCTGGCTCACCGCGCTCCAGCCCGTGGTGGCGGTGAGCGAGAAGTCCTTCAGTGCGCTCGAAACATGCTGTCGCAAATCGTCATTCGAGCACAGTCGGCCCGGCTGATACGCAAGGACCGAGATGAAGACCTGCCGGTGCACCGTTGCGGAGTGCACCACCATCAGGCCGCCGAGCTGGTCCACCATCGCCCGGGTCAGGCCCGGGTAGCGAGACAGCAGGGCGACGTAGTCGGCGTCGGTGCCGTCGGGCCGGTTGGCTGCCGGGGGGGCCGCACCGATGTTGGATGCGACAACGACGTTGGTCGCTCCGCCGGTGGCCACGCCGACCATTCGGTTGATCAGCCGCTGAGGCAGCAGGGGAACAAGCGGCAGCAGTGTGCGCCGTTCGTCGGGCACCTCCCGGTGGCGGATCAGCGCTTGCTTGGTTGTGGCGCGGATCTCGCGCAGGTCCGTCGTGGCGGGTGCTGGATCGACGGTGATGTCGACCATTGTGACGGCGTTGGCGCGGGTATCGTCGGCGGTTCGCTCGCTGACGGGTAGCGCCAAGGCGACCGAACCGTCCGCGCTGACTCGTCCCACTTGCTGGGCGAGCCGGGCCGCCACTCCCGCGAGCAGCGTGTTGCTGGTTCCTCCGAGTGATTGTGCCCGGGCGTCCCACTCGTCCGCGTCGAGAAAGAACGCCGCCGTTGGGAGCGTGATGATTTCGTCGGCTCCGGCGATCGGCGCGGGCGGCTTGGCCTTGCTTCGTACCGGGGCCGGAACGGCCGATCCGGCGCTGCGGCGGTCACGACGAGCCGATCGCGCCGCGGCGACTGCAGCCCTCAAGGCTCGGCGGATGGCGGGGATGTCGTGCGCGGTCCGGCGGGCATCCTCACGCAGTGCCTGTCCCAGCGGGCGTGACCCGGCGGCGGGCAAGTTGATTGGGTGGTCGTAGCCGCAAGCTGCTTCCACGAGGGCCAGGCATCCTCCGATGCCGTCGGTGAGGCAATGTGTGACGACGAAGCTCACCCCGGCGCCGCCGTCGGTGAACGGGAGCACCGCGAGGTGCCATCCGGGTCCGTGCTCGGCATCCAGCCCGATGTTGGCCTGCTCGGCCAGCCAGGCGTCGAATTCTTCGCGCGGCCGAGGTGCCGCGATCTCGAGCTCGTCGCGATCGCTGGGCTCGACCCAGCGATGCCGGCCGAACCGCACGGGCGAGCGCTCAATGCGACGGGCTAACCGTCCCTGCTGGAGATGCTGATGGAACCGGCGCAGACCATCGATGTCGATCGCGCGGTTATACACCCAAACGTTCTGACCGACTCCGGCCGCCTGTCCGAGGCGAAAGAAGGTTTGGTCGACCAAATCGAGTACGTTGTCCATTTCTCAAGAGTCCTTTTCGGTCCTGTTCCAGGTGCCATTTGTCTTGGGGACGAATGACATTGGGTTATTCGCTTGAAATCAACCTACGGCGGGAAATGCCGCCCTGTCGCGCTTGTGAGCGTTAGTCGGAATTAGCCGTGATCGGCCCGATTGTGCGCATTGTGCTCACTGCCCGACGGCCGGCTCGTCGTATGGCCAGCCCATCGTCGACGCGAGTGAGAATTCGTCCAGCACGCTCGAAATGTGCTGCTGCAGGGCGCTGTTCGAGTTGGTGCCGGTCGGGTTGTAGGCAACTACGGAGACGAAGACCCGTCCGTTCATTCGTCCCGACAGCAAAGACAGCAGGCCGCCGAGTTGGTGCATCATGCCCGTGGTCATTCGCGCGCTCAGCGACCTGATGGCGAAGTGGTCGGCGTCGGTTCCGTCCGGCCGATTCGTCGCGGGATCGACCGCACCGATGTTGGAGGAGCCGACGGTGGCCGCGCTGTTGGTGGCGGCACCGACCCACTGCTTGCCGAGTCGCTCGGGTATCAGGGGCACCAGGGGCAGCAGCGTCCATCGCGCGTCGGGCTCGCGCTGCGAGCGGACCAGCGCCTGCTTGGTCGCGGCGCG
>DASYBR010000023.1:0-4754 GCA_036500645.1 Mycobacterium sp. | reverse complement strand
CCGCGCGGTAGACCGGCTTGAAATCGTCGGTGATGTTGCCGTTGGCGGGCAGGATGATGCTGCGGTGCAGGACCGACATGATGGCCAGCGGCCACAAGATGGACCGCAATATCGTCGCCGCGCCCGGGGCGCTGGTTTGGGGACCGAAGGCGGCCATTATTCGATCGCGCAAGCCGGTTCGGGTCGATTCAGCTGCCGTCACCAGCGCACCGTACACCGGCGCATGCTCGTCCCGGAAAGCAGCATCAAGCGGGACAGTAGGTGTCGGTGGCGGGCAACTTGCCGGTGTTGAGGTAGCCGATCAGCGGGGGAACGGCGCAGTTCGAATAGATGCTGGCGCCGTGGCCGATGCCCTGCCACATCACCCGCTTGCTGGCGGCGTTGGCGTTGATGATCGTGGCCGCCGTCTGCGCGACGCCCTCGCTCCCCACGATCGGATCGTTCTGCACACCCGACAACAGCACGTCCACTTTCAGACTCTTCGGCGGCGCCGGCGGCGAGCCGGTCGGCCAGTGCACGCATTTGACCAAGTTGAGCGCCGCGACGATGCCGAACTGGGGGTACAGCTTGCCCCAGGCGACGACGAGTTCGCGGACCCGGTCGGGGGTGGGGCGATTGATCGCGTCGCTGCACGTGCTGATGAACTGGCCGTCGGAGTCCTGGGCCGCGTCGGCGCGGCTGATCAAGTTGTTCAGCTGATTGACGTCTCCGGAACGGGCGGCGGCCAGCGCGCCGGCCACGCTCGTGGTGGCGTCCACGCGGCCGCCGGCGGGGAAGCCCAAGGCGACGGTGATGGCGTTGGCCAGCTGGGCCACCGACGCGCCGCCGGGGCCTCGGCCGGCGCGGGCATCGGAAAGCAGTGCGTTGACGGCGCCTTTGGGGTCGGGGCCCAGCGGGCAGTTCACCGCGATGCACTGCGCTGCGAACGCGTCGAGCGTGCCCTGCTGACCCTTGACCTGTTGCTCGGCGGCGGCTTCGGCGTTGACGCCCAACGCGACCGGCGAGTCCAGGATCAGCCGCGACACCCGGTCGGGACGAGACGCGGCGTAGGCCAGGGCCACCTGGGCGCCGTTGCCGATTCCGACGAGGGCGACGGCGGGCACATCCCACAGGGTGCGCAGCCGCTCGATGTCCGACGCGGCGTGCCCGTTGTCGTAGGCCGACGCACCAGGCGCGATGGCGTCGGTGCAGTTTGTGGTTGCGGTGTTCGCGACTTCCGAGAGGTTGGCCACCGGGTCGTCACCGGATTGAAATTGCGCCTGATCGCGCATCTCTTGACGGTCGATCTTGTCCCGGCAGTCGATCGGGCTCGACATGCCGAAGCCACGGCGGTCGACGGCGACGATCGGGTGGGTTTGCAGCACGTCGGCGCCCGCCCGGGAAAGCCAGACCGGCAGCTGTGCCGACGACGGCAGATCGGAGCCGGTCGTGAAGACCAGGGGTCCCGCGTCGTGCGGGGTCTGATTCGACCGGGCGCGGACCACACCGATGCTCAAGGTGCCCGTCCCGCCGTTGACCGGATCCAGGTCGGCGTCGTAGTTCGCGCAGTCGAGCAGGACCCCGGGAGCGGCGGGAACCTCCGCGTCGGCGAACACCTTCGAGGTGCAGTCGTGCCACGACAGGTCGTTCTTGGGTGCGGCGATCGGTCCCGGACCGGGGGGCGGCGGCTTCGTCGTCGCCGCGCCTTGCGGTCGGGCGCCGGAATTGGTAGCGAAGCGCGGGTCGGCCGCCAGTCCCGGGACGCAGCCGGCCAACAACGCGGTCACCGCGACCAGGATCGTGGCGAACGCGCTCTGCCGACTCATGCCGACCACAGTAGCTAGGCCTTGACGTAGCGGGTGTAAAGGTAGCCGGCGTCGTCGGTCAGCACGTGGGCGCAACGCATTCGGGTGAGCAGCCGGCCCGGCCCCGTCGCGATGCGTCGGGCCTGGCCGCCGACGATGTAGGGCGCGATAGTCAGACAAAGCTCGTCGAGCATGTCGCGGTCCATCAGCGAGTCGAGCAGCGTCGGCCCGCCTTCGGTGAGGATGCGGCGCATCCCGCGGGCGCCGAGGACGGCCAGCAAGGTGGCCTCGTCGACCGAACCCGGATCGCTGCCGGAGCAATCGAGCACCTCGCAGAGACCGGTGAGCCGGTGACGGGCTTCGTCGACCGCCGCGGCACAGGTGAGCACGAGTGGGCGCACCTCGGTCCGCGTGAACACCACCATGTCCCGACTAAGGTTGCCCGACCTGGTGACGATCGCCAGCTGCGGAACTTCGCTCTGCCCGCGGGCCTGCCGCCGCTGGCGCTGGGCGGCGCCCACGTGCGCGCCGGAATAGCCCTCGACCCGCACCGTTCCCGCGCCCACCACGATGACGTCCGCGAGCTCGCGCAGCAGGTTGAAGACGAGCCGGTCGCCGGGGCCGCCCATCGCTCCGCTGCTGTCACCGGCGGTGGCCCCGCCGTCCACGCTGGTGATGAAGTTTGCCCGCACCCACGTCCCGTCGTCTTCGGGATAGCCGTAGAGCTGCGGTAATTCGCCATCGTCGAGGTCGCGTACGGATCCGAGCAGCGATAACGGCGTCTCCGAATTCTCAGTCGCGCCAGAGTCGGGCATGGGTCTGATTGCAGCACGCCGCTACAGTTCCTGCATGCACGGGTCCACCTCTGCGGCTGCTTCCGGCCAGGTGGCGCACCTGGTGGACCGGCACCCGACCGTGTCGCCGGAACGGTTGATCGCTCAATTGACCCCGCCCCCAACGTTTGCCGACGTCAGCTTTACGACGTATCGCCCCGACCCCTCGGAGCCGACGCAGGCAGCCGCCGTTGCGGCGTGTCAAGAGTTCTGTCGGCAGGCCGTGCAGCGCCGGGCGGGCCGACGCACTCTGTTGGGCAGACGGGCCGCGCTGCCCGGCGTCGGGCTGTACCTGGACGGGGGATTCGGGGTGGGCAAGACCCACCTGCTGGCGTCGGCGTATTACCAGCTGCCCGGTGACGGGCCAACTGCCCAGACGCCCAAAGCATTCGCGACCTTTGGTGAGTTGACCCAACTCGCGGGGGTGTTCGGTTTCGCCGAATGCGTGGATCTGCTGGGCGGCTATACGGCGGTGTGCATCGACGAATTCGAACTCGACGATCCGGGCAACACCACGCTGATCTCCCGGATGCTCTCGTCGCTGGTCGAGCGCGGGGTGTCGGTGGCGGCCACCTCCAACACGCTGCCCGAGCAGCTCGGCGACGGCCGCTTTGCCGCCGCGGACTTCCTCCGCGAGATCAACACGCTCGCAAGAATTTTCACGACCGTGCGCATCGAGGGGCCCGACTACCGGCACCGCGGGCTGCCGCCGGCGCCGCAGCCGCTGTCCGCCGACGAGGTGACTGCGCGCGCCGCGCACGTCGAGGGGGCGACGCTCGACGATTTCGACGCGTTGTGTGCGCACCTTGCCACCATGCACCCCTCGCGGTATTTGACGCTGATCGAGGGCGTGACCGCGGTGTTCTTGACCGGGGTACACGGAATCGACGATCAGAACGTCGCGCTGAGGCTGGTGTCGCTGACCGACCGACTGTATGACGCCGGCATCCCCGTGGTGGCGTCGGGCGCCAAACTGGACACCATCTTCGGCGAGGAGATGCTGGCCGGCGGGTTTCGAAAGAAGTACCTGCGGGCCATTTCCCGGCTCTTGGCGCTGACCGCCGACGTCAGCGAGACGCGCGAACCATGACGTAGTCGCTCTCGCGACCGGCACCCACCTGAAATGTCCTGGTACCGCTGATCGTAAAGCCGCTCTTGGTGTAGAAGCGTTGTGCGCGTTGGTTTGCCTGGTTGACGCCCAACCAGACGCAGGCCACCCCCCAGTCCTCGGCGGTGGCCACCGCGCGGCTCATCAGGGCCGTTGCCACCCCGGAGCCGTGGCGGTCGGGCAGCACGTACATCTTGGACAGTTCGGCGGCGGGACGCATCTGAACCGCCCGCTGGACGTCGGCGTCATCGCCGACTCCGCGAATCAGCATGGCGTAACCGACAATCAGGCCTTCGTGGTGCGCGGTGAGGATCGCCCGTTGCGGGTCCGCCAGATACTCGGCGAAGCAGGCGGGGGACAGATTGTCGGCGATAAATGACGCGATATTCTCCGGCGCCATCGAGGGTGGGCATGCCAACGGAAATGTGCGCGCAGCGACAGCGGAAAGCTGTTTTATATCAACGGTTTCCGGTGTGCCGACGGTTAGAGATTCCACTGCGCGAGGTGGTAGCCCGTCCTCTTGTCCAGCAGGACGACGGTGGAGACCGGGTCGCGATAAGCGTCCCAATACACTCCGCCGCGGACAATGGCTCCGTTGGGCGCGTTGCCCAGTGCTTTGTCCAGCGCGTCGGGTGCATCGGACGCCCGGGGCTTGTAGGCATCGGCGAACGGCGTGACGCCGTCGAAGCTGAAGTTGGTGGCCATGATGAACGGGTTGGGCACCCGGATCGCGCGGACCGTCACGTCGGCGCGATCAACGGTGCTGCCCGGAAAGCTCTTGACCGGAACGCCCTCGCGCGTGTAGCCGAACCCCGGGGGCGGGTCGCACGGTGCGACGCTGCTGACGGTGACGTCCGCGATGTAGGTGCCGGTGTCGACCCGAAGCGTGTCGCCGATGTGGCCGATCGGCGCGTCACCGGCCAGGGCGCGGGCAGCGGAGACCACGCCAACCGCGGTCACGCTGGCGGCGGCGACCAGGAGAGTCGACACGACGACCAGCCAGCGGTGCATCTAGGCATGATCGCACAC
>DASYBR010000022.1:0-22105 GCA_036500645.1 Mycobacterium sp. | reverse complement strand
TGCGGCTGCTACTTCGACAACGTCTACTGGATCACGTTCGCCGGCATGGCCACCGTCGACAATCCCCGCTACGTCATCGGCATCATGATGGACAACCCGGACCGCAACGCGGACGGGACGCCGGGTCACTCGGCGGCGCCGTTGTTCCACAACATCGCCGGCTGGCTGATGCAGCGCGAGAACGTGCCGCTGTCACCGGATCCCGGCCCGCCGTTGCTGTTGCAGGCCACCTAGCTTTTAGAAAGCTGTTGTGGGCAATAGCATTTCGCCGCGATCACCGCGAATTGCGACGCGCTTTCCATGTCGAAACCGGAATTACGGGTCTTCAGGTCGTGGATCAGCCGCAGTCCCGACTCCCCGTTATTGAGGCATGTGCAGACGGTTTTGCCGGCCCCGATGGCCTGATTCGGGTCGGGATAACTGATGCCATCTTGTTGCAGCGCGGCAAGAAAAGCTGTGTTCTGGTTGCGGTGTTGCTGTTCAACGACTTTGGACAAGACGGCACAACCGGCGCGCTATGCGGCGTTGAAGTCGCGGTTGCGCACCTCGATTCTCCTGGGTGGCCGGGATCAGGCGCTCGCCGCCGGGTGCCGCGGTTGCCTGGCAGCGAATGGCGTGCGGCCGCTGATCGCGCTCGTATCGCTCCCATGCCCGGGCGAGGTCGCCGGGGTGGTCGCGCAAGGCCTGGGCCAGAAACCAGGCACCGGTCAGGGCCAGGCTGGTGCCGCGGCCCGAGAGGTTGGATGCGCAGTGCGCGGCGTCGCCGACCAGAACGACGCGACCGCGGTGCCACGCGGGCATCTCGATCTGGCTGACGGAGTCGAAATAGAGTTCCGGATCGCGGACCGCCGCGTCGACGAGTTCGGGGACTCGCCACTCGTCGTGACCGGTGAAGGCCTCGGCCAGGATCCGCTTCTGGGCATTTAGGTCGTGGTAGTCGTATTCAATCCACGGCGATCGAAACATGAAGACCGCCAAGGCTTTGTCGTTGTAGGCCGCGATGCCGGTCAGATGGCCGGGAAAGTTGTACATCGGGTTGTTGCGGCCGTCCGGCGAGTAGCCGGGTAGGGCGGCCGATGCGACGTAGAAGCCGAGATGGCGGAGAAACTGCTGTTCGGGCCCGAACGTCAAACGCCGGAGGGCCGAATGCATCCCGTCGGCTCCGATAACCAGGTCGTACCGGTCGCGGGCGCCCGAGGCGAAACCGACGTCGACGCCACGATCGTCGGCTTCGAGTTCGGCGATGGATTGCTCGAATCGCAGCTCGACCGGTGGGGCGCGTCGACGCCGCGGCCCAGCATTGGAGGAGGCCTTGCTGGACGCCGCGTGGACCGAGCGGACCGAACGCGGTTATGACGACATGACGATCGACGCGGTTGCCGTGCGGGCGGGGACCAGCCGCGCGGTGCTGTACCGGCGCTGGCCCAACAAGCAGGAACTCGTGCTCGCCACGCTGGCACATGAGGTACGCAAAGACGTCGTCGTCATTCCCGACACGGGCTGCCTGCGTGGTGACGTCATCGAGCTGCTCCAGCAGGCCAACAAGCTCAGGGTGGGGTTGGTGGCCGCGTTGATGACCCGGCTCGGGGGCTTCTACCAGCAGACCGGCCGCAGCCTGGCCGACCTCCGGGCGTTCATCCAGGGTGACCGTGACGCCGCACTGGAGCAGATCATCCACCCCGCGATCGAGCGCGGTGAAATCCAGCCCGAACAGGTCACCGACCGGATCGCGCGGGTTCCCGTGGAGCTGTTCCGCTACGAGATCCTGATGACGCTACAACCGCTGTCCGACGACGCCATCGTGGAGATCGTCGACACGATCTTTCTGCCGCTGCTCGACTGGCGTAAGGGCCGGTAACAGGCCTGCATGGGCGCGGGAAGACCGCGTTGCCCGCCACTGCTGGGTAGGGTGTCATGGCTGATCATGGCGAACGGAGGTGGTGGAAAGTGTCGGTGCCCGCCGGGTTGCGCCCCGACGTCGTCGCGGGCGTTCCGTTGTCGGCCTTGGCGGCACAGGTCGAAGCGTCGCCGGCCGGCAGCGCAGTTGGCCGTGTGGCCGTTCCCGACGTGTCCATCACCGGAGTGACGCTGCGCGGCCAGGACGTGCGTCCCGGTGACCTCTTCGCCGCCCTGCCGGGTGCCACCACGCACGGTGCGCGGTATGCCGCCGACGCGGTCGCACGTGGAGCCGTCGCGGTCCTCACCGACCCGGCCGGCATCGCCGAGATGGACGCGGCAGCCGTGCCCACCCTCGTTCACCCCGCCCCGCGCAGCGTGCTCGGCGGCCTGGCCGCGACGGTCTACGGACATCCCTCCGACCGGGTGACGGTCATCGGCATCACCGGCACGTCGGGCAAGACGACCACGACCTACCTGGTCGAGTCCGGTCTGCGTTCCGCCGGACGGGTTGCCGGGCTAGTCGGCACCATCGGCATCCGCATCGACGGCACCGACGTCCCGAGCGCGCTGACCACGCCGGAGGCACCCGCACTGCAGGCGTTGTTCGCCGCGATGGCCGAACGCGGGGTCGACACCGTGGTGATGGAGGTGTCCAGCCACGCCCTGGCGCTGGGTCGGGTGGACGGTACCGGGTTCGCCGTCGGCGGTTTCACCAACCTGTCGCGCGACCACCTGGATTTCCACCCCACGATGGCGGACTACTTCGACGCCAAGGCGCTGCTCTTCGACCCGAAATCGCCGCTGCGGGCGCGCAGAGCCGTGGTGTGCGTCGACGACGACGCGGGACGCGCGATGGCGAAACGGGCCGGCGACGCGATCACCGTCAGCGCCGACGGCCACGCGGCGGACTGGCGCGCCGTCGACATCGAACCGATGGGCGCCGGTGGACAGCAGTTCACGGTCGTCGACCCCGCCGGCGGGCAGCATCGGGTCGGCGTTCGGCTGCCCGGCCACTACAACGTCGCCAATTGCCTTGTGGCACTGGCGATTCTGGATGCAGTTGGGGTGTCTGTAGAGCAGGCGGCGGCGGGATTGCTCAAAACCCGGGTGCCCGGGCGGATGGAAGACATCGACCGCGGACAGGATTTCCTCGCATTGGTCGATTACGCCCACAAGCCGGGTGCGCTGCGCGCGGTGCTGACCACCCTGGCCCACCCGGGCCGCCGGGTCGCGGTGGTGTTCGGCGCGGGCGGGGAACGCGACCCCGGCAAACGGGGGCCGATGGGTGCGACCGCCGCCGAGCTTGCCGATCTGGTCGTGGTCACCGACGACAATCCGCGCGGCGAGGACCCGGCGGAAATTCGCCGTGAGATCCTGGCCGGCGCGGCCGAAATCGCAAGTGCGGCCGAGGTTGTCGAGATCGGCGACCGGCGCGCGGCGATCAGGCACGCCGTCGCCTGGGCGAGCCCCGGCGATGTGGTGTTGATCGCCGGCAAGGGCCACGAAACCGGGCAGCGCGGCGCCAGCGAGACCCGGCCGTTCGACGATCGGGTGGAGCTCGCCGAAGCCCTCAACGCGTTAGGGGCCCCGTCGTGATCGACCTGACCGTCGCCCAGATCGCCGAAATCGTGGGCGGCAGGCTGGCCGACATCTCGCCACAGGAGGCCGCGGAGCTTCGCGTCACCGGCACCGTCGAATTCGATTCCCGCGCAGTCGGTCCCGGCGCGCTTTTCTTAGCACTGCCGGGAGCTCGCGCGGACGGGCACGAGTTCGCGGGCTCGGCGGTGCAGGCCGGCGCGGTGGCCGTGCTGGCGGCCCGGCCGGTGGGAGTTCCCGCCATCGTGGTGCCACGCGCGCCACAGCCCGTACGCGCGGGCGGCGGGTTGGCCGGGGTACTCGAGCACGACGCCGACGGGTCGGGCGCGGCGGTGCTGGCCGCGCTGGCCAAGCTGGCAAAGGCCGTTGCCGCCGAGCTGGTGGCGGGCGGGCTGACCATCATCGGGATCACCGGCTCGTCGGGTAAGACGTCGACCAAGGACTTGGTGGCCGCCGTGCTGCAGCCGTTGGGCGAGGTGGTGGCCCCGCCCGGGTCGTTCAACAACGAGCTGGGGCATCCCTGGACGGTGCTGCGCGCGACCCGCGACACGGACTTCTTGGTTCTCGAGATGTCGGCACGCCACCCGGGCAACATCGCCGCGTTGGCCGAGATCGCCCCGCCGGCGATCGGGGTGGTCCTCAACGTCGGGACCGCGCATCTGGGCGAGTTCGGCTCGCGCGAAGCCATTGCGCAAACCAAAGCCGAACTGCCACAATCTATTCCGTCATCGGGCGTGGTCATCCTCAATGTCGACGACCCGGCCGTCGCGGCGATGGCCCATGTCACCTCGGCCTGGGTGATCCGGGTCAGCCGCACTGGCAAGACCGAATCCGGCGCCAGCGACATCTGGGCCGATGACGTGTCGCTGGACGAATTGGCCAGGCCGCGCTTTACCCTGCACGCGATGAACGCTCAAGGCGCTGTCGAAGCCGACGTGCAGCTCGGCGTGTACGGCGACCATCAGGTCACCAACGCGCTGTGCGCCGGCGCGGTCGCCCTGCAATGCGGCGCCGGCATCGACCAGGTCGCGGCAGCACTGGCCCAGGCCGGCCCGGTGTCGCGGCACCGGATGCACGTCACCACCCGCGCCGACGGGGTCACCGTGATCGACGACGCCTACAACGCCAACCCGGATTCGATGCGGGCCGGGCTGCAGGCGCTGGCCTGGATCGCTCGCGGGGGTCCGCAAGGGATCGAGCAGCCGCGCCGCAGTTGGGCGGTACTGGGCGAGATGGCCGAGCTCGGCCAGGACGCGATAGCCGAACACGATCGCATCGGCCGGCTGGCGGTGCGCTTAGATGTGTCTCGACTCGTTGTCGTGGGAACTGGGAGGTCGATGAGCGCCATGCACCACGGGGCGGTGATGGAAGGCTCATGGGCCGGGGAAGCGGTCAGCGCCGCCGACGGCGATGCGGCCCTGGCGTTGTTGCGGGCCGAGCTCCAATCCGGCGACGTGGTCCTGGTCAAGGCGTCGAACGCGGCCGGGCTGGGTGCGCTGGCCGAAGCGCTGGCCGCAGAAGGCTCTGACGGCGGGGCTCGTCCGTGAGACAGATCCTGATCGCCGTCGCCATCGCGCTGACCGTGTCGATCCTGTTGACCCCGGCGCTGATTCGGTTGTTCACCAATCAGGGATTCGGTCACCACACCCGCGAGGACGGCCCGCCCAGCCACCACTCCAAACGCGGCACCCCCTCGATGGGCGGCGTGGCGATCATGGCCGGCATCTGGGCCGGCTACCTGGGCACACACCTTGCCGGGCTGGCCTTCGACGGTGAAGGCATCTCCGCGTCGGGCCTGCTGGTGCTGGGCCTGGCCACCGTGCTGGGCGGCGTCGGCTTCTTCGACGACCTGATCAAGATCCGCAGGTCGCGCAACCTCGGGTTGAACAAGACGGCCAAGACGATCGGGCAGGTCCTGGCGGCGGTGCTGTTCGGCGTGCTGGTGCTGCAGTTCCGCAACGGCAACGGCCTGACACCGGCCAGCGCCGATCTGTCCTACGTGCGTGAAATCGCGACCGTCACGCTGGCACCGGGGTTGTTCGTGCTGTTCTGCGTGATCGTCATCAGCGCCTGGTCCAACGCGGTCAACTTCACCGATGGCCTGGACGGGCTGGCCGCGGGCAGCATGGCGATGGTCACCGCCGCCTACGTCCTGATCACCTTCTGGCAGTACCGCAACGCCTGCGTCACCGCGCCGGGCCTGGGCTGCTACAACGTTCGCGATCCGCTGGACCTGGCGATCGTCGCGGCCGCCACGGCCGGGGCCTGCATCGGCTTTCTGTGGTGGAATGCCGCGCCCGCCAAGATCTTCATGGGCGACACCGGCTCCCTGGCGTTGGGCGGCATCATCGCGGGGTTGTCGGTCACCAGCCGCACCGAGATCCTCGCCGTCGTGCTGGGGTCGTTGTTCGTTGCCGAGGTCACCTCGGTCGTGCTGCAGATCCTGACCTTCCGCACCACCGGGCGCCGGGTGTTCCGGATGGCGCCCTTCCACCACCACTTCGAATTGTCGGGCTGGGCCGAAACGACGGTGATCATCCGGTTCTGGCTGCTCACCGCGATCGCCTGCGGCCTGGGTGTGGCGCTGTTCTACGGTGAGTGGCTGGCGGCGATCGGTGCGTGATGAGCGGTCTTGAGACCCCGCTGGAACCGTTGGCGCCGGGCGCGCCGGTGTTGGTGGCCGGCGGCGGAGTGACCGGCAAGGCGCTGCTGGCGGCGCTGACCCGGTTCGGCGCGGCGCCGACCCTGTGCGACGACGATCCGGCCACCTTGCGCGGCTACGCCGAAATCGGTGTGGCGACCGCGAGCACCCAGACCGCCGTTGACCGCATCGGCGACTACGCCCTGGTGGTCACCAGCCCTGGCTTTGCGCCGACCACGCCGCTGCTGGTCGCCGCCGCGGCGGCGGGCGTGCCGATCTGGGGGGATGTGGAATTGGCCTGGCGCCTTGACGCCGCGGGCCGATACGGGCCGCCGCGCCGCTGGCTGGTAGTGACCGGGACGAACGGCAAGACCACCACGACGTCGATGTTGCACGCCATGCTGGTCGCCGCGGGGCGCAACAGCGTGTTGTGCGGCAACATCGGCAGTCCAGTGCTGGACGTGCTGGATCAGCCTTCCGAGCTGCTGGCCGTCGAGCTCTCAAGCTTCCAGTTGCACTGGGCGCCCTCGTTGCGGCCCGAGGCCGGCGCGGTGCTCAACATCGCCGAGGACCATCTGGACTGGCATTCGACTCTTGGGCAGTACGCCGCCGCGAAGGCCCGGGTGTTGAACGGCCGGGTGGCGGTGGTCGGACTCGACGACGCCCGCGCCGCGGCATTGCTCGACACCGCGCAGGCGCGTCTGCGGGTCGGTTTCCGGCTGGGCGAACCGGCCGCCGGCGAGCTCGGCGTGCGCGACGGCCAACTGATCGACCGCGCCTTTGCCGGTGACCTGCCCCTGCTGCCGGTCGATTCCATCCCGGTGCCGGGCCCCGTGGGCATTCTCGACGCCCTGGCCGCGGCGGCGCTGGCGCGCTCGGTGGACGTGCCCGCCGACGCGATCGCGAATGCGATCGCGTCGTTCCGGGTGGGCCGGCACCGGGCCGAGGTCGTCGCGGTTGCCGACGGGATCACCTACGTCGACGACTCCAAGGCCACGAATCCGCACGCCGCCGAGGCATCCGTGCTGGCCTACCCGCGCGTTGTCTGGGTCGCGGGCGGTTTGCTGAAAGGTGCATCGCTGGACGCCGAGGTCGCCAGGATCGCCTCTCGGCTGGTCGGCGCGGTGCTCATCGGTCGAGATCGCCAAGAGGTTGCCGAGGCGTTATCGCGACACGCGCCGGATGTCCCCGTCGTCCAGGTTGTGACAGGCGAGGATGCTGGTATGGATGCGACTGCTGAGGTTTTTGGTACAGATGTGACAGAAGTGAAACATTTGGACGGGGATCTCGGCGCGTCCGTCATGCGCGCGGTGCTGACCGCGGCCCGCAACCTGGCCAAGCCGGGTGACACTGTGCTGCTGGCACCCGCCGGCGCGTCGTTCGACCAGTTCAACGGCTACGCCCACCGTGGCGACCTCTTTGCGGCCGCCGTGCGCGCGGCCATCCAGTAGGCCGGCGTGGGTATCTCGCTGAACCGGGTGTTGCGCCGGGGCAAGGGAACCGAGGCAACCGCCGAGACGGCCACCGCCGAGCCGAAGCAGGCGGAGGCGGCGGACACGGCGGCAGCCGAAACCGAGACTCAAGCCGACACCGGCACGTCGGAGGCCAAACCCAAAAAGGACGTCCAAAAGGACCCGGAGCGCGGACCGCGCGCCCGGTTCGGCGCCTGGCTGGGCCGGCCCATGACCTCGTTTCACCTGATCATCGCCGTGGCCGGGCTGTTGACGATCCTCGGCCTGATCATGGTGCTGTCGGCGTCGGGCGTGCGGTCCTACGACGCCGACGGGTCGGCCTGGGTGATCTTCGGCAAGCAGGTCCTGTGGACGATCATCGGCCTGTTCGCTTGCTATGTCTCGCTGCGGATGTCGGTGCGATTCATCCGCCGGATCGCGTTCACCGGGTACGTAGTCACCGTCATCCTGCTGGTGCTGGTGCTCGTTCCCGGAATCGGCAACCTGGCCAACGGATCCCGGAAATGGTTTGTGGTGGCGGGCTTTTCGATGCAGCCCTCCGAGCTGGCGAAGATCGCCTTCGCCATCTGGGGCGCGCACCTGCTGGCTGGCCGGCGGATGGAGCGGGCATCGCTGCGCGAGATGCTGATCCCGCTGGTGCCGGCCGCGGTCATCGCGCTGGCGCTGATCGTGGCCCAGCCCGACCTCGGGCAGACGGTCTCGCTGGGCATCATCCTGCTGGCACTGTTGTGGTACGCCGGGCTGCCGCTGCGAGTCTTCGGCACGTCACTGCTGGCGGTCTTCATGGCCGGTGCGGTCCTGGCGATGTCCGCGGGTTACCGGTCGGACCGGGTGCGGTCCTGGATCAACCCCGAGAACGACCCGCAGGACACCGGTTACCAGGCCCGGCAAGCGAAGTTCGCGCTGGCCCACGGCGGAATCTTCGGTGACGGCCTGGGCCAGGGCGTGGCCAAGTGGAACTATCTGCCCAATGCCCACAACGACTTCATCTTCGCGATCATCGGCGAGGAGTTGGGCTTCATCGGCGCGTTCGCTTTGCTGGTCCTGTTCGGGTTGTTCGCCTACACCGGGATGCGGATCGCGCGCCGGTCGGCCGACCCTTTCCTGCGGCTGCTGACCGCCGCCACCACGATGTGGGTGCTGGGCCAGGCGTTCATCAACATCGGCTACGTGATCGGGATCCTGCCGGTCACCGGTATTCAGCTCCCGCTCATCTCCGCCGGTGGAACCTCCACGGCGGCAACACTTTTCATGATCGGAATTATGGCCAACGCGGCTCGCCACGAACCCGAGGCGGTGGCCGCGCTGCGGGCCGGCCGCGACGATAAGGTGAACCGGCTGCTGCGGCTGCCGCTGCCCGAACCCTATGTGCCGACTCGGCTGGTGGCGTTCCGCGACCGCAGGCGCCCGGGCCAAGGGCCGGCGCGCAAGGCCTCGGCGGCCCCGCCGCGGAGGGGTTCCCGCAACGCCGACACACCGCTGCGGCCGGCTTTACCCCGAACAGCCGCCCGCCCGGCGCGTCGTTCGGGGCATCATGGATCTGGCCAGCGCTTCACCAGTCAGGGTGCCGGTCGGCGTCAGACACGACGCGCTAGAGCATTGGAAGGTCAGCGTTACGGGTGAACAACACGCTCAGGGAGCCGGCCGGCGGGCGGGGGGTAAACCCCTCGCCCGCCGGTGCCGCGTTGTCGTCTTTTAAGCCGCTATCGGTCGTGATCGCGGGCGGCGGCACCGCCGGACACGTGGAGCCGGCGATGGCCGTCGCCGACGCCCTGTCCGCGCTGGATCCGGCGGTGCGGATCACCGCGCTCGGCACATCGCGCGGGCTCGACACCCGGCTCATTCCCGAACGCGGCTATCACCTCGAGCTGATCACCCCGGTCCCGATGCCGCGCAAGCCCAACGGCGACCTGGCCCGGCTGCCGTCGCGGGTATGGCGCGCCGTCCGCGAAACCCGGGCCGTGCTCGACGACGTCGACGCCGACGTGGTCATCGGCTTCGGAGGCTATGTCGCGCTACCGGCCTATCTCGCCGCGCGTGGCATTCCCGGGCTGCCCCGGCTCTTCAATTCACCCCGTCGCGTCCCGGTGGTGATTCACGAGGCCAACGCCAGCGCGGGGCTGGCCAACCGCGTCGGCGCCCGAAGCGCGGACCGGATCCTGTCCGCGGTGGCCGACTGCGGTCTGCGGCGCGCCGAAGTGGTCGGCGTTCCGGTGCGGGCCACCATCACGTCGCTGGACCGGGCATCGCTGCGGGCCGAGGCGCGGGCGCACTTCGGCTTCGCCGACGACGCGCGCGTGCTGCTGGTATTCGGCGGGTCGCAGGGCGCGGTGTCGCTCAACCGGGCCGTCTCGGCGGCCGCGGCCGATCTGGCCGCCGCCGGGGTGGCCGTGCTGCACGCCCACGGGCCCAAGAACACCCTCGACCTGCGCACACCGGGGCCGGGCGACCCGCCCTACGTCGCGGTACCGTACCTGGACCGCATGGACCTGGCCTACGCCGCGGCCGACCTGGCGATCTGCCGGTCGGGGGCCATGACCGTCGCCGAGGTATCGGCCGTCGGCCTGCCGGCCATCTACGTGCCGCTGCCGATCGGGAACGGCGAGCAGCGGCTTAACGCGCTGCCCGTGGTCAACGGCGGCGGTGGCATGCTCGTCGCCGACGCGGACCTGACGCCGGACCTGGTCGCCCGGGAGGTGTCCGGGCTGCTCAACGACCCGCCGCGGCTGGCAGCCATGACGGCGGCCGCGGCGCGCGAAGGGCACCCGGAAGCGGCTCGCCAGGTCGCCGAGGCCGCACTGAACATCGCGCGGGGGCGGCGGTGACCGCCGAAGAGCTACCCCCGGAGCTGCAGCGGGTGCACATGGTGGGCATCGGGGGAGCCGGCATGTCGGGAATCGCCCGCATCCTGCTGGACCGGGGCGCGTCGGTCTCGGGCTCCGATGCCAAGGAGTCGCGCGGTCTGCACGCGCTGCGGGCGCGCGGCGCGACCGTCCGCATCGGGCATGACGCGTCGGTGCTCGACGAGTTCCCCGACGGCCTTACCGCGGTCATCACCACGCACGCCGCCATCCCCAAGACCAACCCCGAGCTCGTCGAAGCCCGGCGGCGTGGCATCCCGGTGATCCTGCGACCGGTCGTGCTGGCCAAGTTGATGGAGGGCCGGACCACGCTGATGGTCACCGGCACGCACGGTAAGACGACGACGACGTCGATGCTGATCGTGGCGCTGCAGCACTGCGGGCGAGACCCGTCGTTCGCGGTCGGCGGTGAGATGGGCGAAGCCGGCACCAACGCCCACCACGGCAGCGGCGACTGCTTCGTCGCCGAAGCCGACGAAAGCGACGGCTCGCTGCTCGAGTACGCGCCCAACGTCGCCGTGGTCACCAACATCGAAACCGATCACCTGGACTTCTACGGCAGCGCCGACGCCTACGTCGGGGTGTTCGACGCCTTCGTGGAGCGGCTCGCCCCCGGCGGCGCGCTCGTGGTGTGCATCGACGACCCGGGGTCGGCCGCGCTGGCGCAACGCAGCGCCGAGCTGGGGATCCGGGTGCTGCGGTACGGATCAGCAGCGCCCCTGTCGGGCAAACCGCCAGAACCGCTGGCCGGCACACTGTTGTCCTGGGAGCAGCAGGGCACCGAGGCGATCGCGCACATCCAGCTCGCGGGCGAGCAGCATCCACGGGTGATGCGCTTATCGGTGCCGGGCCGGCACATGGCGCTCAACGCGCTGGCCGCGCTGCTGGCCGCGGCCGAGATCGGCGCCCCGGTCGATGCGGTGCTCGACGGGCTCGCCGGCTTCGAGGGTGTGCGCCGACGGTTCGAATTGGTCGGGTCAGCGGGAGACAACCCCGCGGCCGTGCGCGTGTTCGACGACTACGCCCACCACCCCACGGAGATCAGCGCGACGCTCGCGGCCGTCCGCACCATTCTCGAGCAGGGCGGCGCCGGTCGTTGCATAGCGGTCTTTCAGCCGCATTTATATTCGCGGACAAAGGATTTCGCGGTCGAGTTCGGTCGCGCGCTGGACGCCGCGGACGAGGTCTTCGTCCTCGACGTCTACGGCGCACGCGAAAAACCCCTGGCCGGCGTCAGCGGCGCCAGCGTCGCCGAGCACGTCAGCGTCCCGGTCCGCTATCTGCCGGACTTCTCCGCCGCCGCCGAGCAGGTGGCCGCGGCCGCCGGTCCCGGCGACGTCATCGTCACCATGGGCGCCGGTGATGTGACCCTGCTCGGGCCGGAGATCGTGACCGCGCTGCGGGTGCGGGCCAACCGCAGCGCACCCGGCCGGCCGGGAGTCCTGCGATGACCGAGCCGAACCCTGAGCCCCCGGGGGCCACACCGACCGAGGTGGTCGGCGAACCGGCCCGGGGAGGCGACGATCTGGCCAACGCGGTCACCGAACCGCTCTTCCTCGGACCTGGCGAGCCCCAATTGTCGGTCGACGAGGACGAATTCGAGGGGCCGCGCCGCAAGGCCCGCCGCGAACGGGCCGAACGCCGCGCCGCACAGGCGCGCGCCACGGCCATCGAAGAGGCCCGCCGGGAAGCCAAGCGCCGGGCCGGCGGACGCCTGGTCAACGAGCCCAAACCCGTTGCGCGAGGCGTCGTTCGGGGCCTCAAGATGCTGCTGGTAACGGTGCTGCTGGTGGTCGTCGGAGTCGGGCTCGCCTTGACCCTGTATTTCACGCCCGCGATGTCGGCGCGCAGCATCGTCGTCGTCGGCACCGGGGAGGTGACCCGCGAAGAGGTCCTGGACGCGGCGGGGGTGCGGATCGGAACGCCGCTGTTGCAGATCAACACCAACCTGGTCGCCGACCGGGTGGCGGCGATCCGGCGAGTGGCCAGCGCGCGCGTGCAGCGGCAGTACCCATCGGCGCTGCGTATCACCATCGTCGAGCGAGTTCCCGTGGCGGTGAAGGATTTTCCGGACGGTCCGCACCTGTTTGACCGCGACGGCGTCGACTTCGCGACGGGCCCGCCGCCGCCAGCGCTGCCTTATCTCGATGTCGCCAATCCCGGGCCCAACGATCCGGCGACCAAGGCCGCGCTCGGGGTGCTGACCGCGCTGCGTCCCGAGGTCGCGGGTCAGGTCGGCCGGGTCGCGGCCCCCTCGGTGGCCTCGATCACCCTCACCCTGGGCGACGGTCGCGTGGTGATCTGGGGGACCACCGACCGGACCGACGAGAAGGCCGAGAAGCTGGCCGCGCTGTTGACCCAGCCCGGGAAGACCTACGACGTGTCCAGTCCCGACCTGCCGACGGTGAAGTAACCGCGAAAATGCGCCGGGAGAAATTTGCGAGGCGCTCCTCGGCGCGCCTGCGCGGTTAGCGCGCGCCATACCCATACCGTTCTGGTTGCGCGGAACTACTTGACATAACTCTAACTCTATGGTTGAGGTTTAGAGTTTGCCAGGGGAGCCGCGAACGTCCGGGAGGAACACCACCGGGGAGAGCATGAGCCCATCAGGGAGGAAGACGAATGATGACCCCCCCGCATAACTACCTGGCCGTCATTAAGGTCGTGGGTATCGGTGGCGGCGGCGTCAACGCCGTGAACCGGATGATCGAACAGGGTCTGAAGGGTGTGGAGTTCATCGCCATCAATACCGACGCGCAGGCGTTGTTGATGAGCGATGCCGACGTCAAACTCGACGTCGGTCGCGACTCCACCCGCGGCCTGGGTGCCGGCGCGGACCCGGAGGTCGGCCGCAAGGCGGCCGACGACGCCAAGGATGAGATCGAGGAACTGCTGCGCGGGGCGGACATGGTGTTCGTCACCGCCGGCGAAGGGGGCGGCACCGGTACCGGCGGCGCGCCCGTCGTCGCCAGCATCGCCCGCAAGCTCGGGGCATTGACCGTCGGTGTGGTCACCCGGCCGTTCTCCTTTGAGGGCAAGCGGCGCGGCAACCAGGCCGAGACCGGCATCGCGTCGCTGCGCGAGAGCTGCGACACGCTGATCGTGATTCCCAACGACCGGCTGCTGCAGATGGGCGATGCCGCGGTATCGCTGATGGACGCGTTCCGCAGCGCCGACGAGGTGCTGCTCAACGGCGTCCAGGGCATCACCGACCTGATCACCACGCCGGGCTTGATCAACGTCGACTTCGCCGACGTCAAGGGCATCATGTCCGGCGCGGGTACGGCTCTGATGGGTATCGGTTCCGCACGCGGAGAAGGCCGTTCGCTCAAGGCCGCCGAGATCGCGATCAACTCACCACTGCTGGAAGCGTCGATGGAGGGCGCCCAAGGCGTGCTGATGTCGATCGCCGGCGGCAGCGACCTGGGACTGTTCGAGATCAACGAGGCGGCCTCGCTGGTGCAAGACGCCGCACATCAGGACGCTAACATCATCTTCGGCACCGTGATCGACGACTCGCTGGGCGACGAGGTACGCGTCACCGTCATCGCCGCGGGCTTTGATGCCACCGGTGCCGGTCGCAAGCCGGTCATCGGCGGCAGCACCGAGGAGAAGGGCGGCGCACACCGGATCGAATCGGCGAGGGCCGGCAAGCTCACCTCGACCTTGTTCGAGCCTGTCGACGCCGTCAGCGTGCCGCTTCAGACCAACGGGGCCACCCTGAATATCGGCGGCGACGACGATGACGTTGACGTGCCGCCGTTCATGCGCCGCTGAGCCGTGGATGTGACCACAAAGACCCCGCCCCCGACACCGGCAGGGCCGGGGGCGTCTGGCCGACCGCCCGGCCGGGAACGTATCTCCGATACTGGTCACGTGAGCTTTCGCATCCGGCGGGTGACCACCACCCGCGCGGGCGGTCGGTCCAAGCCGCCGTTCGACACCTTCAACCTGGGCGATCACGTCGGCGATGACCCGGCGGCGGTCGCCGCAAACCGCGCCCGGCTGGCCGCGGCGGTCGGCCTCGGGCCCGGCCGCGTGGTGTGGATGAACCAGGTCCACGGCGACCGGGTCGAGGTGGTCAACGAGCCACAGAGCGCCGCCGTCGGCGGCAGGGTGGGCACCGACGCGTTGGTGACGAGCACACCGCGCCTGGCGTTGGCCGTGGTGACCGCCGACTGCGTGCCGGTGTTGATGGCCGACGCCCGAACCGGAGTGGCCGCGGCTGTGCACGCCGGACGCGTCGGCGCCCAGCGGGGAGTGGTGGCCCGGGCGGTGGAGGCGATGCTGGCGCTGGGGGCGCGGCCCGACGACATTTCGGCTCTGCTGGGCCCGGCGGTCAGCGGCCGCAATTACGAAGTGCCCCCGGCGATGGCTGATGACGTCGAGGCGACGTTGCCGGGCAGCCGCACCACTACGGCCGCCGGAACTCCGGGCCTCGATCTGCGAGCCGGAATCGCTTGCCAGCTAAAGCAATTGGGTGTCACGGCGATCGATATCGATCCGCGCTGCACGGTGGACGACTCAACACTGTTCAGTCATCGCCGGGACGCGCCGACCGGGCGGCTGGCGTCGCTCGTCTGGATCGAGTGACTTGATGGCGGTAGGAATGCCGGCCCCGGGAAGTGGTAGCGACCGCGAAACGGAATTGACACTTGGATTGGCGGCCGTGCGTTCCAGGCTGGCGGGAGCCGCCGAAGCCGCGGGTCGCAATGTCACCGCTATCGAACTGCTACCGGTTACCAAATTCTTTCCGGCGACCGATGTAGCGATTTTGTCCCGATTGGGTTGCCGGGCCGTCGGCGAATCGCGGGATCAGGAAGCGACGACGAAAGTGACTGAAGTCACGAAACTTTTGTCGGTGTCGCAGCGGGCGGACGTGACAATGCCGCGCTGGCACATGGTGGGCCACATTCAGCGGAACAAAGCTCGGTCGGTCGCCGGCTGGGCGCATACCGCGCATTCGGTCGACGGTTCGCAATTGGTGACCGCGCTCGATCGTGGGGTATCGGCGGCCCTGTCCGACGGCCGTCGCGCCGACCCGCTTCGCGTCTACGTTCAGGTGAGCCTCGACGGCGACGAGTCCCGGGGTGGTGTCGACGTTTCTCGTCCAGGCGCGGTCGATCAGGTTTGCGCGCTGGTCGAGGACGCGAAGAACCTCGAGCTGGCCGGGTTGATGGGAATCCCGCCGTTGGCCTGGGATGCCGATGAGGCCTTTGACCGGCTCCGATCGGAGCACCTGCGGGTGCTCGAGACGCATCAGAACGCGGTGGGCCTTTCCGCGGGCATGTCCGATGACTTCGAAATTGCCGTCAAACACGGTTCGACATGTGTGCGTGTCGGTACCGCGCTATTGGGCCCACGGCGGCTACCGTCACCGTAAGTAGTCACAGTAGTAACAAGTTCATCACTAACACCAGTAATCCCAGGGGTTAGAAGGGGTCAGCACAATGAGCACACTGCACAAAGTCAAGGCCTATTTCGGGATGGCCCCGATGGACGACTACGACGACGAGTATTACGACGATCGGGCGCCTTCCCGCGGTTTCCCGCGGCCCCGATTTGACGAGGGGTATGGCCCTTACGAAGGCCGGTTTGAAGGTCGCGAGTACGACGACCCGCGTGGCGAGCCGGCCGACTATCCGCCGTCCGGCGGTTTCCGCAGCGGCTACGCGGAAGAGCCCCGCTACGGCGCCGTTCATCCACGCGATTTCGACCGGCCCGACAGGGGCGGGCCGCGCTTCGGGTCGTGGTTGCGCAACTCCACTCGCGGAGCGCTGGCGATGGACCCGCGCCGGATGGCGATGATGTTCGAAGAGGGCCATCCGCTCTCGAAGATCACCACGCTGCGCCCCAAGGACTACAGCGAGGCGCGCACCATCGGTGAGCGGTTCCGCGACGGCACGCCCGTCATCATGGACCTGGTGTCGATGGACAACGCCGACGCGAAACGTCTTGTCGACTTCGCGGCCGGCTTGGCCTTCGCGCTGCGCGGCTCGTTCGACAAGGTTGCGACCAAGGTGTTCCTGCTGTCGCCCGCAGACGTCGATGTGTCACCCGAAGAGCGCCGCCGAATCGCCGAAACCGGGTTCTACGCTTACCAATAGCCGCATCCGCCCCGTTGCGGGGCGGCGGTCCATCGACAAGTCGATGCCCGGCTGTCTTCCGGGCTCAACCGTTGGTGAGCACGCGTGATGTGTCGTCGCTGCGCGGAGTCGGTACGCTGGCAAGCGCCGTGCCAGCCGCGGCACTTGACATCTCATCGGTAAGGTCGGGGCTCTTCAGTTGGTGCTGTTCTTTCAGATCCTTGGGTTTGCGCTATTCGTCTTCTGGCTGCTGCTCATCGCTCGGGTCGTCGTCGAGTTCATCCGCTCGTTCAGCCGTGACTGGCATCCGACCGGAATCACCGTGGTGATCCTCGAGATCATCCTGTCCATCACCGATCCCCCGGTAAAACTGCTGCGCCGGCTCATCCCGCAGCTCACCATCGGCGCGGTCCGCTTCGACCTGTCCATCATGGTGCTGCTGCTCGTCGCGTTCATCGGTATGCAATTGGCGTTCGGCGCCGCGGCGTAAGCCGCCATCGACGAACCGCGGAGACGATTCGGCCACGTTTAAGCTTCGGTTTGATGCCCGCGATTTAAAGATTCTAAGGTTTCGGTTTTTATTGGCCTTACTGTTTGAAATCAGTCCTTATTTATTAGGCTAATCGGCAACGGTCGCGTCTGGTGTGACAGGATGGACGCCAGTTGCGCTACGGCTACCACTGCGTTCTACACTTTCCAGAACGTTTGATAGGAACTTGAGGGGACGAAACAATGCCGCTTACACCAGCCGACGTCCACAATGTGGCGTTCAGTAAGCCACCGATCGGCAAGCGGGGCTACAACGAAGATGAGGTCGACGCCTTTCTCGATCTCGTTGAGGCCGAGCTGACGCGGCTCATCGAAGAGAACAGCGATCTGCGTCAACGCATCGAGGAGCTGGACCAGGAGTTGGCCGCCGGTGGCGGTGCCTCTAGTGCCGCACCCGCAGCCGCCGCAGCTCCCACTCAGGCGATTCCCGTCCCCGAGCCCGAGCCCGCGGTCAAGCCGGCCCCGGTGGCCGCCGCCGCTGCTCCCGCGGCCGCGGTGAACAACGAAGAACAGGCCATGAAGGCCGCCCGCGTTCTCACCCTCGCGCAGGACACGGCCGACCGGCTCACCGGCACCGCCAAGGCCGAATCGGAAAAGATGCTGGCCGATGCCCGCGCCAACGCCGACCAGATCCTCAGCGAGGCCCGCCACACCGCCGAGACCACGGTCGCCGACGCCCGCCAACGGGCCGACGCGATGCTGTCCGACGCCCAGACCCGGTCCGAGACTCAGTTGCGCCAGGCGCAGGAGAAGGCCGACGCCCTGCAGGCCGACGCCGAACGCAAGCATTCCGAGATCATGGGCACCATCAACCAGCAGCGCACCGTGCTGGAAGGCCGCCTCGAGCAGCTACGCACCTTCGAGCGCGAGTACCGCACCCGGCTCAAGACCTATCTGGAATCCCAGCTGGAGGAACTCGGCCAGCGCGGGTCGGCGGCCCCGGTCGACTCCAGCGCCGACGCCGGCGGGTTCGACCAATTCAATCGGGGTAACAACTAACCTCGAAGTGGTGCCAGACCCTCGCCAAGCTTCGTGGTTGGCATACTCGGCCTGCACACGACCTGGCAGTTCCGCTCGTCGCCTGGAGGATGACTGATGCTCATCATTGCGCTGGTATTGGCCCTGATCGGGCTCGTCGCCCTAGTGTTTGCCGTCGTCACCAGCAATGAACTGGTGGCATGGGTGTGCATCGGTGCAAGCGTCTTGGGCGTGGTGTTGCTGATCATCGACGCCTTGCGCGAACGGCAGCGGCGCGACGCGGGTCTCGACGAGCACGACGAGGCCGCGGCTCAGGACGCACCCGATGTCGGCGAAGATGCCTACGTCGACTACCCGGAGGAAGAGGACCGGCCGGAAACCGGCGGCCACGAGACAACCCAGGATGCCGACGCGACCAAGGAGTCGAAGGTCGCCGCAGACCGCCGCGGCGACGAGCCCGCCAAGTAACCACCCCTGCAAGGCTTTAGAAGCGCTCAGCCAGTCGGCGTATCGAGCAGCTCGCGAACCTCGTCGTCACTGACCTGGTGGAAATCGGCGTAGACCTGTCCGACCGCCTCGAAACCGGGCGGCATGGTCAGGCACACCACGTCATCGGCCTCCTGCCCAAGCTCGCGGCAGGTCGAATCCGGTCCCACCGGAACCGCGACGACGATCGATTTCGGGTCTGCGCCCCGCACCGCGCGAACTGCGGCCAGCATGCTGGCTCCGGTGGCGATCCCGTCGTCGACCATGATCGCGACCTTGCCGCGCGGATCGGCCATCGGGCGACCACCCCGGTACGCGTGTTCGCGTCTGGCGAGTTCGGCTGTCTCACTGTCGATTACCTCGCGCACCTGCTCGTCGGTGACCCGCAGGCTGGATACCACTTGCTCGTTCATCACCAGGCCGCCGCCGCTGGCCAGCGCGCCCATCGCGAGTTCCGACCACCCTGGGACCCCGATCTTGCGCACCAAGAACACATCCAGCGGGGCGTGCAGCGCCGTGGCGATCTCCCAGGCCACCGGGACGCCGCCGCGGGCCAGCCCGAACACCAGCACGTCGTCTTTGTCGCGGTAGGACATCAGTTCTTCGGCCACCGCACGTCCGGCTTCGCGGCGATCGCGGAAAGTGCGCGTCGCCGCTCGTCGGAGAAAGCCGTTTGGCGGGTTCATGAGTCGCACTCCAGCCTACGTGTGGACTCGAGTTCTCGCGGGGCCCCGACACCGTTGACCTGGCCGCGGACCGACCAAAGGGGAGCGCCGCGTGGGGAAACCGATTACGCCAGAACGGAATTGGATCAGTCCGGCATGGACCGCGGTGAGCTGTGCCACTCGACACGACTTCACTGCAACATTCACCGCAATAGGAGTGTCCGAGGGGGGACTTGAACCCCCACGCCCATTAGTAGGGCACTAGCACCTCAAGCTAGCGCGTCTGCCATTCCGCCACTCGGACAAGACCAACCGCACGGGTTGGCAGCTAAGGCTATCGGATTGTCTCACGCGGACCCAATCCACCCGGGCAGCTCGGCGCCGCGCCCATCGGCGTCGGCGATGGTAGGAAAGGGTGTTGTGACCACACAAAGCGAGGAAAGCGGCGGAGCCCAGGATCCGAACGACCTTCCCATCAACCCGAGAGACGATGTGGTCGAGGTTGTCAGCAGGTTGATCCGGTTCGACACCACCAACACCGGCGAGCCGGAGACCACCCGAGGCGAGGCCGAGTGCGCCCAGTGGGTTGCCGAGCAGCTCGCAGAGGTCGGCTACCTGCCTCAGTACATCGAATCCGGTCCGGGCCGGGGCAACGTCTTCGCGCGGCTCAGGGGGGCGGACAGCTCACGTGGGGCGCTGCTGATTCACGGGCATCTCGACGTGGTGCCGGCGGAGCCGGCCGATTGGAGCGTGCACCCGTTCTCCGGCGCAATCGAGAACGGTTACGTGTGGGGCCGCGGCGCGATCGACATGAAGGACATGGTCGGCATGATGATCGTGGTTGCGCGCCAGTTGAAGCGGGCCGGGATCGTGCCGCCGCGCGACCTGGTTTTCGGGTTCGTCGCCGACGAGGAACACGGCGGCACCCACGGCGCCCGGTGGCTGGTCGACAACCGGCCCGAACTGTTCGCCGGGGTCACCGAGGCGATCGGCGAGGTCGGCGGCTTCTCCCTGACCGTGCCGCGGCGTGATGGGGGTGAGCGCCGGCTCTACCTGGTCGAAACCGCCGAAAAGGGCCTGTCGTGGATGCGACTGTCCGCCCGCGGCCCCGCGGGGCACGGATCGATGGTGCACGACCAGAACGCCGTGACCGCGGTCGCCGAGGCCGTCGCCCGGCTGGGCCGGCACGAATTCCCGCTGGTGGTCACCGACACCGTCGTGCAATTCTTGGCCGCCGTCAGCGCGGAAACCGGGCTCACGTTCGATACCGATGCGCCGGACTTCGGGGGTGCCATCGAGAAGCTCGGCCCGATGGCCCGGATGCTGAAGGCCGTCACCCGCGACACTGCCAACCCGACGATGCTGCGCGCCGGTTACAAGGCCAACGTCATTCCGGCGACGGCCGAGGCGGTGATCGACTGCAGAATCCTGCCCGGGCGCAAGGAGGCCTTCGAAGCCGAAGTCGACCAGCTGATCGGCCCGGACGTCGCCCGCGAGTGGATCAAGGACTTCCCGTCTTATGAGACCAGTTTCGATGGTGACCTGGTCGATGCGATGAACGCCGCAGTGGTCGCGCTGGACCCTGACGGCCGCACGGTTCCCTACATGCTCTCCGGTGGAACCGACGCGAAATCCTTCTCGCGCTTAGGAATTCGATGTTTCGGCTTCAGCCCGCTGCGATTGCCGCCGGATTTGGACTTCACGGCGTTGTTCCATGGCGTCGACGAGCGGGTACCCGTCGACGCATTGAAGTTCGGCACGGACGTGCTGGCGCACTTCTTGACACATTGCTGACCGGAAAGAAATTGCTGATGCTGATCACAAGAAAGGACCACTCATGAGCACCGCGCCCGACCCGTACGCGTCGTTGCCCAAGCTGCCGACGTTCACCCTGACCTCGGATTCGATCACCAACGGCCAACCGCTGGGCAATGCCCAGGTCAGCGGAATCATGGGCGCGGGCGGAGAGGATGTCAGTCCGCAGCTGAGCTGGTCGGGTTTCCCGGGCGAGACCAAGAGCTTCGCGGTGACCGTGTACGACCCCGACGCTCCGACGGGGTCCGGGTTCTGGCACTGGGCGGTGGCCAACCTACCCGCCGACGTCACCGAACTGCCGGCCGGCGCAGGCGACGGCAACAACCTCCCGGGCGGCGCCCTGACGCTGGTGAACGACGCAGGCCAGCGCCGCTACATCGGCGCCGCCCCGCCTCCCGGCCACGGGCCGCACCGCTACTACGTCGCTGTGCATGCCGTGGATGTCGAAAAGCTCGACCTCCCCGAGGACGCCAGTCCCGCGTTCCTGGGCTTCAACCTGTTCCAGCACGCAATAGCGCGAGCGGTTATCTACGGCACCTACGAACAGAAGTAGGGGCACGCGTTCGCGACGCCGACGTGTCGGTGGGCGTTCATAGTATTCGAACATGGGTTCGATAGACCGCGACGAGATCCAGCAGGACGGCCACTCCTGGGCTTTGCAATCCCGAGGACGACGCACCCGTCATCGACGGCCCAACCGACGAAGGGGCCGCCCGACGCGACCTTCGTAGCACCGCCCAACGCAACCACGATGGCCTAAATGCCGCACTGCGCGCAACGTTGGCATCGGGAAATCTTGGTCAGCACAACGGATTACCCGCCACGATCATCGTGTCGACGACGATCAGGGAACTCGAAGCCGCGTCCGGTACCGCGATCACGGGCGGGGGCACCCGGCTGCCCATGTCCGATGTGATCCGGATGGCCCGCCACTCCCACCACTATCTGGCGATCTTCGACGGCGCCAAACCCCTTGCGCTGTATCACACTAAACGAATCGCCTCGCCCGGCCAACGAATTGTGTTGTACGCCAAGGACCGTAGCTGCACTCGACCCG
>DASYBR010000021.1:0-8137 GCA_036500645.1 Mycobacterium sp. | reverse complement strand
CCGGACCCCAGCAGCAGGTGCCGAAAGACCAATAGAACGGCCAGACCTACGGTCAGCCCCATCGCGAACCCGCCGGACAAGAACGCGAGCAGCTGCAGGATCGGTCTGGGTCTGTTCAGCATCAACACCGTCATGCCGATGCGGAAGGGTTCGAGGCTCATGGCGACGGCCATTACCAGAAGGGTGAACAACATGGCGGATTCGATTGCGGCCGCGCGGGTTCCGCTTAGCCGTCCAACCGGGTGAACTGCCGGCCGCGATACTGCTCGACGCAGGTGGCCCGCCGGATCTTGCCACTCGTCGTGGTCGGGATCGACCCGGACGCCACCAACACGACGTCGGCGACACTGAGGCCGTGCGAATTCGATACCGCCGCGGTGACCTCGTTCTTGACCGCGTCGAGCCGTTGCCAAATTTCCGTGTCGGAATCGCCGCGCTTCTTCAGTTCGATGATCGTCACCAATTTCTCCGTCTCGTCCACCGGAACGGAGATCGCCGCGACCCGGCCCCCGGTGATTTCCTGGATTGTCGACTCGATGTCTTCTGGATAGTGGTTGCGCCCGTAAACAATCAGCAAATCCTTCATCCGGCCCACGATGAACATCTCACCCTGAAAGACAAATCCGAGGTCACCGGTTCGCAGCCAAGGCCCTTCGGGAGTATCCGGTGACGGGCTGGCCAGGACGGCGCCGAAGGTGCGCCGGGTCTCCTCCGGCTTCTGCCAATAGCCCTCGGCCACGTTCTCGCCGTTGACCCAGATCTCACCGACCGTACCGGCCGGGCATTCGATGTTGGTGTCGGGGTCCACGATCCGCACCGTCGGCGACTCCGGCATGCCGTAGCTCAGCAGCGGCGAGCCCGCCTGCGCCAAACACCGTTCCGCTCTGCCCTCCGACAGCCTCGCCGGCTCGAACTGAACGACCCCGGCGCCGGGCGCTCTGCGGCTGGCGACGTAGACGGTCGCCTCGGCCAAACCGTAGGAGGGACGCATCGCCTGCTCGCGAAAGTTGTACGGTGCGAACCGCTTACAGAACCGGTCCAAGGTGGCGGGATGGATCCGCTCGGCGCCGCTGATGATGCTGATGACATTGCCGAGGTCGATCCCCTCCAGGTCCGCGTCTGACGTTTTGCGGACCGCCAACTCGAAGGCGAAGTTCGGCGCGGCGGAGAAGACCGGGCGTTTCTGGGCCATCGACTGGATCCACCGCGCCGGACGCTGCAGGAACGCGATGGGACTGGTCAGCTCACCGGAGTAACCGCCCAGGATGGGTGCGATGACGCCTAGAACCAGGCCCATGTCGTGATAGAAGGGCAGCCACGAGACGATGACGGTGTCGCTGGGTGCGACGCCGTCACGGTCTGCGAAGTAGTCGGCCATCAGTTGCCGAAAGTTCACTCGCAGGTTCCGGTGCGAAACCATGACGCCGGTCGGCGCGCGAGTGGAGCCCGACGTGTATTGCAAGTACGCGGTGCTCGGCGCGTCGCTGATCTTGATGCTCGATGAACTCGGACCGTCGCGGTCCAGCGAATCGGTTTCGATGATGGCCGGCGCGGTCGCTGAGTCCGACTGCCGCACATGCTCGCCGACGATTCCGGCCGCGGCGGACGTGGTGAGGACGACCGAGGGCCTGGTGTCGGCCAGGACGGCGGCCACGCGCTCGTCGGGTAAGCCGGCCTGCGGAACCGACAAGGGCACCGCGATCAGCCCGGCCTGCATCGCGCCCAAAAACGCCACTATGTAGTCGAGGCCTTGGGGAGCAAGTATGACGGCCCGTTCCCCGACCGCCCCGTGCCGCTTGACCTCGTGGGCAACGTTCAGGGTTCGTCGGTACATCTGCGCCCAGGTCAGAGTTTCGGCGACGCCCGCCCAGTCCTGCTCGTAATCGGTGTACCGGAATGCCAGATCGTCGGGCTGCAGGCCGGCGCGTTCACGCAGCAGCGACACAGCGGACGAGGTCTGCATGCGGGCCAGATTACCGCTTCAGTCGTCTGGCGCATGTCGGCCGTGATGCCCTGACCTCGGTTGATCGATCCACGGGTTATGAGTCTTACGGCCCACGATGTGGGCAGGAAGGCTCTCGCGACACAGAGGAGTCCGGTGGGCCGGTGCTTGTTCGCCGGGTCCGCGAATCGTGTGGGTGTCGACACGTCGAGGCGGTACGGTCAGCAGATGGCCGCCCCGGGCGCTCTTATGGCCGGTATCGCCAAGCAGCTCGGCCATCCACGCGGCGTGGGTGGCCGGATTGTCGGGCTCGCGCTCAATCGAGGCAACCGCGGCTTCGTCAGCGCCGCCGTGCAGGCGTTACACGCCGACAACGATGCCGTGGTGGCCGATGTCGGATTTGGCGGCGGTGCGGGCCTGAAGTTGTTGCTTGACAGCGTTGGTGGGTCGGGGCGCGTCCATGGGGTGGAAGTGTCGGACACGATGCTTACGCAAGCCGCAAGGCGGTATCGGCGCGACGTTGCGGCGGGGCGGTTGGCGCTGCATAACGGGTCGTTGACCCGACTGCCGTTCGCCGATGGGACCTTGAACGGTGTCTTGACCGTCAACACCATTTACTTCGTCGCCGAGTTGCAGGAGGCGTTCACCGAGTTGGCCCGTGTGATAGCGCCGTCAGGGCGCATCGTCGTCGGCGTCGCCGATCCCGAGACGATGGCGAAGTTACCGTTTACCGGCCACGGCTTTCGCCTTCGTCCCATACCCGAGGTAATCGACACGCTGCGGAGCGCGGGTTTGACGGTCCAACACCATCGGATCAGTGACGGCGACGGGGCGCCCCACCTGTTGATCGGTACTCCGGCATCGACCCAGGCATAGCATCAACAGACCGCCCTCGCTACGAGCCGTCCCGTTTCTCCACAAACGAGACGTCATGAGCGCAAACTATGGCCGGTCACAATCAGCACGCTAGGCGACGAACCGCACTCATCGAAACAACTCTCATTCGCCGTGGACCAATTTACGGGGTCGGTCAGCGACGTGGCGGGCATGCGCTTCGGCCACTTGCTAAGCCCTTTCCAGCACCCGCAGCCCCAGCGAAAACAGCAGCCGCACCTCGGGATCGGCCAGCGAGGTCGACAACAACTTCTCGATCCGCCGTACCCGGTAGCGGACCGTGTTGGGATGGACCCGCAGCGACTCCGCGGCTGCGGCGACGTCGCCGAAGCTGTCCAGATAGACGCGCAGGGTCTCGGTCAGCACCGGATCCTGTGCCCGCAGGTCCGCGATCCGCGGATCGACCCACCGCTTTTCGCCGCCCACCATGGTGACGATCTCATCGAGCAGCACGGTGGTGCGGGCCTCGGCCAGCGACGTCACCTGCGGAATCGAAATAGGATGGCGCTCAGCGCTATCCAGCACGCGGTCTAGCTCGGTGCGCGCGGCGGCGACCCCGGCCAGACCGCCGACGGGCGCCGCGATGGCGGCCCGCAGCTGCACGCCGAGTTCGGTGCGCATCGCACCGATGGTGCCGCGGACCCACGAGGTGACCGACCGGGTCGGCGCGGTCTGCGGCAATAGCATATAAATCCGCGAGCCGCGGGAAGCGACCTGAGCGTCCGGGCGAAAAGCGCTGGCGCTCAACGCGAGTACCTCGGCCAGTCGCCCATGGCGGGCCTCGTCGCCGGCGGCGTCCCAACCGATCAACGCGGCAGCGCCGTCGTCGGACAGGCCGAGCTCGCGGGCGACGGCGGCCACATCGGCGGGCGCGGTGACCTCCGGCGCGATCAGCCCGAGCACCTGCTGTATCCATCGCGCATGCGTGGATGGCCGGGCCGCCAGACGCGAGATGATGCGGGCGGCCAGCACCGCCGCGCCCCGCAACATCTCCTCGGCGTCGTCGGCCAGCGGTTGCGAGCCGTGCTGCACCCAGATGGTGCCGGCGAACTCCGGCGGTCGCCGCGCGTCGGCCGCGGGCTGGTGAATCCCGATGGCCAGCCGCGGACGTAGCCCCAGCTCGGGGCGCTCGGCGACGCGCACCACCTCGCCGCCCGACCGCAGCGCGTCGAAGATGCCCCACTGGCCGATCCACTCGAGGTGTTCCGGCGGCCCCGCCCTGCCCAGGATGGAAAGACGGCGTAAGTCATCGGCTTCGTCGTTGGAGGCCGAATAGGCCAGCACCTGCGACTGGGCGTTCTCGATGCTGACCATGCCGTGGATGCGATCGGCCAGCGACTGCGCCAACCCGAACAGGTCGGTGCCCGAGTCGTCCATCGTATCGGCGCGTTCCCCGTGATGCTCCAAGACGTGATTGACCAACTGGTAAAGCCGTTCCCAGCGGGCCCGCGGCTCGACGGCCACCACGGCCGATCCGGCCGCGACCGCCGCGGCCACCAGCGCGTCCGACGGCTGTTTGTCGAAGATCGCCACCGGTACCCGTTCGCGCGCCTGCCTGTCCATCCACTGCAGCGCCTCGTCGTCGGTGACTCCCAACAGGAAGAAGACGTCGGCCGAGCCCGCTGCCGCCGCCAGCCCGAGCCGCACGTCGTCGGAGTCGATCAGCGCCGCCGACTGCACCGAAAGATCCAGTCCGCGAGGGGCGTTGACCAGGCTGACCAGGGTCGCGTCCAGCGCGAGCAACAACTGACCCAACCCGACACCCGCCATTGGCCGATTCTACTACCAAGAGCTTGGCGTCTTGTCCGATTGGCTAAGAGATTCGGCGGCCCGGGCGAGGATCCTGGCAAGATGGACGCGATCACCCAGGTGCCGCTGCCGGCCAACGAGCCGGTCCACGACTACGCGCCACAATCCGAAGAACGCACTCGGCTACGCGCCGAACTGGACGCGCTGGCCGATCATCCGATCGACCTTCCGCATGTCATCGGCGGCATGTACCGGACCGGCAACGGCAAGCGCATCGACGTCGTCCAGCCGCACCGGCATGCCGCGAAGCTGGGCACCCTGACCAATGCCGTGCCCGCCGATGCGGCGGCGGCCATCGAGGCCGCGATGGTCGCGAAGAACAGCTGGGCGGTAATGCCTTTCGATGAGCGGGCGGCTGTGTTCCTGCGGGCGGCCGACCTACTGGCCGGGCCGTGGCGGGAGAAGATGGCCGCCGCAACGATGCTCGGCCAATCAAAGTCGGTCTATCAGGCGGAGATCGACTCGCCGTGCGAACAGATCGACTTCTGGCGGTTCAATGTCGCCTTCGCGCGCCAGATCCTCGCGCAGCAGCCGATCAGCGGCCCGGGTGAATGGAATCGCAGCGAATACCGCCCACTGGACGGATTCGTCTACGCCATCACGCCATTCAACTTCACCTCCATCGCCGGCAATTTGCCGACCGCACCGGCGCTGATGGGCAACACCGTGGTGTGGAAGCCGTCGATCACCCAGACGCTGTCGGCCTATGTGACCATGCAATTGCTCGAAGCCGCGGGGTTGCCGCCGGGCGTGATCAACCTGCTGACCGGTGATGGCATCGCCGTTTCCGACGTGGCATTGGCCGACCCGCGGTTGGCGGGCATCCACTTCACCGGGTCGACGGCCACCTTCCAGCACCTCTGGCAACAGGTGGGCGCCAATATCGGCCGCTACCATAGCTATCCGCGGTTGGTCGGCGAGACCGGCGGCAAAGACTTCATCGTCGCGCACGCCTCGGCGCACCCAGATGTGCTGCGCACCGCCCTGATTCGCGGTGCATTCGACTACCAGGGACAGAAGTGCTCGGCGGCGTCCCGGGCGTTCGTGGCACAGTCGGTGTGGCGGCGGATGGGTGACAGTTTTCTGGGTGAGACGGCCGCGCTGCGCTACGGCGACGTCACCGACCTGACCAACTACGGCGGTGCCCTGATCGATCGGCGCGCCTTCACCAAGAACGTCAACGCGATCGAGCGGGCTAAGGGCGCGGCGCACGTCACCATCGCCGTGGGCGGCGAATACGACGACAGTGCCGGCTATTTCGTGCGGCCCACGGTATTGCTGTCGGACGACCCGACCGACGAGTCGTTCGCGACCGAATACTTCGGGCCGCTGCTGTCGCTGCACGTGTATCCCGACGATCAGTACGAACGAATCCTCGACGTGATCGACACCGGGTCGCGGTACGCGCTGACCGGCGCGGTCATCGCCGACGATCGCGCGGCGGTGCTGACCGCGCAGGACCGGCTTCGATTCGCCGCCGGGAACTTCTACGTCAACGACAAGCCGACCGGCGCGGTCGTCGGGCGCCAACCGTTCGGGGGTTCACGCGGCTCGGGTACCAACGACAAGGCCGGATCGATGCTGAACATGATGCGCTGGACGTCGGCCCGGACCATCAAGGAGACGTTCGTCCCGGCCACCCACCATGCCTACCCGCACATGGGCGCCGACTGATGGCCGGACTGTTCGCCAGCACGCTGCGCCCGGTGATCCTGGCCGCCAGCAGGGGACACGGATTGCGCAACACGGCCGAGCGGCTGCCGGTGACCCGCAAGGTCGTGCGGCGGTTCGTGGCCGGCGAGACCATCGACAGCGTGCTGGATAGCGTTGCAGTGCTTCGTGATTCGGTCCGCTACGTCAGCATCGACCATCTGGGCGAGGATGTCACCGGCATCGATGACGCCAACGCGGCGGTGGGCGTCTACCTGGATCTGATCGAGCGCCTGCGCCCGTTCGATGACCACGGCGACGCCGGTGCCCGGCCGCTGGAGATATCGCTGAAGTTGTCCGCCCTGGGGCAGTCACTGGACCGCGACGGCGAGAAGATCGCCCGGGACAACGCCTATGCGATCTGCCAGGCGGCGCAACGGGCCGGGGTGTGGGCGACGGTGGACGCCGAAGACCACACGACGACGGATTCGACCCTGACGATCGTGCGTGACCTGCGGCTCGATTTCCCTTGGCTCGGCCTGGCTTTGCAGGCCTACCTGCGGCGCACGCTCGGCGACTGCGAAGAGTTCGCCGCCTCCGGTGCGCGGATCCGGCTGTGCAAGGGCGCCTACGACGAGCCCGCGTCGGTGGCCTACCGAGACCCGGCCGCGGTGACCGCGTCGTACCTGCGCTGTCTACGCGTGGTGATGGCCGGTGCGGGCTACCCGATGGTGGCCTCGCACGACCCGGCGATCATCGATGCGGTGCCCGCGCTGGCTCGCGAAACCGGCCGTGAGGCTTGCGCCTTCGAGTACCAGATGCTGTACGGCATCCGCGATGATGAGCAGCGACGGCTGGCCGATTCCGGCGCCCAGGTCCGGGTCTACGTGCCGTTCGGCACCCAGTGGTACGGCTACTTCATGCGCCGGCTCGCCGAACGGCCCGCCAACCTGACGTTCTTCCTGCGGGCGTTGGCGCGGCCGTGACGGTCGCAAGCGCGGCGAAGCCGGGCGCAGCGGGCCGTCACTACAGTTGCGGTCACTGAGCGCGACGGGGTCGCGGGCGATACAGCCAACCATCTCTGCGCTCGCCGGATCCATGATGGAATACCTCGCGACGTAATCCTAGGCGCTGCGCGTGCAGGCGCTAGAGGAGCGGGATCACCGCTTCATCTGACGCGCCTGAGATTGCGGGAGAAACGCCGTAAGCGCACGTGGCGAGAAGTAGTGACGCTGCTAACCAATCTAATTGGTTGTTGGTGGTGGCTGCGGCCGAAAAGGTTCGTACCACCACCAGTCCGCGCGCTCGCCGGTGGGGCCGGGGCACGGCGGGACGGCGCGCGGAGGAAGGTTGGGCGGACGCGCGAGCGATCCTGCGCTGAGCGGTCGGCCGGAGCCGTCGGAGACGGTGAGATCGACTGCGGGTCCGGTGATGGTGATGACGCCCCGGTGGTTCAGCCGGTGGTGATAGGGGCAGACCAGCACCAGGTTGGCCAACTCGGTGGGGCCGCCGTCTTCCCAGTGCCGGATGTGGTGTGCGTGCAGACCGCGGGTAACACCACAGCCGGGAACCGCGCACGTGGGCTGGCGGTGCTCGAGCGCGCGGCGTAGCCGCCGGTTGATCTGGCGGGTCGCTCGGCCGGCGCCGATGACCTCGCCGTCACGTTCGAACCAGACTTCACACGTGGCATCACAGGTCAGGTATCGGCGTTCGGCCTCCGTGAGTAGCGGACCCAGATGCAGCGCGGCGGTGCGCTGCTCAACGTCGACGTGCACCACCACAGTTGTGTGATGCCCGTGTGGCCGGCGGGCCGCCTCGGCATCCCATCCGGCCTCGACCAGG
>DASYBR010000020.1:0-10272 GCA_036500645.1 Mycobacterium sp. | reverse complement strand
CGTCATGGCTGCGCCCTCCAGCGCAAAGGCAAACCCCATGGTGTTTTCACGCCCCAGTCGATCCGATACCCAACCGAACAACGGCCGCGTCAGGCCATTGGTGAAGCGGTCGATCGTCAAGGCCAGCGGCACAGCCGCGAGTCCGAACACCAAGACCTTGCTCACACCGAAGTCGGTCGCGAAGGTCGCCATCTGCGATGTGACCATCAGGCCCGAGGTCGCCATCATTGTCATCATCAGGAACATCAACCAGAAGAGCGGTCGCTTGAGCATCTGGGAAGGTCGATAGTCGGTCTGGGCGCTCGATGTGCTCAACCCCAAATGCGCCGGCGGCACGCGCAAGCCCTGCGCGGCAATGAGGCCGACCGCGGCGAAGACGATACCGAACAGCCACAACGTTGACTCCACGCCGCGCGCAGCCAGCGATGAAGCAATCGGAAAGGTGGTGAGAATCGCGCCCATCCCGTAGCCGGCCGCCACCACGCCGGTGGCGAAACCGCGCCGATCAGGAAACCACCGGACCACCAGTCCAACTACGCCGACATAGACAATGCCCGTGCCGAGACCCCCGACACCGCCATAGGTCAAATACAGCATCGGCACGGTACGCGCGCCGGAAGCGAGGACCCAGCTCACGCCCGCGAGCAGCGTGCCGATTGAGATCAGCAAGCGCGGTCCAAAGCGGTCGATCAGCACGCCCTGGAATGGCGAAAAGATGGCCTGCACCAGCACCAGAATCGAGAAGGTTACTTGCAATTCAGGCAAGGCTATGCCGAGCTTGGTGGCAAGCGGCTTGGTCATCAGCGTCCACACATACTGTGGACTCGATATCGTCAGCATGCAAACCAGGCCAAGGCCAAGCTGAAGCCAGCGGGTCCGCGCGATGCTCGGCGCTATAAGCGTCCCCGAGCCCTTGGATGCCACCGTGCGGGTATTCAATGTGTTCTCCGTTTCGAATTGCCTGCTGGGGCAAATCAGAGCGAGCCGATACGGGCTATCGCCTGCCGCTGTGCTGCTGCGGCGAGCAACTCTCGAAAATGGTTGTCAAAAACGACATCTGCTGCTCCTCCGTGCGTAAGAGACGCCGACAAACGCGCGATAGTCGGCTCTTCGAGGCGGCTTCAGGCCCCGACAATCGACGTACGCCCAAGGACGCCGTCACCACTGCCACGTTCGGAAGGACTGCTCGGGTCGACGGTTCACGGCCTCTTAACGCTTGAACGGCAGATTTAACAAGCGGCGCCTGGCCAATGTGGCGGTAAAGCACGCGCGGGAGCCATACATCATGTGACGGTCCGAGGACAGAAACCGACATCGACCGCGACAGCGTCACCGATTTTCGCCAACGTCGTTACAGTCGTTACAATGGCCAAACAATCCGGTCGGGCGACGACAACAGTTGGATCCTGACGGCCGCACTATCGACCGTGCTGGCTCCAAGAATGCGGGCAGCGCTGACACCCATGAGCACGGCGTTGTCGGCGGCGTAGATCGCCGAGGCGATAGCCCCGGGCTGGATCGAACTCGAGTACCTGAGTGAGGCGGATGTTATTGCCGGAGGGTGCCCGACCTGCCCAACCATCGCAGGCTGCTAAGCGCACCTCGCTCTCGATGCCGGGGAATGCGGTCATCGTTTATTCATCGCCAATGACCGCGATTCGACGGCTGTTGGCGGGTTCTCACCCGTGCCGATATTTGGCCAAAACCGTTGTAGCACGGGTAAACACAAGCATGGTCGAGCAACCGCGAGTCTCGGAAGATGCTAATCCTAGGTCGCGCGTTCGAGTCGTGCCGGGGGCACCACGCGACCCGTCAGGCAAGCCCTGTCGACCAGATCGCGCAAATTGGGGCGGTATCTTTCGGCCGACGATGTGTCAGCATTGGGACGTGAACTCACGCCACTTCGCCCGTTTGCTGGGCGCCGCGGTGGTGACGACCTGGGTGGCGCCGCTGAGCGTGCCGACCCTCATTGCCCCCGCGTCCGCTGCCCCCTGCCCCGACGTCGAGGTGACGTTCGCCCGTGGCACCGCCGAACCACCCGGCGTCGGTGGTGTCGGGCAAGCATTCATCGATTCGCTGCGCTCGCAGACCGGGGGTCGATCGGTCGGCGTGTATGCGGTCAACTACCCCGCCGGCGACGATTTCGCCCCGTCGTCATCCGCCGGCGCCGTCGATGCACACGCGCACGTTACGTCGATGGTCGCGAACTGCCCCAATACCAAGCTGGTCCTCGGCGGATATTCCCAAGGCGCAATGGCGATAGACCTGACCACGATTGCCCGGGCTTCGATCGCGGGCCTGAACCCCGACATACTGACGGCGGACGAGGCTGCTCACGTTGCCGCACTCGCGACCTTCGGCAATCCATCGGACAGATATCTGGGAGCGCCGATCAGCGACGTCAGCCCTTGGTACGGGGCGAAGGCCATTGACATGTGTGCGCCCGGCGATCCCATTTGCACCCCGGGCGGTCCCTTGGCGCTGCCTACCCATGACGAAATGTTCGCCGCTGAGCATCTGTCATATCAGAAGTCCGGAATGCCCGGTCAGGCCGCGACTTTCGTGGCGGCTCATCTGTAGCCGCACCGCCGTCAGCCGTTGAACGCGTTGGCGCCCATCACCAACGCCGCGGTGCCGCCGAACAGGTAGCCGACCTCGACCGCTTCGGTGACCTCGGGTTCGGAGGCGCCCGCGGCGCGAGCGTTGCCGGCCAGCGTCCTGACGCCGTCGGGGTGCGCGGCGATCGCATCGGTGACCATCGCCATCAGCAACTTGTACTTGGCCGGGATCGCACCGTCCTTCAGGATCCGCTCACGCATCGCCATGTACGAGTCGCCGAATTGCGGGTCGCGGCTTTCGATCGCGCCGAGCCACGGCGGCTTGGCGAGACCGGGAGGCGATGGCGGGTCCCCGCCCGGATCTTGGCAGTCACCCGCCGGCACTTGGGCCCCGTCGCCGCACACGTCGGCCCGACTCAGCGGCGCGGTCTGCAAGAACAGCGCGGCGCAAACGACGAGCGCGACGACCCACAGCGCCACGCCTTTCGCGCGCAGTGGATGACGCGTTTCCGGCGGCGCCGCGCCAACTGTGCCGAACTGCAGCACCCCGGCAATCTCGGCTTTCGAGGCACCCGCGGCGCGGGCATCCTCGGCGGCCGCGACAAGTGCCGAGAGCGCCTTACGCTTGACCGCCTGCCTATCACGGCGCCCGTGCGAATCCGACCGTGGGCGAAATCTGTTCGTCATTGAGGGAACGTACGCCCGACGCTTGCTCGGCGCAATCGAAACCCGTTGCGCCACTTGTCGAATAGTACGAACGCTAGGTGAGTTTCTTCATGAACTCGCGCGCCAAAGGCCCAGCGGAGGCCGGATTCTGGCCGGTGAACAGGTTGCGGTCAACGACCGTGTAAGGCTTCCACATCTCGCCGCGACTGAATTCGACACCCATCTTCACCAGCTCGTCCTCGGCCGTCCACGGGGCTTTTTCACGCAGCCCGACGGCGTCCTCTTCATCGTTGGTATAGGCCGTGACCCGATAGCCGGCGAAGGGCGACACGCCGTTGCGACGAGTGGCCAACATCGCAACGGGTGCGTGGCACACGATGGCCAGCGGCTTGCCGGAGGCGAGCGCGGCAATCAGCAGCCGGCCGGAATCCGCGTCGCGCCACAAGTCCTCCATCGGGCCGTGTCCACCCGGGTAGTAGACGGCGTCGTAGTCCTCCAACCGCGCGTCGGCCAACTCGATGGGCCGACGCAACTCCTCAGCGGATCGCAGAATCTGCTCGAGTTCCAGAGCGATCTCCGCGCTACCGGCCATGGCGGGGCGCAGGCTCATCACATCTACGTGCGGAACAACGCCTTTCGGGGTGGCGACCACGACTTGGTGGCCGGCACCAGTGAGCTCGCGGTACGGCGCCGCGAACTCCTCCGCCCAATAGCCCGTCGGGTGCCTGGTGCCGTCCTTGAGCGTCCAATAACTCGCGCCGGTCACCACAAACAGAACCTTCGCCATCGCAATGCTCCTTGTTTGCACGAACGGATTGACGCGCCCAAGCCTCGTCCATCCGGTGTCCACCGTCAAAAGTTGCGCGGCTCGACCCGGGCCTTCACATGCGTCTCGCAGCAGCCGGAATGAGCGGCGCCGGCCCCGACCATTGACCGTGGCCGCCTGCACAAAACAAGTCCGACGGATCGATTCTCAGCCATTTTCCAAACCATTAGTCAAATCCCGGGGAAACGGACGGCCGCAAGTTTTCCCGCAATTAATTTCGGGAACAACTAATGGCGTGTCGTGCCAAGCACAAGACGCAAGCGGGAGGATCATCACTTGGGCGTCTGGTAATCAAGGGATTGGCGATAATGGCGTCGAACGACTGGCAACCGGTGGTACGCGTTGGCGAACCCAAGTTCATAGCCGGTGTCGGAAATCGGATCAAAGTCCAGGTCAAGACCAAGGGATGGCTGAGCCGGGACTGGCGAGGCTATTTCGGTTCGCAGGTATCGCAGCAACAACTCGATGCCCGATATCCTTGCTATCCCTGCTGGGACGAAGTCCAGTGCATCGAGGGGTCATGCACGCAGGATGACGCGGAGCATTACATCGAAATGATCGATGCCGCAATCCATTACGCAAATACCAGGATGCTCAGTGACGCCCTGCCGGACGCGGTCATTCGTGGAGACCGCAGGGACCTGCGGCTGTGTGCGATCAGGCAGCGCCAAGCCGAACTCGATGAACTGGCGAGAAGATTAGCCAGACCGGAGAGTGCATGACCACTCCCACGCAACCCGCCGGCTTTAGGCTGAAGCATATCTTTTGAATTCATTACGGCCCGTCGTTATTGGCGCTCGGTCCTAGTCTTTTGGATTCATCCATTTAATGCCGCGGAATTGCGCACATAATGCCAACAGCTTGCAGTTGGCGGCCCGGCGAAGTGGTGGGCGAGCCGCGAAGTACCCTTACCTTCGCCGAAAAAAACCGCGGAGGTGCCTGATGACCGGATCCGACCTCGTCCTGTTCACCGTTGAAAACCACGTCGCGCTCGTCACCGTCAACGACCCCGAGCGACGCAACGCGTTGACGGCCGAGATGTCGACACTTCTGCACGACACCGTGGCGCAGGCCGAAGCCGATCCCGACGTGCACGCCCTGGTGGTCACCGGGGCCGGCAAGGCGTTTTGCGCCGGCGCGAACCTCAGCGCACTCGGCGCCGCGGGCAGCGGAGAGGCGGAGGCGGGGCTGCGGCAGATCTACGACGGATTTATGGCCGTTGGTAATTGCCGGCTCCCGACGATCGCCGCGGTCAACGGCGCGGCCGTCGGCGCAGGCCTCAATCTTGCCCTGGCCGCCGACGTCCGCATTGCGGGACCGGGCGCTTTGTTCGACCCCCGATTCCAGAAGCTGGGGCTACATCCGGGCGGGGGCGCGACCTGGATGCTGCAGCGGGCGGTGGGCCCTCAGGTCGCCCGGGCGGCCCTGCTCTTCGGGATGCGCTTCGACGCGGAATCCGCCGTGCGCCACGGCTTGGCGCTGAACGTCGCCGACGACGCCGTCGCCGCGGCGCTGGAACTGGCCGCGGGCCCCGCAGCCGCTCCGCGCGAGGTGGTGTTGGCGACCAAGGCCACCATGCGCGCCACCGCCAGCCCGGGATCACTCGACAACGAGCAGCACGAGTTCGCCATGCACGCCGAACTCGGGCCGCAGGTGTATTCGCTTCAATCACCGGAGTTCGCAGCGCGATTGGCCGCGGCCCAACGCCTGTAGCACCACATACCCTAGTTACAGGTCCAACAACGCCGTCTCGGGCGACTCGATCAAACCCCTGAGCTCGGCGACGAACCGGGCCGCTTGAGCGCCGTCGGCGACGCGGTGGTCGAACACGCACGTCAGCGTCATCGTCGGGCGCGCCACGACCTCATCGCCGACGACGACCGGGCGTGGCTTGATCGCCCCCATCCCGAGAATGGCCGCCTCAGGGTGGTTGATCACCGGCACGCCGTCGTCCACGCCCAGCGCCCCGAAGTTCGACACCGTGAACGTCGAGCCCCTCAACTCCCTCGGCGGGAGCGTTCCTGCGCGTGCGCCGGCTATCAATTCCATTGCCCGACTTGCCAGTTCCCGGGTGGTCTTGACGTGCGCATCGGCGATTACGGGAACCAGCAGCCCCCGTTCGGTGGCCACTCCGATGCCCAGGTGCACATGGTGATCGACGGATATCTCCGGACCGTCGGGGGATTCCGTCCAGGTCGAGTTGAGAATCTCGTTGTGGCGCAGCGCGATGACCAGCAGTCGAAGCGTCAGTACAAACGGCGTGATCTGCTGATCCGCCGAACGAAAGCGGTCCGACAGCCGCAGCAGCTCGGTGCAGTCAACCTCGACGCTGACCTTCGCGGCGGGGATCTCCTTGTGCGACAACGCCATTTTCTCCGCCATCACGGCCTGCACACCCCGGACCGGTCGAACATCAACGCCGTTGGTCGACCCGCCGGCCGCCGCCAGCACGTCCGCCCGGGTGATCACGCCATTGGCGCTACCGCCCAACGAGCCGAGGTCGACCATCAGCTCTTTGGCCAACTTGCGCACCGGCGGGGCGGCGAGTGGCCTGCCGGTCCGTCGGCTCGTGTCGATGCCTGCGTTGGCGCCGTAGCCCACCAGCGTGGGTACCTCCTCCGTCGGCGCGGGCACGTCGCCGTTGCGCGGTGCCGTGTCGATCCGTACCAGCACCGCTCCCACTTTGAGCACATCGCCCTCGTTGCCCTGCATTTCGACGATCCGCCCCGCGTGCGGGCTGGGGATTTCCACCTCGGCCTTGGCGGTCTCCACCGTGCACAACACCTGGTTGAGGTCGACGCAGTCACCCATCGCGACGCTCCAGTGGGTCACCGTCACTTCTTCGAGCCCCTCACCGAGATCGGGGACGCGGAAGGCCTTGACCCGCTCGTCCGTGCTCATGGCAGACTCAGGGCGCGCTCGACGCAGTCCAGCAGCCGGTCCGGGCCGGGCAGCCACAGTCTCTCCAACCGGGCCGGCGGGTAAGGCGTGTCAAAACCGCAGGCGCGCAACACGGGTGCCTCCAGCTCGTAGAACAACTCTTCTTGAATGCGGGCGGCCAAACCGGCGCCATAACCCAGGCTGCGTGGCCCCTCATGCATCACCACACAGCGGCCGGTCTTGCGGATCGACGCGGCGACGGTATCGAAATCCAACGGGACCAGCGACCGCAGGTCGATGACTTCCAGGCTCCAACCACGTTGCTGCTGAGCATCTTCCGCGGTGCCGACCGCCGTGCCGACCAGGCTCCCGTAGGTCACGACGGTCACATCGGTGCCCGGCCGGCGCACCACCGCCTGCCCGATCGGCGGCTCTGGCCGGTTGGCGTCGACCATGCCACGTCCCTGATACCGCCGCTTGGGCTCCAGGTACATCACCGGATCCGGGCAGTCGATCGCGTGGCGCAGCAACCAGTAGGCGTCCGCCGGCTCGGACGGAACCACCACCTTGAGACCGGCGGTGTGCGCCCAATACGACTCGGTGGAGTCCGAGTGGTGTTCGGCCGCACCGATTCCGCCGAACGATGGAATCCGCACCGTCACCGGCATGTTGATTTCGCCACGGGTGCGGGTGTGGTACTTCGCCAGATGGCTGACCACCTGATCGAAGGCCGGATAGGAAAAACCGTCGAATTGGATCTCGGGCACCGGCACGAAGCCGCGCAGCGCCAGCCCCACCGCAATCCCAACGATCGCAGACTCCGCCAAAGGTGTGTCAAAACAACGGCTCTCGCCGAACGTCGCGGCCAGTCCTTCGGTTACCCGGAATACCCCTCCCTCGACCGAAACGTCCTCGCCGAACACCAGCACCCGGTCGTTGGCGGCCATTGCGTCGTGTAGGGCGCGGTTGAGCGCCTGCACCATCGTCAACGACTGGGCGCCGAGCGCCGCATCGACCGAGGCGGCGGCCGGACGATCAGCGAGTTGAGTCATTGACGCCTCTCAATCGATTCGGTCGAGTTCGGCCCGCAACTGCTGACGCTGCGTCTGTAGTCCGGGCGTGATTTCCGCGTATACGGAGGTGAAAACCTCGTCGACGTCGAAATCCGGCGCGTCGAACACCGCGTCGCGCAGTTCGGTCCGCATGCGTTTCGACCGGGCATCGATACGCTCCGCTAAGCGCTTCGACCACAGGCCCCGGTCCTGTAAGTAGGTGCGGTAGCGCGGGATCGGGTCCAGCGCCGCCCAGTGGTCCACCTCGTCCTGGGTCCGGTATCGAGTCGGATCGTCGGAAGTGGTGTGCGGGCCAAGGCGATAGGTGACCGCCTCGATCAGCGTCGGGCCGCCACCGGCCCTCGCCCGGGCGGCGGCCTCGGCCATGACCGCATAGCATGCCAGCACATCGTTGCCGTCCACCCGGATGCCAGGCATGCCGTACCCAATTGCCTTGTGCGCTATGGACGGTGCGGCGGTCTGCTTGGATATCGGCATCGAGATCGCCCACTGGTTGTTCTGCACGAAGAAGATGCAGGGCGTGCCGAAGACGGCCGCGAAGTTCAACGCCTCGTGGACATCTCCCACGCTCGTGGCACCGTCGCCGAGGAAGGCCACGGTCACCGAATCCTCGCCGAGGCGCTGGGCGGCCATCGCCGCACCCACGGCGTGCAGGGTTTGAGTGCCGATCGGAATCGACAGCGGGGCGCAGCATTTCTCGGTGAATTCCAGTCCCCCGTGCCACGTTCCGCGCCAAGCGGCCCCGACGTGTCCGGGCGGAATGCCGCGCACCAGAAACGCGCCGAGCTCCCGGTATTGCGGGAACAGCCAGTCGGTCTTGCGGAGGCAGGCTACGGCACCGACCTGTGCGGCCTCTTGACCTTGGCAGGACGCGAACAGTGCCAATTCACCTTGCCGTTTCAGGTTGACGAATTCGGCGTCGAGTTCTCGGGTTACGACCATCATCTCGTGGAGCCAACACAGCGTCTCCGCGGGAAGGTCGCGGGGATAGCGCATTTCGGGCGTCGGTGTGCCATCCGCGGCCACCAACTGCACCGGATCGAGGTCGACGGTCATCGGCGTCTGAGACATTCGCGCCACACCGCCTCCCTAGCCCGGTGCCGCATGACTCAGTCAGCCACAGCGGGCCACGGCAGAAGGTCGGCCGAGACCTACCGCGAGCGGAAGCCGATCGCCACATGCACGAAACGCTTCGCTCGACACGACACTGGCGTACACACCATTATGCGCTCAAAAAAGAAGAGACCGCGTTGATTGCGAACGCATCGGAAACGTGTCGCGTTAGTCCGCCTTGGACTGACTAAGCCTCCCCTGCCCGCCGCAGCAGCATCGCCGCGTGCTTGAGCACCGGCGAGTCGACCATCTGTCCTTCGAAGGCAAAAACTCCGCGTTCGGTCCGCGCCGCCTCGATGACCCGGCGCGCCCAGTCCAGCTTCTCCTCGTTGGGGCGATAGGCCTCGCGCACCACTGGGATCTGACTCGGGTGAATACATACCGTCCCGGCGAAGCCCAGCGCCACGGCGTCTTCGGCCTCGGCCCGTAAGCCGTCGAGGTCGCGGATGTCGAGATGCACCGCGTCCAGCGCGACCCGGTTGAACGCGGAGGCTGTGAGCAGGGCCGTCGACCGCACATGATGGGCTACATCCCGGTAGGTGCCATCGACCCACCGGCTGGAACTACCGCCGAGCGTCGCGACCAGGTCCTCGGCGCCCCACATCAGCGCCACGGTTCGCTGCGCCGCGGCGATCTCGGTGGCGAACACCGCACCGCGCGGCGTCTCGAGCAACGCGATCACATCATGCGGGGCCAGCGCATCCACCTGCGCCCCCGATTCGGTCTTGGACAACATCACGGTCGTGTACGCGGTACCGGCCAAAGCCTCCAGGTCTCGGGAGTGCTCATCGGTGTCGGTCGCGTTGAGCCGCACCACGGTGCGCTCCGGGTCGAGCGGGGTCTCCTGCAATGCCTTGCGGGCAGCGGGCTTGTCCGCTTCGGCCACCCCGTCCTCGAGGTCGAGGATCACCACGTCGGCCGCGGCAGCGGCCTTCGCGAAACGCTCGGGGCGGTCGGCCGGACAGAACAACCAACCGGGGCCGGCGGCTTGCAGGTTCATCGGGCGTCCTTTCATTCCGGGCTCTTCTGTACCAGCGTGGTCCGCACCGCGCGCGCAACGATGTCGCCATGCTGATTGCGCCCCGTGTGCTCGAGGGTGACGATGCCTTCGCCGGGCCGGCTCTTCGACTCGCGCTTGCCGGTGCACACCGTCTCC
>DASYBR010000019.1:0-2542 GCA_036500645.1 Mycobacterium sp. | reverse complement strand
CGAGAGCTTCCGGAGGCTGATCTTGCACCGCAACCTCAGCCTGAACGTCCGGCGCGGGCGGCTTCTTCTAAGAGATCGGCAGCCCTGGCAAGGCTTTCGGCGGGCTTGGTCATCCGGGTGGCGACCTCACGGGCGCGGGTGAGGTAGTCCTCGGCGAGGACGGAACGCACGTCCGCGACCAGTGAGTCGAGTGTCGATTCCGAAAACGCCCTGCTGAATCCGGCCCCCACCTGGTCGACCGCGGACGCCCAGATGGGCTGATCGAGCCAGATCCACAGGACAAGCATGGGTACCCCGGCGCGCATACCCGCGGCCGTGGTACCGGCGCCCCCATGGTGGACGAGCGCTCGGCAAGCCGGAAATACGGCGGCGTGGTTGACCGCGTCCACAATCTTGATGTCTTCGGATTGAGGCAACTCGGTGAAATCATTGGGACCGCTGCAAATCAACGCCCGCTCGCCTAATTTTGTGCAGGCCGCGCTGATCACGGCGACCGTCTCGGCTGGGGACGTGACCGGCGTGCTGCCGAAGCCGAAATAGATGGGCGACGTTCCATCGGCTGCCCACGACAACACCTCGTCGTCGACGTCGGTCGGCATCGCCAGCGTCAGCGAGCCGACAAAGGGCCGTCGGAGATCCGATTTCGCCCATTCGGCCGCCAGGCCCGGAACGCAAAACTCTTCGTAGGCCTGTATCTCCAGCGCGTGTTGCGTCGACGGGCCGATTTCCTCAGGCAAGCCGAGTGCACCGCGTTGCGCGCCCGCGGCCGCATTCGTTATCTGCTGTTGCAAGGCGCCGAGTTCCATGGCTTGTGCGGGGAAGAAGTGCAGCGCGGCCAGCGGCATACCGTGATGCTCCGCGACGTTTGCGGCGAGCCGCTGCTCGTTCATCCCGGCCACCAGCAGGTCGGCGCCGTCGGCGTGCGGGGCCAAGGTCGCGCTCTTCTCCGCCCATACTTCGGTAACTCTCTGTACGAGTTGAGGGAACACGGCGAATGCGCTTTCGCCGCTCTTGACGAACTCCGTGGCCGCGTCGATCTGCTCCCGCGTATCCCGCCCGTAGGCGACCGTGGCAAGCCCGGCCGCCTCAACGAAGGCACGCTGGTCGGGCGGCACCGCCATCAACACGTCGTGACCTCGACTCGACAGCTCCCGCCCGACGGCTGCGCAAGGCTCGACATCGCCCCGGCTCCCATAACCTGCCAGCACAAATTTCATCTAGGACAAGACTCTTTCATCTAGACCCAACCCGCGGTGTTGCTACAGATCCAAACAGATTGGGCCGCATCCGGGCGCTCGAGGGACGGCGAATTCACCCCGTGAAGGCGCGGACCCGCCGTGCCGTTGGTGCGTTCCCGTGCTCTACGCGGGTAACTTACCGGTCATCAGCCGCACGCAACTTCGCTGTATCCCACGTCACGGGCCATACCCGCGAGCGGTTAGACCAGTGCTGCGCAGTCGGGGGGGAGTTATTCGGCTATCTGCCGACGCGGTACTTGTAGTACAAGAAGTTTGCGATTTGTTTGCTGATTATTTGGCTATTCTGTACGGCCATCACTGCGGCAACCGTCGACAGCTCGCGAACCATGGACCCGATCGGAGGAAACGACATGGACTTCGCAGCGCTGCCTCCGGAAATTAACTCCGGCCGGATCTATGTTGGCCCCGGCTCGGGGCCGATGCTGGGTGCAGCGGCGGCCTGGGATCAGCTGGCCGCCTCGTTGCATTCCGCGGCGAGCGCCTACCAGTCGGAGATCACGAGCCTGACCGGCGGGCCCTGGGTGGGCCCGGCCGCTGAGTCGATGGCCGCCGCGGCCGCGCCCTATGTGGAGTGGATGAGAACCACCGCCGGGCTCGCCGAGCAGGCTGCCAACCAGGCAAAAGTCGCGGCCGCCGCCTACGAGACGGCGTTCGCGGCGACGGTGCCGCCGCCGGTGATCGCGGCCAACCGCAGCCTGCTGGCGACTCTGATCGCGACGAACATTCTCGGGCAGAACACGCCGGCGATAGCGACCGCCGAGACGCAGTACGCCGAAATGTGGGCACAAGACGCCGCGGCGATGTACGGCTACGCGGGTTCGGCGGCGTCGGCTACGACACTCACACCGTTCAACCCACCACAGCAGAACACCAACTCCGGGGCCGACCAGCCCGCAGCGGTGGCCCAGGCCACCGGCACCGCCGCGGGCAACACGCAGAACGTCGTCTCGTCGACCCAACAGGCGTTCGCCTCGGTACCCAACACGCTGACCAGCTTCGCAGCCCCGGCCGCCGCGGCAGATCCGCCCACCGGACTAAACCTGTTGAGCGATCTGATCGCGGTTTTCCTCGACGCGCCAGCCAGCGTGGCCGGACTGGGCATCGACTCACCCGGAACGTTGGTCGGCCTACCCTTCGACGTCGTCGGCGCCCTGACCGGTTTCCACACCGACGACATCGTCAGCGGGTGGGCCGGGATTCAATCCTGGCCGGGGTACGCGCCGGTACCCCCTACGCCGTTCCCGGTGATCACCAACCTGGCGGGCGGATGGGCGGGTGGATCG
>DASYBR010000018.1:0-35214 GCA_036500645.1 Mycobacterium sp. | reverse complement strand
TCGGTGGCCCGCTGCTACTCGCTGTGCAGCTCGCCGTTCACCGACGACGCCCTTACCGTCACGGTCAAACGAACCGCGGACGGCTACGCGTCCAACTGGCTGTGCGAACACGCGCAGGCAGGCATGCGCATCCACGTGTTGGCCCCGTCGGGCAACTTCGTGCCGAAGACGCTCGACGACGACTTCCTCCTGATGGCCGCCGGCAGCGGGATCACCCCGATCATGTCGATCTGCAAATCGGCGTTGTCCGAGGGCAGTGGGCAGGTGACGTTGATCTACGCCAACCGCGACGACCGCTCGGTGATCTTCTCCGACGCGCTGCGCGAACTGTCGGCCAAGTACCCCGACCGCCTGACGGTGGTGCACTGGCTGGAATCCCTGCAGGGACTGCCGAGCGTGGCCGCCCTGGCCAAGCTGGCCGCCCCGTTCAAGGATCGGCCGGTGTACATCTGCGGGCCCGGCCCCTTCATGGAATCGACACGCGAAGCGCTGGAATCACTGAAAGTGCCTGCGCCGCAAGTGCATATCGAGGTGTTCAAGTCGCTGGACTCGGATCCGTTCGCGGCGGTCAAGATCGAGGACACCGACGAGGGCGATCAGCCGCCGGCCACCGCGGTCGTCGAGCTGGACGGCGAAACCCATACAGTGTCGTGGCCGCGCAACGCCAAGCTGCTCGACGTGCTGCTGGCCAAAGGCCTTGACGCACCCTTCTCCTGCCGTGAGGGTCACTGCGGCGCGTGTGCGTGCACCCTGCGCGGCGGCAAGGTCAGCATGGAGGTCAACGACGTCCTGGAGCAGCAGGATCTCGACGAAGGCCTCATCCTGGCCTGTCAATCTCACCCCGAATCTGATTCGGTAGAAGTGACCTACGACGAGTAGTCACGGGCTAGGTTCACCCTTGGGGTCATCTTTGCTGGAAAGGGAACGTCGATGATGCGGCTGGTGACGGGATTCGCAGTCGTCGCGGCGCTGCCGATGTTTCTGCCCGCCGGTGTTTGCGCGGCTGCGAGCAACACCGCCACCACGACGTTCCCGCTGGACGGCCCCAACCAGCTTGAGACGCGCGCCGTCCTGAATTGCTTCAAAGGCGATGGCCACTGCGACTTCACCGCCGCAGCCGACATGTTGACGCCCGATGGCGTGACCGGTTTCCCGCCCGGCCTGTGGGCCCGTCAAACCACCGAGATCCGGTCATCGAACCGGCTGGCCTACCTGGACGCGCACGCCAACGGCCAGTACGAGCGAGTGATGAAGTCAATGGGTTCCGACGAGATCACCACCGTCTACTTCGGTGAGGGTCCGCCGGACAAATACCAGACGACCGGACGCATCGACTCCACGGATTGGCAGACGGGCCAACCCAAAACCGACAACAACGTCATCGCCTGCACCCATATTCAGGTGGTCTACCCGGGTGTCAACATCACCTCGCCGAGCACCTGCGCGGTGACGACTTTTTCCTAATACCCTTGCTGCGGTGGTGATTCCGCCGCTAGCGGGGTAGCCCGAGGAGCCGCTCGGCGGCGACCGTGAGCAGGATCTGCTCGGTGCCACCGGCGATCGTGAGGCAGCGGGTGTTGAGGAAGTCGAAGACAGCCTGGTTGTGCACCAGCCCGCCACCCTCGGACACGTCCATCATGTATTCGGCCAACGCCTGCCGGTAGCGCACGCCGATCAGCTTGCGCACGCTGGACTGCGCCCCGGGGTCCTGGCCGCCGACCGCGAGCTGGGCGATGCGCTGATCCAGCAGCGCCCCGCCCTGGGTGGTGACGATCAACCGTCCCAACCGGTCTTGCTGTGCGGCGTCGAGGTCGATCTCCGCCAGCACCCTGAGCAACTCCTCCATCGGATTGCCCAGTGCCGTACCGGAAGCCATCGCGACCCGCTCGTTGGCCAGCGTCGTCCGGGCTAGTCGCCAGCCATCGTTGACTTTGCCGACCACCATCTCGTCGGGAACGAACACGTTGTCCAGGAACACTTCGTTGAACAGCGAGTCGCCGGTGATCTCACGCAGCGGGCGGATTTCGATGCCGGGTGAGCTCATCTCCACCAAAAAGTAAGTAATGCCTTTGTGTTTCGGCGCGTCGGGATCGGTGCGCGCCAGGCACACACCCCACCGGGCCTTGTGTGCTGCGGACGTCCACACCTTCTGCCCGGTCAGCAGCCAGCCGCCTTCGGTCCGCACCGCTTTGGTGCGCAACGACGCCAGGTCGGAGCCGGCGCCCGGCTCGGAAAACAGCTGGCACCAAAGGAATTCGCCGCTTGTAGTGCCCGGCACGAACTGCTCGATCTGTTCGGGGGTGCCGTGCTCGAGGATCGTCGGCGCGGCCCACCAGCCGATCACCAAATCCGGACGCACCACACCGGCGGCCGCCAGCTCCTGATCGATCAACAGCTGTTCGGCAGGCGACGCGCCGCGGCCGTACGGCGCCGGCCAGTGCGGCGCCTGCAGCCCGGCCTCGGCCAGCGCCTGCTGCCGCTTCTCCTGTGGCAGCTCGGCGATCTGGGCAACCACGGCGGCGATCTCCGGCCGCAGGCCCTCGACCTCGGTCAAGTCGATGCCGAGGCGGCGTCGCACACCGCCCTGGGTCAGCGCGGTGACGCGGCGCAACCAGCGCTCGGCACCGCCGAGGAACCCCCCGATGCTGTGGGCCCGGCGCAGGTAGAGCTGCGCGTCGTGCTCCCACGTGCAGCCGATGCCGCCGAGAACCTGGATGCAGTCCTTGACGTTGGCTTTCGCGGCGGCGATTCCGATGCTGGCGGCCAAGGCCGCGGCGATGGCGAACTGATCGGAATCCGATTCCGCCGCGGCGCGAGCGGCGTCCGCCGCGGCCACGTCGGCCTGCTCGGCGCGGCAAAGCATCTCGGCACACAGGTGCTTGATGGCCTGAAAACTGCCGATCGGCTTGCCGAATTGTTCGCGCACCTTGGCGTAGTCGACAGCGGTCTGAAGCGACCAACGGGTCACGCCCGCCGCCTCGGCCGCCAGCACGGTCGCGGCCAGTTCCTCGACCCGCCGCGCCGACTCCGTGATCACGGTGGCCGGCGCCGACTTCAGCACCACGCGGGCCAGCGGCCGGGAGAAGTCGGTGGCTTGCAGCGGCTCGATCTGCACGCCTTCGCCGGCCGTGTCGATCAGCAGCCACTTCCCGTCGGCGGGCAGCAGCAGTACCCCGCCCTCGGCGGCGCCCAGCGCCAGCGGGAGGGCGCCCGACGCGCACGACGTGTCGGCGTCGAATCGCACGTTGCCTTCCAGCGCCAGCCCCGCGAAGCGTTCACCTGAGGCCAGTGCTCCCAACAGTTCGGGGTCAGACTCGACCTCGGAGAGTACGACGGTGGCCAGCGCGGTGGTCGCGACCGGCCCGGGTACCAGCGCCTTGGCCGCCTCTTCGACCATCGCGCACAGATCCTCGATACTGCCGCCGGCCCCGCCACGGTCCTCCGGGATTGCGACACCGAATATCCCCAGGTCGGCCAGCCTTGCGAAGACCGGCCGCCACGCGTCGACGCTGCCTTCTTCGACCTCGCGGATCGCCTTTGTCCCGCCCGGGCCCGACGTCGAATTGCGGGCCCAGTCGCGCACCAGAGCGCGTGCGGCGAATTGCTCGTCGGTGACGGTCGCTACCACCCTTAGGACCTCCGCGTCCTTGATTCGACGTGACTAAACGTCCGCGAGGCCGCTAGGACCCCTAACTACCGATTCCCCTGCTTGGCTCGGGTCACTGCGCAACCCGCCTCATCGCAGACTAGAACGTGTTCTAATAGTGCCAGCGATCGACCGTCAAGTCGAACGTCATCGCAGCTGCACACGAGGTTGTCCCGGCGGTACGGAGGTGGGAGATTCACACTGCGGAAGATCACACTGGACGTGCGTATCGTTTGCTTACGAGCAATCCGGAACAGGAGCAACCCGTCACATGCCGGCCAACACCAATCCGAGCAGCGTTTCTGACTCGCAGCCGCGCGAGGTCTTGAACGTGGCGGTACTGGCTGAGTCCGAGCTCGGGTCGGAGGCACAGCGAGAGCGGCGCAAGCGGATCCTGGACGCCACCATGGCCATCGCGTCCAAGGGTGGATACGAGGCGGTTCAGATGCGCGCGGTCGCCGACCGCGCCGACGTCGCGGTCGGCACCTTGTACCGGTATTTCCCGTCGAAGGTGCACCTGCTGGTATCCGCACTGGGCCGGGAATTCAGCCGCATCGACGCCAAGACCGACCGTTCCGCCGTCGCCGGCGCGACGCCGTTTCAGCGGCTGAACTTCATGGTGGGCAAGCTGAACCGCGCGATGCAGCGCAACCCCCTGCTGACCGAGGCGATGACGCGCGCCTACGTCTTCGCCGACGCATCGGCGGCCAGCGAGGTCGATCAGGTCGAGAAACTTATCGACAGCATGTTCGCTCGCGCGATGGCCGACGGCGAGCCGACCGAGGACCAGTACCACATCGCCCGGGTCATCTCGGACGTCTGGCTGTCGAACCTGCTCGCCTGGCTCACCCGTCGAGCCTCGGCCACCGACGTCAGCAAGCGCCTGGACCTGGCCGTCCGGTTGCTGATCGGCGACCACGAATCCAACTAGCGGTCCTCAGGCCGGTGGTCCGGCGGTGCGGCCCCGAATCAGCTCGGTCTCCAAATTCTCGACGACCGGCAGACCCGAACGTGGCGGGCTCAGCAACAGTTCACCGGCGCGCCGGCCCTTCTGCAGGCTCGGCTGCGCCACCGTGGTCAGTCCGCGGCTGATGGCCTCGGGCACGCCGTCGAATCCGGTGACGCTCATCTGCCCGGGCACATAAATCCCGTGTGCCCGCAGGTAGTCCATCGCCGACAGGGCCAGTATGTCCGCCGTGCACATCAGGGCGGTGATCCTCGGATTGGCCTCCAACGCCGTTTTGGCGGCGGTGCCGCCCGATTCCGGCAGGTGCTCGTAGCTTTCCACCACGGTCAGCGAATCCGGGTCGACACCGGCGGCGGCCATCGCGTCCCAGACGCCGGTGATTCGCTCACGCTGCACGTCGAAGGCCGGTGACCGCAGCCGGTCGGCGGCCGCCAACCCTTGTCGGCGGTCGCGGCCCAGCCGCATGGTCAGCAGCCCGATTTCGCGATGCCCGAGGCCGAGCACGTAGTCGGCGAGCTCGCGCATCACCGCCCGATCGTCGATGCCCACCCTGGACACGCCCGCGAGATTCTTGGGCTGGTCGACCACCACGATCGGCAACCGGCGCTGCAGCACCACCTGCAGGTACGGGTCGTCGTCGCAGACGGAATACACCACGAAGCCGTCCACGCCGGCGGCCAGCACGGCGGCCGTTCCGTCTTCCAGACTTTGGCTTCCGCCGACCGCCACCAGTAGCAGCCCCTGCCCCACCGCTTCGCACGATTGCGCAACCCCTGTCACGAAATCCCGTGCCGCCGGGTCGCTGAAGAAATAGGTCAGCGGTTCGGCCATTACCAACGCGACCGCTCCCGCCTTGCGCGTCCGCAACGATCGCGCAACCGGGTCAGGCCCGGCATATCCGAGCTGCTTCGCCGTCGCCAGAACCTTCTCGCGAAGGTCGGTGGAGAGCTGATCGGGCCGGTTGAAGGCATTCGAGATCGTGGTGCGCGAAACCTTTAATTCGGCCGCCAACGACGCCAGAGTCGCACGCCGGCGCGGTGTGGGACTCACGTTCGGTGAGGCTACAGCTAATCGGGGTTTACACCTAAGCGACTTCTAGTCAACGGAGCTGGTTTTCGCGGCGCCGGCGGACCGGCCGCGCTCGCTGCGCGGGCGGCGACGAGGGCTTCCGCTTAAGCTTGTCGCAGAGATCGGCCCCCTAATTTGGAGAGGCAGCAGTGCGCCGGCAAGCAGCGGCACTTGTGCTGATCGGGGTGTCCACGCTCGCGATCGGCTGCACGAGCACCGTCAGCGGCAGGCCGGTGCCCGCCGACAACTCCGGACCGCGGATCCTGCACCCGGTGTCGGTGTCGGCACTCGATGGGCTGCTGCTCGACCCGAACCAGGTCAACAACTCGCTGAAAGCCGGCGGGATGAAGGTGTGGTTCAGCGCAAACGACATGTGGGATTGGAGCGCGGGCGTCAGCGACAACAACTGCCTGGCAGTCGACGGGCCCGCGCAGGACAGGGTCTATGCGGGCACCGGGTGGATCGCCATGCGCGGCCAGCGGCTCGACGACAGCGTCGACGGCTCCCGTGACCGCAACCATTACGCCATTCAGGCCGTTGTCGCCTATCCCTCGGCGCATGAGGCCAAGGCGCTGTATGAATCCTCGGTGGGCAACTGGGCCGCCTGCGCCAGTCGCCAGTTCTCCGACGCGCCCAAGAACCAGACCGGAACGGTGTGGACCGTATCCGATACGCACCAGGTCGGTGGCACGCTGAGCATCTCGGAAGTGCAGGAAGGCGGCCGCGGGTGGTCCTGCCAGCGCGCGTTGACCGCGCGCAACAACGTCGCCATCGACACCGTCACCTGCGCCTACTTTCTCGCCGGTGGTTCGGCCGTGGACATTGCCCAACAGATCGCCGCCAAGATCCCGCAATAAGCTGGGCTGGTGGCCGGTATCGATCTCAACGCCGACTTGGGCGAGGGCTTCGGCGTGTGGCGCCTCGGTGACGACGAAGCGATGCTCGGAATCGTCACGAGCGCCAACGTCGCGTGCGGCTTCCATGCCGGAGATCCCGCGGGCCTGTTGCGGGTGTGCCGCGCGGCCGCCGAGCAGGGGGTGCGCGTCGGAGCGCAGGTGAGCTATCGCGACCTGGCCGGGTTCGGCAGGCGCTTCATCGACGTCGCTGCCGAGGATCTCGTCGCCGACGTGGTGTATCAAATCGGAGCCTTACAGGCACTCGCACACGCATCGGGCACGACCGTATCCTATGTGAAACCCCATGGGGCGCTATACAATACGATCGTGACCAACCGCGAGCAAGCCGCCGCGGTCACCGAGGCCGTCCGGCTGGTGGACGCCACGCTGCCGGTGTTGGGCATGGCGGGTTCGGCCTTCTTCGACGAGGCATCCCGTCTCGGATTGCGCCCTGTCGCCGAGGCTTTCGCCGATCGCGCCTACCTGCCCGACGGCCAGCTGGTTTCGCGCCGCGAACCCGGCGCGGTGCTGCACGATCCCGACCGAATCGCCGACCGGGTGGTGGCGATGGTGGACTCGGGGCGGGTCACCGCGATCGATGGCACCCAGATCAATCTGGACGTGGAATCTGTTTGTGTGCACGGCGATTCACCGGGCGCGGTGCAGATCGCGACGGCCGTGCGCGAACGCCTCAAGGCGGCGGGCACCGACGTCAGGGCATTCTGCTGATGCGCCTCAAACTCGGTCGCCCGGATATCGCGCGGTATGCGGATCGATTCGACGCGCCCGCCGCCGAAGCCGACTCGCTTTCGGCGACGTGGATGGGGGTGGCGACGCTTCTGCTCGACGACGGATCGTCGGCGTTGCTGACCGACGGTTACTTCTCCCGGCCCAGCCTGGCCCAGGTCGCCGCCGGCAAGGTGTCGCCGTCGCCGGCGCGCGTCGACGGCTGTCTGGCCCGGGCCGGGGTGACCCGGCTGGAGGCCGTCATCCCGGTGCACACCCACATCGACCACGTGATGGACTCGGCACTGGTCGCCGACCGGACCGGGGCGCGGCTGGTCGGTGGCGAGTCGGCGGCCAACGTCGGGCGCGGCTACGGGCTGCCAGAAGAGCGCCTCGTGGTGGCGGCCAACGGTGAGCCAATGTCGTTGGGCACCTTCGACGTAACGCTGGTGGAGTCGCACCACTGCCCACCCGACCGGTTTCCGGGGGTGATCGACGCACCGCTCACCCCGCCGGTGAAGGCGTCGGCCTACCGCTGCGGTGAGTCCTGGTCTACGTTGGTGCACCACCGCCCCACCGGCCGTCGGCTGCTGATCCAGGGCAGCGCCGGATTCGTCAAGGGCGCGCTGGCCGGCCACCGCGCCGACGCCGTCTACCTGTCCGTCGGACAGCTGGGGCTGCACCCGCGGTCATACCTGGTCGACTACTGGACCGAGACCGTGCGCGCGGTGGGGGCCCGCCGGGTGCTGCTCATCCATTGGGACGATTTCTTCCGTCCGTTGTCAAAACCGATGCGGGCCTTGCCCTATGCGGGTGATGACTTGGACGTTTCGGTCCGTATCCTCGATGAGTTGGCCGCACAGGACGGCGTCGCTTTGCATCTGCCGACCGTGTGGCGGCGCGAGAATCCGTGGATGTAAGGCGTTCTGACTCTTGATCCTGACCGTTGCGTTGTTGTTGCTTGCGGCCGTGCTCGGGTTCGCGGTCGCGCGTCCGCGGGGCTGGCCGGAGGCAATCGCGGCGGTACCCGCCGCCGCCATCCTGATCGGGATCGGCGCGATCTCGGTGCACCAGGCGGCGGTGCAAGTTGCCGACCTGTCGGGTGTGGTCGCCTTTTTGGGCGCGGTGCTGGTGCTCGCCAAGCTGTGCGACGACGAGGGCCTGTTCGAGGCCGCGGGCGCGGCCATCGCGCGGGTGCGGGTCGGCTCGCACGGACTGCTTCGGCAGGTCTTCCTCATCGCCTCGACCATCACCGCCGTGCTGAGCCTGGACGCGACCGTGGTGCTGCTGACGCCGGTGGTGCTGGCCACCGTCCGTCGGCTGCGAACGCCGGTGCGCCCCTACGCCTATGCCACGGCTCATCTGGCCAACGCCGCCTCGCTGCTGCTTCCCGTCTCGAATCTGACCAACCTGCTAGCTTTTCACCTGGCCCGCATCTCATTCACCAAGTTCACCTTGCTGATGGCGTTGCCGTGGCTGGCCGCGGTGGCGGTGGTGTACGTGGCCTTCCGTCTCTTTTTCGCTGCGGATCTGCGGGTCACACCCCATCCCGAGGAATCCGCGCCGGCGCCGCGTCCGCCGGTCTTCGTCCTTATCGTGGTGGGGCTGACGCTAGCGGGATTCGCTGTCGCGCAATCGGTCGGGGTTGCTCCGGCGTGGGTGGCACTGGCCGGCGCTTGCGTGCTGGCGGTGCGCAGCCTGCGCCGTGGACACACGACCGTGGTGGAGATCGCGCGTTCTGCGAGCGTGTCTTTTCTGGTGTTCGTTCTCGCGCTGGGCGTAGTGGTGCAGGCGGTCATGCGCAACGGAGTCGACAGCGCGATGTCCAAGGTGTTGCCGCATGGCGCAACCCTGCCCGCATTGCTGGTCATCGCGGCGGTTGCCGCGGTGCTGGCCAACGTCGTCAACAACCTGCCGGCGACGCTGGTGCTGCTGCCGCTGGTGGTGTCCAGCGGGCCGGTGGCCATCCTGGCGGTACTGCTCGGGGTCAACATCGGGCCGAACCTGACCTATGTCGGTTCGCTGTCGAATCTGTTGTGGCGTCGCGTACTACGCCAGCACAACGTCGAGGCCGGTGTCGGCGAATACACTCGGCTGGGCCTGTGCACCGTACCAGCGGCACTGGTGGTGGCCGTGGTCGCGTTGTGGGCGTCGGTGCGGCTGCTGGGCGTTTAGGGGTTCAAACGCACGCGGTCAGCCGCACCGACGCCGGTGCTCGCACGGCCAGCACCCGGGCCCGAATGGGTCCGGCGGCCACCACGGTGAACGGCGTCTCAAGCGGGAAGTCCAGGTCGAGCGATTCGATCTCGGACGCTCGGACGATCGTGGCCAGCGCCAGCGTGGCCTCGAGCATTGCAAAGTGATCGCCGATACACGAGCGCGGTCCGCCACCGAATGGCAGGTACTGCCAACGGTTTCGACCCTTCGACCGCTCCGGCAGAAAGCGGTCCGGGTCAAAACGCAGCGGATCCTCCCACAGTGCGGGATCGCGGTGTATCGCATAAAAGCTCACCACGGCAAAGGATTTGGCCTCGACCCGGTAGCCGTCCACGACGAGGTCGCGGGTGGGCAAGCGCACGGTCCCGGCAGCCGGCGGGCACAGCCTCAGCGCCTCGTGCAGGACACGCACGGTGAGCCCGAGGTCGGCCACATCGTCGGGGGTCAGGGGCCGATCGCCCAGCGCGGCGACCTCCGCGCGCACCTGCTCCTGCAGGCCGCGGTCGTGACCCAGCGACCACAACGCGTAGCTGAGCGTGGTCGACGTGGTGTCGTGCCCCGCGAGCATGAAAAGCACCAGCTCGTGGCAGATTTCGTCGTCGGTCAACGGCCGGTTCGTCTCGTCATCGAACGCTTCGATCAGGGCACGCACCAGCGGTGCGTCCCGGTCGGCGTCCGCGCGCACCTCGCGAAGGATCTCGGCGGCTAAGCGGTGCAGCGTCGCGTTGGCCCGACGCGCCTCGCGCTGACCTTTGGTGGGCACCCAACGTGGCGCGTTGATCGGCCGCGCCGCGCGGTCGGCCACCCAGGCCAACGAAGTCCTTAGGGCCCAGCCGATCTCGTCGGCACGCTCGTCGAGGTTCAGTCCGAGGACCGAGCGGCCAAGCGCCCGCAAAGTCAGCTTGCGGCACTCGCTGTCCAGGTCGAAGAATGCGCCGTCACGCCAACCGTCGACGATGTTTTGTGCGGCCCCGGCCATGTGTCCCGCATAGCGGGTGACGTGCCGCTTGGTGAACATCGGCTGCAGCGCGCGGCGCCTCGTCAGCCATCGTTCGTGCGGCAGGTTGAGTAAGTTGCCGCCCATCAGGGCACGCATCTCGACCATCGACTTGACCCGGCCGCGGTCGGCGACCTCGTCGGTACGGCCCAACAGATCACGGGCGCCCTGCGGCGTGGCGATCAATACTGCCTGCGGTAGCAGGCGCTTGGGCCCGAGCACGATTCGGGTGATCGGGCCTCCGGCATCGAGCAGTTCCTCAAAGCCGTCGATGTAGGACCGCACCGCCTTGAGCTTCCGCCAGTACGGGAGAGGATTCTTCGGTGCCAGCGATAGCGAGCCGACTTCGGGTTTGTCCAGCATCTCGACCATGCCAACTCCTTTGTCTGAAGGCACGGTATGGCCGACTCCGCCTAATACACATGCGTAGTCGGCTACCCGATTCGGCCGGACGAAGTACTGCGACGCGGGGTCGTCAGCCGGACTGGCCGCGTCCTGATCTGACGATCGACGCCAGCTCCTCGCGCGATTGGGCGCCCACCCGCTGGCAGGCCCGGTAGACGTGACCCTCCACGGTGCGCACCGACATCACGAGCTTCTCGGCGATGTCGCGGTTGGACAGACCGGCCACCACGAGTTCAACGACATCGCGCTGGCGGCCCGACAACTTCAAACCCGCCGGAGTTCGCAGCGCCGGGGTGCACAAACCCCCGCATTCATCGGCCAATTCGCTGGCCACCGCGGCGGCGTAGAGCCCACGCTTGCGCTGCTGGTTCTCGGTGAACGCAACGGCGGCCTGTGCCGCGGCGTCGGCGGCGGCCGCCCGATCGCCGATGCGCCGGTATGCCGCCGAAACCGCCAGCAGACCCTCGCCGTCCCCGGCCACCAGCTTCTGTGCGTGCAACGCGACGGCATCCGCCAACGGCAGCGACAGCGCGGCGGCGAGCTCCCCGGCTCGGGCCGCGCACGACGTATCGCCCCACTGCGTAACGGTCTGAATGCAGGCCAGCTCGTGCGTGGGCTGGCCGCGGTCGCGAGCGAGTTGCGCCGCCTGTTGCACGCTCGCCACGGCCTCATTCAAGCGCCCGCTTGCCGCCAGCGCCCATCCGTCGGCCAATGACAGCGCGGTGTGCATGAACAGATAGCCGGGCGGCACCACCGATTGCGCCGAAGCGACCGCGTCATTCGCCTCGGGGGCCTGTCCGAGCTTTGCGTGTGCCTCGGCCAGCGCGAAATAACTCGCGGGCCGCAAACCCGTTGTGACGGAATGTACTTGCACACCGGCGAGCGCTTCGTGCACCAGCCGGGCAGCTTCGGCGACGTCGCCGCGGGCCAGCTCGGCGTGTCCCAGCAGGAAGACCAGGTTCGCGTAGGCCAGACCGGGAACGTCGCGGGCGGAATCGGCCAGTTGCTTTGCAGTGCCGACGAATTCGTCGATGCGTCCGGTCAACCGGCAGGCGCGGCCGTATACGGCGCCGAACCAGAACCGCAAATGGGACGCCTGCGACGACGTCATCGCGCGCTCCAGCTCGTGGTCGGCCACGGCGGCAAGCTCGTCGACCTCACCGAGGGCTCCCATGGCCATGATCCACGCCACCGACGCCATCATCGCGTGAAACTCCGGTAATTCCTTCGAATCCAGTGCAGCTTTTGCCTTTTCGGATGCAGTCTCACAGCGGGCCGCTATCGCGTCCAGGCAGGCCTGCACCGCGAAGCGCTCCGCCTGCTGCACCGGGTTTTCGGATCCCGAGGCAAGGCCGTCGAGTATCACCGCCGCCTCTTCGGGCCGACCGAGCATCCACACCAGGTTCGCCGCCCGCACCGTCGCCCAGTGATGACCGTCGGGCAGGTCGCTGTCGGCCATCTCACGCAACGCCGCCTCGGCCTGCTCGCCGCGTCCAAGCAGCACCAGGTTCATTGCCCGCACCCCGGCCGCTTCGGGTGCCCCCGAATTTGTGGCGGCGGTGGCAAGCCGGTCGGCCAACTCCAGATCCAGGAGCGTCATGGCATGCCGCGCTGACTCCAGATACAGCTCGGGGTCGGGATCCAAGTCCGACTCGAGGCTCAGCAGCGCCCGTCGCACGGTGGCCTGCATATCGACGTCACCGTTTTGGGCCAGCCGCGCCGCCAGCCTGCCCCGGATCCCCGACAGATGCATCTCGCCGGCGCTCGCGCGGCGAAGCTCACCGAACAGCGGGTGCGCCAGCCTGGCCATCAGGCCGCCCGCGGTGCGCTCGACGCTCACCAGCCCCAAGCTCTCGGCGACCGCCAGGTCGTGGCGCGGCACCAGATCGCACAGCACCTCAACGGCGAGCGGTTCGCACTGCGACAAGATGTCGACCACGGTCGCCACCTCCGGGTTCAACTCGCCCATCTGGCGTGCCAACGTGTCGGACAGACTCGCCGAGACCGCGACGTCGCCGTGCCACACCCACACCCCGGCCGATTGCCGCATCCGCCCGGCGGCCACCTGGTCGGACAACAGCTGCCTCAGGAACAGGGTGTTGCCCCCGGTCAGCTCTCTGAACCGGGCCGCGCTGCGGGCGTCGACCGGGCCGCCCAGCGTTTTCTCGATCACCTCGCGGGCGGCCGCCGCCGAGAGGGGTTCGAGGTCCAGGCGAGCCAGCAGCCCGTCCTTCCACAAGGCGGTCACCGCGTCGGGTTCCTGACTGCCGGAGCGCACCGTGATCACCAGCCGGGCCCCGCCCGACTGCGCCAGCTCGTGGATGACAAGCGCGGACAATCCGTCCAACAGGTGGGCGTCATCGACCCCGATCACCGTGCGGCCCCGGCGTTGTTGCGCGACAAACGAATTGATGACTCGTCGCACGTTCGTCAGCGGATCCGACATCGCCTCGCCCAGCGTGCCGATGAATGCTCCCAGCGGCAGTGGGTGCGCCGATTCCGTACCGACGATCCATTTGGTGCGCTCACCCGACGCCTCGGCGCGGCGCAACACCTCGCGGGCCAGCCAGGTCTTGCCCACTCCGGCCGGCCCGACGATCACCACGCCCGCCTGCTTGCCGGTCCCACTCAGGGCGCGACGAATAGCCCCCAGTTCGCTGTTGCGCCCCGTAAGCTCGGCGCCGATCACTCGGCGACTATAACCGTGCGATGGCCATCCGCGGGGGGATTTAATCAGCCTTCTCCGCCCGCTAAACCCGATGGTATGCCGGCGGCAGCGGCATCCGGAGTTCGGCGAGCACGGCGCGCAGCAGTGCCGGATAGTTGGTGATGAGGCCGTCGACGCCGTCGGCGATCAATTGGCGCATGGCGGCCGCGTCGTCGACCGTCCACGGTATGACGGCGAGTCCCAGCGCGTGGGCGCGGTCGACGAAGGCCTTGTCGACCATGGCGTAGGCCGGCGATGCAATGTTCGCCCCTACCGTCATGGCCCCGACGATCGGATCGGTGACAACGGCCGGATTGACACCGGCCAGCCACGGCGAATCCGGGACCCATGTCTGCTCATCCCACAACGCGACCAACGGGATCGACGGTTCCGCCTGGCGCACCAGGGGCAGCGCCCGCCAGTCGAAGCTCTGGATCTCGACGCGGCCGATCTTGCCTGCGGACCTGACCGCGCCCAGCACCACGTCGACGAACTCCTGCGGCCCGGCCGAGGTTTCCGGATGATCGGCCTGCACCTTGGTCTCGATGTTGTAGCGAACGTCGGCGCGGTAGGAGTCGGTCAGCGCAAAAACTTCCGGCAGGATCGCGATCTTGTTACCTCGCACCACTTCCGCGCGGGGAAATTCGGGGTTGGGCTTGCCACAGTCCAGCGTCCGGATCTGCGCCAGCGTCAACTCGTGAATGAGCTTGCCCACGTAGGGATAAACCGGGTCGCCGGCGAATGCGGGCCCGGTGTCCGAGCACTGGTCCGGTTCGATGCCGGGGTCATGCCACACCAGGGGCTGGCCGTCCTTGCTGATGTTGATATCGAGTTCGAGCGTGCTGACCCCGAGTTCCAGCGATTTGGCGAAGGCGCGCAGCGATTCACCGGTCGCCGCGCCGCGGCCGCCCGCGTGGGCCTGCAGATCGAATCCGGAGCCTTGCGCGCCCGCCGTGGGCAACGGCGCCGCGACAGTAGCGCTCATCAGGACCGCCGCCAGCGCGGCGCACAGCCGCGCCGACAAACCGGGCACCGGCGCTAAACCCTGCGCTGGCGGGCGATTTCGGCCAGCACCACCCCGGCGGCCACCGAGGCGTTCAGCGATTCAGCAGCACCGGCCATCGGGATCGACACAACCTCGTCGCAGTTCTGGCGCACCAATCGCGACAGCCCTTTGCCTTCCGAGCCCACGACCAACACCAGCGGATCGGCGCCGTCAACGTCGTCGACCAGGGTGTCACCCTCTGCGTCCAGTCCGACCACCCGCAACCCGCGGTCGGCCCAATCCTTCAGTGTTCTGGTCAGATTGGTGGCCCGCGCCACCCGGATGCGAGCCGCGGCCCCGGCGCTGGTGCGCCAGGCGACCGCCGTGACCGAGGCCGAACGTCGCTGCGGGATCAGCACACCGTGGCCGCCGAACGCGGCGACCGAACGAACAATGGCGCCCAGATTGCGGGGGTCGGAAATGTTGTCCAACGCGACCAGCAGTGCCGGCGGTGTCTGCAGAGCGGTCGTCAGCAGATCATCGGGGTGGGCGTAGTTGTATGGTGGCACCTGCAGCGCGATGCCCTGGTGCAGGTGGTTGGTGGTCATCTTGTCCAGGTCGGGCCGCGGCACTTCCAGGATCGCGATGCCCAAATCAGCTGCCCGGGTGACGGATTCGGTTACGCGCTCGTCGGCTTCGATGCCGAGCGCGACGTAGAGCGCCGTCGCCGGGACACCGGCGCGCAGGCATTCCAGCACCGGGTTGCGACCGAGCACCGTTTCGGTCTCATCGGTTTTACCCCGGGGCGCCGGGCGGCGTGGCTGGGTCTGGCCGCGCTTGGCGGCGGGGTGGTTGGGACGCAGGTGCGCGGGTGGCGTCGGGCCGCGGCCCTCCAGCCCGCGGCGCCGTTGGCCGCCCGACCCTACGGTGGGGCCCTTCTTGGTGCCGGATTTACGTATCGCGCCGCGGCGCCGCGAGTTGCCGGCCATCTACTTGGTGCGTTTTTCTTCGCCGGCCTGCAGCGACCACTGCGGCCCGTCGGCGGTATCGGTGACCTCGATGCCGGCCGCCTTCAGCCGATCCCTGATCTCGTCGGCGAGCGCCCAGTTGCGCTCCTCGCGCGCCTTCTCCCGACTCTTCAGCTCCGCGTGGACCAGCACGTCGACGGCGGCCAGCGCCGCCGACGTCTCGTCGCGGGACTCCCAGCGTTCGTCGAGGGGGTCGCAGCCCAGGATGCCCATCATGGCGCGGATCGCGCGGGCATGCCGCAGCGCGCCTTCGTGATCGCCCGTGTCCAGCGCCCGGTTGCCCTCGGCGCGGGCGGCGTGCACCTCGGCCAGCGCGGCCGGGACGGCAAGATCGTCGTTGAGGGCCTCGGCGAACCGCTGGGTGGGTTCAGAGGGCTCGACGCCGCCGACCCGGGTGCGGACGCGGTGCAGGAATTCCTCAACCCCGACATAGGCTTTCACCGCGTCCTGCAACGCGTTCTCGGAGAATTCCAGCATCGACCGGTAGTGGGCACTGCCCAGGTAGTACCGCAGCTCGGCCGGGCGAACGCGCTGCAACATCGCCGGTATGGACAGCACGTTGCCCAGCGACTTGCTCATCTTCTCGCCGCCCATCGTCACCCAGCCGTTGTGCAGCCAGTAGCGGGCGAAACCATCGCCGGCGGCGCGGCTCTGGGCGATCTCGTTCTCGTGGTGTGGGAAGACCAAATCCATTCCCCCGCAGTGAATGTCGAATTCCGCGCCCAGATAGGTGCGGGCCATCGCCGAGCACTCCAGGTGCCAGCCCGGTCGGCCGCGGCCCCACGGTGTCGGCCACGACGGCTCGCCGGGCTTGGCGGCCTTCCACAGTGTGAAGTCGCGCTCGTCGCGCTTGCAGGTGGCCACGCCCTCACCCTGATGGACGTCATCGATCCGGTGGCCGGACAACTGCCCGTATTCGGGGTAGCTGAGCACGTCGAAGTAGACGTCGCCGCCCGCGGCGTACGCGTGGTCGCTTTCGATCAGGCGGTCCATCAATTCGACCATCTGGGTGATGTGCCCGGTGGCCCGCGGCTCCGCCGACGGCGGCAGGACGCCCAGGGCGTCGTAGGCGGCGGAAAACGCGCGCTCGAAGGTGGCCGCCCACTCCCACCACGGCCTACCGGCCGCCGCGGCCTTGTTGAGGATCTTGTCGTCGATGTCGGTGACGTTGCGGATGAAGGCGACGTCGCAGCCCCGCGCGATCAGCCATCGGCGCAGGATGTCGAACGCCACCCCGCTGCGGACGTGGCCGATGTGGGGCAGCCCCTGGACGGTGGCGCCGCACAGGTAGATGGAGACGTGGCCGTCGCGCAGCGGAACGAAATCACGCACAGCGCCGGCTGCCGTGTCGTGTAGCCGCAAGCGGGCGCGATCGGTCACGACGTGCCAGCTTACCGGGTGGTTAACCCGCGCCGGCTTACCCGCCGGGGACCAACAGCGCGGTGGCGATCGCGGCGATGCCCTCGCCGCGCCCGGTCAGGCCCAGCCCGTCGGTCGTCGTCGCCGACACCGACACCGGCGCCCCGAGCAGTTCCGACAACACCTGTTGCGCCTCGGCGCGGCGCGGGCCTATCTTCGGCCGGTTTCCGATGACCTGCACAACGGCGTTTCCCACCCGAAAGCCGTGACCCGATATCAGATCGGCGACGTGGCGCAGCATGTCGGCGCCGCTGACGCCCTTCCAGCGGGGATCGTCGACTCCGAACACCGCGCCCACATCGCCCAGCCCCGCGGCCGAGAGCACCGCGTCGCAAAGCGCGTGCGCCCCCACATCGCCGTCGGAGTGGCCGGCACACCCGTCGGCATCGGCGAAGAGCAGCCCGACCAGCCAGCACGGCCGCCCGGATTCGATCGGGTGTACGTCGACGCCCAGGCCGACCCTTGAGGGGGGAAGAAGCTGCTCGGTCACCGGCGCACGATCGCTTCGGCCAGCAACAGATCGAGCTGGGTGGTGATCTTGAACGCCAGCGGGTCGCCGTCGACCACCTGAACGTGGCCGCCGACATGCTCGACCAGCGACGCGTCGTCGGTGAAGCCGGCGCTGCCGCCGCCCTGATAGGCCCGGTAGGCGCGCAACAGCAAATCGGTGGCGAAGCCTTGCGGAGTCTGCACCGCCCGTAGGCCCGCCCGTTCCGGCGTGCCCAGGACCACCCCGTTGGCATCCACGGCCTTGATGGTGTCATGCAGGCGCAGCGCCGGTACGACGGCTCGGTGGCCGTCCCGCAACGCGTCGACCACACGCACGATCAGGGCGGGCGGCGTCAACGCCCGGGCGGCGTCGTGCACCAACACGAACTCGGGCCGTGCGGCCATCGGAAGGGCCGCCAGGGCCAGGCTCACCGACTCGGTGCGATCGGACCCGCCGGCGACCACGGTGGCTTGTTCGGCAAGGACCAGCTTGGCCTGGTCGATGCGGTCGGCGGGAACTGCCACCACGACATGGCTGACGACCTCGGATTGCAGCAGCCCGGTGACGGCACGTTCAAGTAGCGTGCGGCCGTCGACCACACAGAATGCTTTTGGGATACCTGCGGCGAGCCGCTCACCCGACCCCGCGGCCGGGACCACTGCGACTACTGCCCCAGAGACGCCAGTCTCCCCGACCACCTGAGTGTCAGGGCCTTCAGGAAGCTGCGGCCAGAACCTCGTCGAGAATGGTCTCCGCTTTGGCGTCATCGGTGCTTTCAGCCAACGCCAATTCACCGACCAGAATTTGGCGAGCTTTGGCCAACATGCGCTTCTCGCCGGCGGACAAACCACGCTCTTGGTCGCGACGCCACAAGTCGCGCACTACCTCGGCCACCTTATTGACATCACCAGAGGCGAGCTTTTCCAGATTGGCCTTGTAGCGGCGCGACCAGTTCGTCGGCTCCTCGGTGTGCGGGGCGCGCAACACCTGAAAAACCTTGTCGAGGCCTTCTTGCCCGACGACGTCGCGGACACCGACATACTCGGCGTTGTCGGCGGGAACTCGAACGGTCAGGTCTCCTTGCGCCACTTTCAAGACGAGATATTCTTTTTGCTCCCCTTTGATGGTTCGGGTTTCAATCGCCTCGACTAACGCAGCACCGTGATGCGGATAAACAACGGTGTCGCCGACCTTGAAGATCATCTGATTCGAGCCCCTTTCGTTACTTCATCCTAACACGCCGCCCAACCGCGTGCGAAGCAACGATGCAGGTCAGGGGCACAACACGCGCAGATTAGGGGTTGACAGGAGCAGCAAGACGTGCAGTTATGCACAATACCAATGCCCTATCGACGACTTCGTTCGGGCCCCGAGCGCCCTCCTGCGCTGGTCTTGCGCCCCGCGCTACCGCGCGCGAACCCTTCCTACTACTGTGCATAGTTGCGTTAGTCGCACAGTTGAATTCGGTCGAACCTGCCCAGGAGGCATCGAGTGAACCGCTTCAAGATCAGCCTCCCCGGCCGCCGTCGCGCGGTGACCGCCCGGGTTGTTCTCGCCGGCCTGGTCGCCTTCCTGGCGGCACTGCTCAGCGGCTGCGGGGCCGGTCAGGTATCCCAGATGGCCGTCCAGAACCCCGCCATCAACGGCAACAAGGCGACGTTCAACAACGTGGCGCTGCGCGACGTCCGCGTGCAGGCCACCCAGACCGGTGACTTCATACAGCCGGGCCGCACCGTGGAGTTGGTGTTGGTGGCGGTCAACCAGTCACCCGACACCCCGGACAAGCTGGTCGGCATTACCAGCGACATCGGTTCGGTCATGATCAGCGGCGACACCCGACTGCCGGCCGCGGGAATGCTGTTCATCGGCACACCGGAGGGCCAGAAGGTGGCGCCGGGCCCGGTCGGCTCAAACAACACTGCTGCCAAGGCGACCATCACTTTGTCCAAGCCCATTTCAAATGGGCTTCTTTACAATTTCACGTTCAATTTCGAAAAGGCCGGGCAGGCCACCCTGCAGGTGCCCATTTCTGCCGGCCTGGAGCAGCCGCCCAGCAAATCTGAGCATGCATAACCGCCTGTCGTAGCCGGGGCTTGTCGTAGGAGCTCGATACCTTCATTGCGTGGCAAACGCGCGCTCGCAGTACCGCTGTTCGGAATGCCGGCACCTCACCGCGAAGTGGGTGGGCCGCTGCATGGAGTGCGGCACGTGGGGCACCGTCGACGAGGTACCGGTGCTCAGTGCGGTCGGAGCCGGCGGCCGTCGCGCGGGGCTGGCTTCGGCCTCGCGACCCGTCCCGATCACGTCCATCGAGCCCAACGTCAGCCAGCACCGCGCGACGGGCATAAGCGAGCTCGACCGGGTGCTCGGCGGCGGCGTGGTGCCCGGTTCGGTCACGCTGTTGGCCGGCGACCCCGGCGTGGGCAAGTCGACGCTGCTCCTCGAGGTCGCCCACCGCTGGGCGGAATCCGGCCGCCGCGCGCTGTACATCTCCGGTGAGGAGTCGGCCGGTCAGATTCGGCTGCGCGCGGACCGCACCGGCTGCGGCGGTGACGAGGTGTATCTGGCCGCCGAGTCCGACCTGCACACGGTGCTCGAGCACATCGCGACCGTCAAGCCCGCGCTGGTGATCGTGGACTCGGTGCAGACCATGTCGACTACCGAGGCGGACGGCGTTTCCGGCGGGGTCACGCAGGTTCGGGCAGTCACCGCCGCGCTCACCGCCGCCGCGAAGGCCAACGACGTCGCGTTGATCCTCGTCGGCCACGTCACCAAGGACGGGGCCATCGCCGGGCCGCGCTCGCTGGAGCACCTCGTCGACGTCGTGCTGCACTTCGAGGGCGACCGCAACGGTTCGCTGCGCATGGTCCGGGGAATCAAGAATCGGTTCGGCGCCGCCGACGAGGTCGGGTGTTTCCTCTTGCACGACAACGGGATCGAAGGCGTGGCCGACCCATCGAACCTGTTCCTGGATCAACGCCCCACCCCGGTTCCGGGCACTGCCATCACGGTGACGCTGGACGGCAAGCGGCCGCTCATCGGCGAGGTCCAGGCCCTGCTGGCGACACCGTCGGGCGGTTCGCCCCGCCGGGCCGTGAGCGGCATCGACCACTCCCGGGCCGCGATGATCACCGCAGTGCTGGAAAAGCACGGGAAGTTGCCCGTCGCGATCAACGACATCTACCTGTCCACCGTCGGGGGCATGCGGCTGACCGACCCATCGTCGGACCTGGCGGTCGCCGTCGCGCTGGCCTCGGCGCACGCCGGCCTCCCGCTGCCGACCACGGCGGTGATGATCGGCGAGGTGGGCCTGGCCGGCGACCTGCGGCGGGTCACTGGCATGGAACGTCGCCTGAGCGAGGCCGCGCGCCAAGGATTCAGCATCGCGCTGATCCCGGATGGCGATGACCCCCGGCGCGAAATCGTGCCGAGTGGGATGCGGGCGCTGCGGGCGCCGACCATCGTCGCGGCGTTGCAGCACATGATCGACATCGCCGACCGCCGCAAAGGCTGGACGCACAACGCTCTGGGGCCGCACAATAACTCGCTGTGACCCGTCCGACCCTGCGTGAGACTGTCGCCCGCCTGGCTCCGGGCACCGTGCTGCGTGATGGCCTCGAGCGCATTCTGCGCGGCCGCACCGGCGCGCTGATCGTCCTCGGCAACGACGAGAACGTCGAAGCGATCTGCGACGGCGGTTTTGCTCTCGACGTCCGCTACGCACCGACCCGGCTGCGCGAGCTCGCGAAGATGGACGGCGCCGTGGTGTTGTCCACCGACGGCAGCCGCATCGTGCGGGCCAACGTGCAGTTGGTTCCGGACCCTTCGATACCGACCGACGAATCGGGAACCCGGCACCGCTCGGCGGAACGTGCGGCCGTCCAGACCGGCTGCCCGGTGATCTCGGTCAGCCATTCGATGAACATCGTGACGGTGTATGTCGGCGGGGAGCGGCACGTGCTGACGGACTCCGCGACGATCCTGTCGCGCGCCAATCAGGCACTTGCGACGCTGGAGCGGTACAAGGCCCAGCTCGACGAGGTCAGCAGGCAGCTGTCGAGAGCCGAGATCGAAGACTTCGTCACGCTGCGCGACGTGATGACGGTGGTTCAGCGGCTCGAGATGGTCCGCCGCATCGGTCTGGTAATCGACTACGACGCAGTCGAACTCGGCACCGATGGGCGCCAGCTGCGCCTGCAACTCGAGGAGCTGTTGGGCGGCGTCGACACCGGCCGGGAGCTGATCGTGCGTGACTATCACTCCAGCCCCGAGCCGCTGTCCGAAGCGCAGATGACCGCCACCCTCGACGAGCTGGACGCCCTGTCGGACGCCGAACTGCTCGACTTCACCGCGCTGGCAAAGGTTTTCGGATATCCGACGACGGCGGAGGCCCAGGATTCGGCGGTGAGCCCGCGCGGCTACCGCGCGCTGGACAGCATCCCGCGGCTACAGTTCGCGCACTCCGATTTGTTGGTCCGGACGTTCGGAACGTTGCAGACGTTGTTGGCGGCCAGCGCAAACGACCTGCAATCGGTCGACGGCATCGGGGGGATGTGGGCCCGCCACGTGCGCGAAGGGCTATCGCAGCTGGCCGAGTCGACTATCGCCGACCCGCTGAATTAACGAACTCAGCCCGCGGGGATCGGAGCCACCGGCGGTGCCTCCGGCTGCGGCACCGCACCCGGCTGGCCCGGGGCGGGAACCGGGCCGGGCGGCGGTGGCGGCTGGTTCATGACGAACGGAACCGGCTGAGAGCGCAGGTTGCCCAGCTGCACGACGAGGTTGTAGGTGCCGGGCCCGATGGCCGGCCGCGGTAGCGGGCAGTGCGGCGCCGAGCCCATGCCGGTCCAGGTCACTGCAGTCGTCACCTGTTCGCCTGGCGTGAAGGTCTTGATCAGTGTCTCGTTGGACGGCGCGCAGTCCAGGTTCGACCACAGCCGCTTGTTGTCCAGCGAATAGACATAGGCGGCGAGCACGGCGGCTCCGACGTCGCGCTTGCATGCCACCAGCCCGATGTTGGTGACGACCATGGTGAACTTCGGCTGGTCACCGATGAAGTACTGGGGCGCGTTGGTCAGACCCTTGACGGCAAGCGTCGAGTCGGGGCAGTCATCGCCCTCCTTGAGCACCGGCGGCGGCTGCACGGCCGCGGTGGGGGTGGGCGTCTCCGGGTTCTGCCCCTGCACCGGGGCCGGGGCGGGGGCGCCGGCACCGGGATCCGCCGGGGGCGGAGCCTGCGGTGCGGGCGGCGCGCCGGCCTTGTTCTGGGCGGAGTTGGACTTGTCGGCAGTGGCGGGTTTGGCACCCGCGTTGTGTCCCATGAAAGCAATGACCGTGGCGACCACGATCCCGATCACGACGACCGCGACGCCCACGGCCAAGCCTCTGCGCCGCCAATAGATCTCGGTGGGTAGCGGGCCACGCGGTTCCAGATCGAGCACGTTCGCAGCGTAGGCCCAGGTCACGCCGATCCGCTTGACCCGACTCGGCGTGTCGCGGGGTTTGCCGACTGACCGCCGTGTTAGTGGCGGCCGCGAAACCGGATAGCCCGGCCCTTATTCGCCGATATCGCCGGCGTGGTCGGTCAACTCCGCATGCCCGTCGGCCAGGTGGTAGGTGACGCCGGCGATAGCCAGGCTTCCCTTCGCCAGCCGCTCTGCGATCAGCGTCGAACGCGACCCAAGCTGCGCGACGGTTTCTGACACGTGCCGCTTCTCGAACTCGTCGACACTCTTCAGACCGTCGCGGCGGCCCATCAGGATCGACGGAGCCACGCGCTCCACCACGTCGCGCACGAAACCGGGCGGGATGGCGCCGTCGTCGATGGCGCCGACGGCCGCCTTGACCGCACCGCAGCTGTCATGGCCTACGACGACGACGAGGGGGACGTTCAGCACGGCCACCGCGTACTCCAGGGATCCCAGCACCGCTGAATCGATCGCCTGCCCGGCGGTGCGAACCACGAAGATGTCGCCCAGACCTTGGTCGAAGAGGAGTTCGGCGGAGACTCGGCTGTCCGCGCAGCCCAATATCGCCGCGATCGGCTGCTGGCCGGTCGCCAGGCTGGCTCGACGCTTGACGCTTTGGTGGGGGTGCTCGGGGCTACCGGCGGCGAATCGCTCGTTACCCTCTTTGAGTGTTTTCCACGCGGTGGCCGGACTGGTGTTGGGCATGGCAGACATTCTGCTGTGCCGCGGCGGCGAATGACTAGCCTTCCGCTCATCGGAGCGGATGAACTTCTGGAGTGGTATTCACGCGCTCGCCGCGATCTGCCGTGGCGCGAACCCGGCGTCAGCGCCTGGCAGATTCTGGTCAGCGAATTCATGCTGCAGCAGACGCCGGTGTCCCGGGTGCTGCCGATCTGGACGGACTGGGTGCAGCGCTGGCCCACGCCCTCGGCCACCGCCGCGGCCAGTGCCGGCGAGGTGTTGCGCGCATGGGGCAAGCTGGGCTATCCGAGGCGCGCCAAGCGTTTACACGAATGCGCGACCGTCATCGCCCGCGACCACGACGACGTCGTTCCCGATGACGTCGACACCTTGCTGACACTGCCGGGCGTCGGCAGTTACACCGCGCGCGCCATCGCCTGCTTCGCCTACCGCCAAGCGGTGCCGGTGGTGGACACCAACGTGCGCCGCGTGGTGGCCCGCGTCGTTCATGGTCTGGCCGATGCCGGTGCGGCCTCGGCGACGCGTGACCACGCCGACGTCTCGGCGCTGCTGCCGACCGACGATAAGGCGCCGCAGTTTTCGGTTGCGCTGATGGAACTGGGCGCCACGGTGTGCACGGCGCGCACGCCGAAATGCGGGTTGTGCCCGCTCGGCCGGTGCGCGTGGCGCCATGCCGGCTATCCCCCGCCGCAGGGGCCGCCGCGGCGCATTCAAACGTACGCCGGCACCGACCGGCAGGTCCGTGGCCGCTTGCTGGATGTGTTGCGCGCCAGCGACTTTCCGGTCACCCGGGCCGAGCTGGACGTGGCATGGCTGACCGATACCGCGCAACGGGACCGCGCCCTGTATTCACTGCTCGCCGACGGTCTGGTGACCCAGACGGCCGACGGCCGGTTTGGGCTAGCGGGCGAAGAGTAACCGCGTCAAGCGTGGGGTCGCAGATGTCAAGAGGCGCTGGGCAATTGACTCATCGCTGACTCTGCGGCAGCAGTTTTTGGTTCGCACAGTGCGGCGGCTATGCACCCGATCACCCGCCGATTCAAAAGCATCCCGAGATGGCCGACACCATCGATCGTGATGGTTTCCACCAGAGGGTTAAACGGCACCGACCGCAGGCCCGGCACAATCACATCGAGTGCAGCTGTCACTGACAACCACCGCACACCGGCGGGCAATGGCATGCCGGCGAGGCGGCGCAGCAGCGGCGACCCGCGTCGCAGTCCACGAACTACCTCGACAAACGGCAAGGCACCCGCCCATGGCGAGCCACCAAACGGAGAGCCCAGCGTAATGATCGTGTCGACTCGGCCGTTCAAACGAAAATCCAACATGGCCTGCGCGATGATCACACCCCCCAGACTGTGCCCAACCAGATGCAGTTTATCTGCGCCCGTTCGAGACAGCGTCTTCTCCACCTCGACGACCAGCTTGTCAGCGAGTTGCCCCACCGAGTTTCCGACCGGCGCATAGCTTATCGTTTCAACAGTTAATCCTCGAGCACTCAGGGTTTGGGCAACCACAGACCAGTTCGACTTCGCTCCCCCGAACCCGTGGACGAGCAGCACTGGGCGCATGGAGGCGGCGTCGGCTGTCGCCTCCGCCGACGTGTTGTTCGCGGACTCGGGGTCACCGCGGAAAACGCGTACCGGTGCACTAGCGGCTGCGGACAACATCAGCGCCGCCTCATGCACCTGAACCATCGCGGCACGCGCCACCAGATGCAGCGCCGGACGTGCGCCGCCGAAACCGCGCGGGGAATTCGTAATGTCCTTGCCCCGCCGCGAAATTCCGATGTCTGCCGCTTGTCCTATTGTCGGCTCCGCTGACAACATGTTGCACCTTCTCTCTGTAACCCGCATCACATTGAGAATGGCGTTCGGGAGGCCGGGTGTCTTCACTGCCAGCCGCAGTTTGTTTATACGGGTTTGCAGGGTCACACGTTGCTTGGTAGCCGGAACGGTGTGTCGAATTCAATTGCTGTGTAGAGTATTTCGCCATCTCAGCTTTTTGCCACCGGTTGACTGGAGCCGTTTGGCCTCCACGCTGGGCTCGACGACGGTCACAGCATGACTATCAGAATGAGCAGCCGCGCCTACCATGCCCGCTGGCTGGTAGGCGGACACTCCCACTGGTGGGCCCCTTTGATGGGTGCCAGCGGCGACGACATCTGTGCCCCAAAGGACGAGTCTTGACACATCGACGAGGTGCCGAGGCCCTTGTACTCGTCAGGAGGTGACGTCATGGCAGCAATGTACGGCCTTCTGGCCGCATTCCCGGTGATTTGGGGTTGCGCCGGCTATGTGCTGGTGTCGCATCCGGGCACCAATGAGACCGGTGCCTCCCAGGGGCACGGAAAATAGGGCCAAGCCGCGCCGGCACACGTGCAGCCGAATTCTGTTTAGAGCACTCAGGGTTACGTCGAGAAACACTTGTTCACGGTGCTCAACCGGATTTTTGATTGACTTTGACTACTCAATTGGGTTCGCGTGCCCGCCCAAACGTTAGCGATCAGACTCACCCCATCCCGCCAACGAGCAGTAGGACACCGCATACGGCGACCATGACGGCCAGAATGAGCTGACGGTGCGCGCGTATCCGATCGTGCAGCCGAAGCAACACGGCTTGCGTCTTCGCCGGCGTTGCGAGGTAGCTGAGGAGTGGAACCTCCGCGACCGCAAACGCCACGAGCGTGAACGTGAGCGCGGCGCTGACCTGGGAGGCGGTGCCTGCGCCCGACGCCAGAATGGCAACGATCGCCCCCAGGTACTCGACGGGCGGCGCGGCCATCGCGATGCCGGCCGCAAATGCCGACACCAGCGAACCGCGCTCAAGCTGGCCGCGGATCCAAGATCGACTGGATCCATTCCGCGCGTTCGGTTCTTGCAGCGGGGCGGAGGCGCCACCGCCGGCAGCGGGCGCCGCCGTGGGCTGACGCGCCCAGGATTGTGCGGCGATCAGGGCGGCGATCTGTAGCGCGAAAACGCCGATCGCGACCTGCGCGTGCGCAATGACGGGGCGGCTTGTCACGGAAACCAGGACTCGCGTGACGGAGAGCGCGAAACCGTGCAGCCCGAGAAGAACAGTTAACGCTAGGGCGATGCCCGTTGTGACACCGCCGAGCCAGAACGCAAACAGATTACGCATCGGCCGCGCACGTGAGATCAAGAGCGCCGCGATCCCAATTCGAACCGGGTCGATCGCAGCCACGAGCGCGAGCAGTAGAACTGCGCTACACATGACCAGCGCCTACGTAACGTGAAGCTTACTGCGGTACAGATGGGTTGACGTACGCTGGCTGGTCAGTCCGTATCGTCTTCGCCGCAATGTGCGCGAACAGCCAAGCACCCGTTGCTCAATGAGGTCAGCGCCACGGGCGACGCCTCCGGTGGCCGCGAAGCCCGCCGCTACCCGTCGCGCGCCGTCCGTCATGGCCATCGCTTGTCGAACGGCGGCTGACATCCGAGCCGGGGTCAGCTTCTTCGCCGGGAGGCGGGTGCCGCAGCGGGCCACCTCAACGCGCCGCGCGACCTCGAATTGGTCTCGCCCGAACGGCACCACGCACACCGGAACGCCGCGGGCGAGGGCCTTCTGTGTTGCGCCCATGCCGCCGTGGGTTATCGCGCACACCGCGCGGTCCAATACCGGTCCGTGCGGCACGAATTCGAGTACCGTCGCGTTGGGTCCCGGCGTGATGCCGCTGGGGAGCCCGGCCGGTAGCGTCGCGACCACGTGTACCGGCTCGTCGGCAAGTGCGGTCATCGCGGTCGCGACGAGCTTCGCATCGGCCTGCTTTTGCGATGAGGTAGTGACCAGGACAATCGGCCGGTCGATCGCGGTCAACCAGTCGGGAACCGTATCAGTGGGCGGCTCGAACATGCACGGCCCGATCATCTGTACGGCATCGCCCCAATCCGTCTGCGGATACTCGAACGGCTTCCCGGTTGCCACCAACATCAGCGGCGCCCGCCGCATGAAGTCATCCGCCGACGCTACGGGCGGCGCGCCGGCGTCCGCGCGAATCTTGTTGCCCAGTGGCAAAATCATCCTTTCGAGCTGGCCCATGACTATGGGGCGCAGTGCGGCGTCGCGGACCCGGCCCAGCACGCCGGGCAGTGGTGCTAAGCCCAGACCGAAGGGCGGCACTCCAGGTGACTGCAGTGCCGGTGTGTAGGGCGAGAAACATGCCCACGGGATGTCACCGGCGTCGGCGACCGACAGGGCGCCCCAGCAATTCACGTCGACGATCAACGCGTCGGGGCGGGTTTGCCTGACCGCATCGGTGAAGTCAGCGATTTCGTACGCGGCACGCTCACCGAAGACGTCGAACGCCATCTTCAGCGCGCCAAGGGGATTCGAGGCCTTCCAGTCCTCCTGGACGATTCCCTCGATTCGCGGATCGATGATATCGGTGCTGAAGCCGAGGCTTCGTCCCATTTCCACACCCGTGGACAGTGTCCGCAAATGAATGTGGTGCCCGCGGTCGGACAACTCGGAGAGGAGCGCGCTGAACGGGAACAGATGCCCGAGTGCCGGCGAGGTGTAAGCCAATATCCTGGCCATCGTTTTGCCCACCTTCTTGTGTCTGGGTTCCGACATCACGCGCAACGTCAGCTCTGCAGGCGCGGATGTCAGAATTCTTGTTGAGCGAGACTGTGTCGTCGTCCTCGCTAACACCAATTCCTGCATCCAGCTAGCTGGAATCGCAGCGTCTTCCCTACTTGTCCTGTCCGACAATAAGAATCGGTTACTGCTAGCGGGGGGCGCCAACGGCGGCTGACACCCGACACTAATGGACGCCAGCCGTGCCGACACGAAGGCGCTGATGCACAAGACTCACAGACATGCCAACACAAAACGCCGCGACCATCCAGGCGGTGACCGAGGAGATCATCGACCTCGTTCAGGCCGAAGTGGGAGCTGTTGATATCACGGCCGATTCGGCTCTTTTGAGTCGAGGGCTGGATTCGCTCAAGATCATGTCGCTCATCTTCAAGATCGAGGAAAGCTACGACATCTTCCTGGAAGACGAGGACGCGGACCATCTGCTGACGGTGGGCGACCTGGCGGCATTGGTGGTCCGCCGCGTTAGGGAGCAATCGTGAAAGGGGCTGCCGCAATCGATCCCAAGCACGAGACGCTCAATGAAATGCTGGCCGCGGCCGCACAGAGTGGCGTGAGTTTGTTCTTCGTCAATCGCAAAGAAGAAGATCTGGAAGTTCCGATGGCTCAGATACGGCAGCACGCGCTGTCGATTGCAGCGGACCTGACAGCCCGCGGGGTGCGCAAGGGCGATCGCGTCGCGTTGGTGCTCCCGACCTGTCCGGAGTTTGTGGAGTGCCTGTTCGGCGTGCTGTGCGCGGGCGCTATCCCGGTCCCGCTGTACCCACCCGTCCGGCTCGGAAGACTCGACGAGTATCACCGCAAGACGGCGGCCATGCTGCAGGCGGTCGATGCGACCTTGGTCGTGACCGACGAACGCATCCGCCGGTTGCTTGGGGTCGCCGTATCGATGGCAGCTCCTCGCCTCGGCTGTGTGACCGCGTCCAGCCTCGGCGGCTGGAACTCGGTCGATGTCGAAGTCGCCGCCGACGACGTAGCACTGATCCAATTCTCTTCCGGCACAACCAATGACCCCAAGCCGGTGGCGCTGACCCATGCGAATCTGCTGTCGAACCTCGCCTCGATTGAGCGCTACCTCATCGATGAGGGAGCGCCGAACCGGGTCGGCGTCACGTGGCTGCCGCTCTACCACGACATGGGCTTGATCGGGAACCTGCTTTCCGCGTTCTACATGCCGTGCCCGCTGGTCCTCCTTCCACCCGAGCTTTTCGTCGCGGTGCCGGGTGCGTGGCTCCGGGCCATCTCACGACACCGGGGCACGGTCACCGCGGCGCCCAACTTCGCATTTGGCCTGTGCCTGAAGCGCATTCGCGACGACGAACTCGAAGGTGTGGACCTGTCCTCATGGAGGGTCTCTCTCAATGGAGCCGAGGCGGTCAGCTCCGCAGTGCAGCGGCGATTCGATGAGCGATTCGCGCGCTGGGGCCTGCGCGCGTCGTCGCTCACACCCTGTTATGGCATGGCGGAGGCCTCGTTGGCCGTCACGTTCAAGCCCGCAGGCACCTCCTACCGCACCCTTGGCGCGGACGCGGAGAGATTGGCCGCAGAAGGTGTCTTCGAGCCGGGAGGCAAAGAGCTGGTCAGCGTCGGGCGTCCCCTGGCGGGCGTGGAGGTTGAGATTCGCGACGCGGCGGGGGTGTCGTTGCCCCCCGGCCGTGTCGGTCACATCTTCGTCCGTGGGCCCAGCGTCATGGTCGGCTACTTCGGCCGGAGTGACCTGACGGATCAGGCCCTGCACGGCGGGTGGCTGGACTCCGGCGACCTCGGGTTCACTCACGACGGCGAGCTCTTCGTGTGCGGACGCCACAAGGACATCGTCATCGTGCGCGGCGCTAATCACGCGCCGGAAGAGTTCGAGGCAGCACTGGACGACCTACCCGGCGTGCGTACCGGCTGCGCAGTCGCCGTGGGATTCCTGCCTGCGGGCGAGGATGACGAGGCGCTGGCCATGCTCGTGGAGACGACGTCTGGGGCGTCCGCGACGCTTGCCGACGACGTGGCCTCGCGCATCCAGGAACGCACCCGCATTCGTCCCGCCCACGTGGAGTTGCTGGCACCAGGAACCCTGCCACGAACCAGCAGCGGAAAGCTTCGACGACGCGAGGCGCGCACCCAATGGCTGGCCGGCACGCTGGCCGCGCCGAAGAAGGTCACGGCCGCGCGACTGCTGGTGAAGGCGGCCCACGGAGAACTGCGCCACGCGCGCGCGTCATTCGCACGCCACACCGCGGCGAAGAAGCCGTCCGTCACAACCGAGTCATAGAAGGAATCGCCATGTATCGGGCAGACACCACCATTGACGCAACCGCGGGGGGCGCCTCTTCGCCGACACACCTGCCGGCAAACGGGATTCGACTGCGGCCGACGCTGTTGGGCCTCTCTTCTGCGCATCCGCCCTTTGAGGTCACCCAGCAGGACATCTGGGAGCGCTTGTTCCAGCACATGTCCCCGCCGATTCGGTTCGCGCAGCGAATCGTCGAGTCAACGGGAGTAAAGAAGCGCCACACCATGTGGGACCCGGAGACGCTGCGGGACGTTTGCGACATGGCGACCGGCGACCGGATGGCAGCCCATGCTGAGGCGGTCATCGACGTGGCGTCGCGTTCGGTCACCCAAGCGATCGCCGGCCACGACAAGCCTCGCATCGGCAGCTTCGTGATGGCCTGCTCGACCGGCTATGTCAATCCTGGACCCGATCTCCTGATCGCCAAAGAGCTCGGCCTGCGATCGGACCTGCGACGCACCTTCATCGGCCACATGGGATGCTATGCGGCGCTCAACGTCATCAAGGTCGCCATGGACAGCCTGGCCGCCAGACCTGACGAGCTGGTGATCGGCAACTGCACCGAATTGAGTTCAGCCCACGTTCGCAACAACCCGATGCCGGGTGAGGATCCGCTCGAATCGCTGATCACGCAAGCACTTTTCGGCGACGCCAGCGTCTCGATGCTGATGGGATCGGCGCCCGATGGCGCTGGGACACAGTTCCTGCACACCCACACCGAGCAGCTCTACGACCAGCACACCATGAGGAGCTTGAACATTGGTAACGAGTCATTTTGGATGACGCTGGCTTCCGGTGTGCCGACGGTGCTGCAGGAGAACATCGAGGGCTTCCTTGTCAAACTCCTGGAACCGCTGGGATTGTCCGCCCGCGATATCAGTCACTGGGGAATTCACCCCGGTGGTCCTAAGATCCTCCGCGTGCTGGGTAAGCAACTGGCGTTGCAGCCGAGCCGGTTGCGGGCGAGTTGGGACGTGCTCGCCAACGCCGGCAACTGTGCCTCAGCCACGGTGCTGCTGGTGCTGGAAAACATCTTGCGAATCGACCAACCTCGCCCAGGAGAGTACGGGGTGCTGTTGACGTTCGGACCGGGACTCACCATCGAGGGTGCGGTACTTCGCTTCTGAGCCAGACCGGTTCGGCAACAACGCAATCCAGGACCCGTGTCGGAGGCGACGTGTTAGAAGCTATTGCTCGGCTGGCCATTCGTGCGCCGCGACGGATCATCGCAGTCGCGCTGTTCGTCATGGTCGGCACCGCGGTATTCGGGTTGCCGGTTGCCAAGAGTCTGTCCGGGGCCGGCTTTCAGGACCCGGGCGCACAGTCCACCCGCGCCACCCGGCTGCTGGCCGACAGGTTCGATCAGGGCGATATGCAGTTGCTGATCACGGTCAGCTCCGCCGGCGGCGTCCAGAGTCCCGCCGCCCGGGATGTCGCCACTGACATCGTCCGTCAGCTCCACGACTCGCCCTATGTAGCACAGGTGATCTCGCCGTGGACGGCGCCGCCGCCGGCGTCGGGCTCGTTGATCAGTAAGGACGGCCACACCGGGCTGATCATCGCCGGCGTCACCGGCGGCGAGAACGGCGCCCAAAAGCATGCCGAGGCTCTGAGCAAACAAGTGGTGCACGACCGCGACGGCGTCGCTGTGCGCGGCGGTGGGGAGGCGATGATCGCCACGCAGATCAACCTGCAAAGCGAAAAAGATCTGAAGGTCATGGAAACCATCGCGATTCCGCTGAGTTTCCTGGTGCTGGTGTGGGTGTTCGGTGGCCTGGTGGCGGCGGCGCTGCCGTTGGCGGTCGGTGGCCTTGCGATCTTCGGGTCGATGGCCGTGCTGCGGGCGATCACATTCGTGACGGACGTTTCGTTCTTCTCGCTGGATCTCTGTGTTGCGCTAGGGATGGCGCTGGCGATCGACTACACCTTGTTGATCCTCAGCCGGTTCCGCGACGAGCTTTCCGACGGCGCCGGGCGAGACGAGGCCTTGGTCCGCACGGTGGCCGCCGCCGGTAGAACCGTGCTGTTCTCGGCGGGGACGGTCGCGCTGTCGATGTCGGCGACGGCGCTGTTTCCGATGTACTTCCTGAGATCGTTCGCGTACGCCGGTATAGCCGTGGTGGCGTTCGTGGGTGTCGCGGCGGTCACCGTGACTCCGGCGGCCATTGTGCTGCTCGGAGATCGGTTGGACTCCTTGGATGTTCACCGATTGCTGCGTCTGCTGCTGCGGCGAGGGGAACCGGTCCAACGCCCGGTGGAGCAGACATTCTTTTATCGCTTGGCCACCTTTGTGATGCGCCGGGCCATCCCGATCGGGTTCGCACTCGTCGCGCTGCTGGTCGCCGTCGGCTCGCCGTTCTTGGGTGCCAAGTGGGGCCTCCCCGACGATCGCGTATTACCGACATCGAACTCCGCGCGCCAGGTCGGCGATGATCTCCGCACCGACTTCGCCGACGACCTGGCGACGAACGTAACCGTTGTCATCCCGGATGCGGACGGGCTCACGGCCACCGAGCTGGCCCGCTACGCAGCGTTGCTGTCGCAACTGCCCGATGTGTCATCCGTGTCCGCGCCGAAAGGCACGTTCGTCGCCGGAAGGTTGGTCGGGCCGCCCTCGGCAGCGACCGCCGTGAGCAACGGCAGCGCGTTTCTGACCGTAGCTAGCAGCGCCCCGCTATTCTCGCGGGCCTCCGAGGCCCAGCTCGACCGGTTACAGTCCATCGCGGGCCCGGCAGGTCGGCATGCACTGCTGACCGGTACAGCAGCGATCAACCGCGACACCGTCCGCGCGGTCACCTCGCGACTTCCCTTGGTGCTCATGCTGATTGCTGCCATCACACTCGTTTTGTTGTCTCTGCTGACCGGCAGCGTGGTCTTGCCACTGAAGGCCCTGGTACTCAACGCTTTATCGTTGACCGCGGCTTTCGGTGCGGTGGTTTGGATCTTCCAAGACGGGCATCTCGGCGCTTTGGGTACCACCGCCACGGGCACGCTCGTGGTCACGATGCCGGCGCTCTTGTTCTGCATCGCGTTCGGATTGTCAATGGACTACGAGGTGATGCTGGTGTCGCGGATTCGGGAGTACTGGCTGGCGTCACCAAAGACACCGAGCGACAACGACAAAAGCGTGGCGTTGGGACTGGCCCACACCGGCCGGGTGATCACCGCAGCGGCGCTGATCATGTCGATCTCGTTTGCCGCGTTGATCGCCGCGCAGGTGTCGTTCATGCGGATGTTCGGCCTGGGTTTGACCGTGGCGGTGCTGGTCGACGCAACGCTGGTGCGCATGCTGCTCGTTCCGGCGTTCATGCACCTGATGGGCCGGTTCAATTGGTGGTCTCCGAAACCGCCAGCGCGGCTGAGTTGTTGGTTGACAAAGAGCGGTTGCGCCCGTCGCCCGGCGGCGTCAGCAAAGGAAGCAAAGGACGAGCGGCCAACGACGCCGGCAAACAGCGGAAAGCAAGCATCTGTCGTCAGTCCGGTGACCGCCACGGCAGAAGTGCCGAAGGTCCGCCGGCTCGCACCGCACTGTTAGTCGGCAGGTGCTGTGAACTGGTTGGTGCGCTGCCTCGTGCTTCCTACGGACATGACCGCCGCCAGGAGGACAAAAAATTGATCCCAGGTTTTGGCCATGCCCCGGTCGTGGCGACCGGTTTGCAGCTGGCAGGTAATCAGATATTACCGGTGGCGGTACTGATCGATGGGCGTCAGCTACAGCGACTTCTACGGACTTTGACGCGACTCTGGGTCTATGGATATCGGCACGCCTAAGGAGGCCACCGTCGAACAATTCACCGACGCAAGCTCCGCGCCACGGGCCGCCGCGAAGTACGCCGTCGAAGCGATCGGCACATACTTTCTGGTATTCACCGTGGGCGCTGCAGTAAGCAGCCGTAGCTCGCTGGCACCGCTCGCTATTCGCACCACCGCGGCGGCGAGCGCACCAGCACCGAACCGCTTACGGCCTGGCGATCGGGTTCACCGTGGTAGCTGGTGCGGTAGCTGTGGGGACAATCTCCGGTGGTGCGTTCAACCGGCGGTGACACTGGGCGCTGCAGTGATGGGCATGTTCGCGTGTCGACCCAGTGGGTGTATCTCGTCGCGCAAGTCATCGCCGGCGCCACCGCGAGCGTCTTATTCCTGATACGACAAATGACAAGCCACAGAACTGTTTTCAGCTATTCCGGTGACATGATGACGAGCAAGCAGCCCACCGCAAGGACAGCCGACGCCGGTATCGCAGCGCCCAGTCACGAGTATTCGCACAACATCGGTCCAGACGGCCCCGTCCTGCTGCGCGACCGCTGCCTGACCGCGCAGAAATGGTTAACGTTGTTGGACACCACGGCGCGCGCGGAACTCGGTCGTGACCAAGACGAGCGCGGATGGCCGTGGTCCGCGCTCATGTCGATTCTGCTCTGGTTCACTCTGAGTGCGGTCGTCACGGTGCTGCCCTACGTTTTCGGTTCGGGCGTGGCGGCATTGAGCTTGGCGCTTGCCTCGGCATGCGTGGCCCTATTTGCGGTCGGGGCGGCCATCGGCCGGATCAACAGTCAAGGTGCCATGCTCTCGGGCACACGGTTACTCCT
>DASYBR010000017.1:0-2489 GCA_036500645.1 Mycobacterium sp. | reverse complement strand
TGCGGACGTAGTCCGCGTGTTCGCCATGTTCGGCGACCATCCAGAACTGGTTGTCGATCACGCGACCGCCCACCGCGGTGTGCCGCTTCTGCCCGGTCTTACGACCAGTCGTCTCGAGCATGGTCACGGGCAGTTGCCGGCCGACCGGGTTGACCACCAGGCGTTGCACGCGATGAACGACTTCTCGTTTCAAGCTCATGCGCCCATTCAACGCCAACGCCCAGCGTGACACTAGGGTCACGCTGGGCGTCGATCGTGACGCTGGCGTCACACCCGGTGGGCGTTAGGCCGCAACCACCGCAGCGTCGGCCGCCGGTTCCAGCGCCTGAGCGACGATCTCTGCGACGTCGGTCATCGGCTTGACCGTCAGCGCTTCCAGCACCTCGGCGGGCACGTCATCCAGATCCGGCTCGTTCCGTTGTGGAATGAAAACCGTTGACAGACCTGCGCGTTGAGCGGCGAGCAGTTTCTGCTTCACCCCACCGATCGGCAAAACCCGGCCGTTCAGCGTGACCTCGCCGGTCATGCCGACATCGGAGCGGACCTGCCGCCCGGTGGCCATCGACACCAGCGCGGTGACCATGGTGACACCGGCGGACGGACCGTCCTTGGGCACCGCGCCCGCGGGCACGTGCACGTGGATACGCCGATCCAACGCCTTGGGGTCTTTTGTGGTGTCAATGCCCAACTCCGCGGCATGCGAGCGCACGTAGGACAGCGCGATCTGCGCCGACTCCTTCATCACGTCGCCCAACTGGCCCGTCAACTGCAGACCAGGCTCACCGTCGGTCGCCCCGGCTTCGATGTAGAGCACGTCGCCGCCCAGGCCGGTGACGGCCAGGCCGGTGGCCACGCCCGGCACCGCCGTGCGTTCGGCTGATTCCGGCATGAACCGTGGACGGCCCAGGTAGTCAACCAGATCCGGCTCGTCGATGGTCAGCGACGCGGGATCCTCGGCCAGCTTCGTGGTCGCCTTGCGCAGCGCCTTGGCCAGCAGTCGCTCGAACTGCCGCACACCCGGCTCCCGGGTGTAGTCGGCCGCGATCTTGCGCAACGCGGCATCGGTGACGGCGACCTCGTCCTCGGTCACCGCCGCCCGTTCCCGCTGCCGGGGCAGCAGGTAGTCACGCGCGATGGCGACCTTGTCGTCTTCGGTGTAGCCGTCGATCTGCACCAACTCCATGCGATCCAGCAGGGCCGATGGGATGTTTTCAATCACGTTGGCGGTGGCCAGGAACACCACGTCGGACAGATCCAGGTCCAGATCCAGGTAGTGGTCACGGAACGTGTGGTTCTGCGCGGGGTCGAGCACCTCGAGCAGCGCCGCGCTCGGGTCGCCGCGGTAGTCAGAACCGACCTTGTCGATTTCGTCCAGCAGCACAACGGGATTCATCGATCCCGCCTCGCCGATCGCGCGCACGATCCGACCGGGCAGCGCACCCACATAGGTACGACGGTGCCCACGAATCTCGGCCTCGTCGCGCACGCCACCCAGGGCGACGCGGACGAACTTGCGGCCCAACGCCCTTGCCACGCTCTCGCCCAGCGACGTCTTACCGACGCCGGGAGGACCCGCCAACGCCATCACCGCACCGGAGCCGCGGCCGCCGACGACCTGCAGACCGCGCTGGGCGCGCCGTGTTCGCACGGCCAGATATTCGACGATACGGTCCTTGACGTCGTCCAGCCCGTGGTGATCGGCATCCAGGATGCCGCGCGCGGCCAACAGATCCGTCGAGTCGTCGGTCTTGACGTTCCAGGGCAGGTCGAGCACGGTGTCCAGCCAGGTGCGAATCCAGCCGCTCTCCGGGCTCTGATCGCTGGAGCGTTCCAGCTTGCCGACCTCGCGCAGCGCGGCCTCGCGCACCTTCTCGGGCAGCTCGGCCGCCTCGACGCGAGCCCGGTAGTCATCGGACCCATCGGGTTCACCCTCGCCCAGTTCCTTGCGGATAGCGGCCAGCTGTTGGCGCAGCAGGAACTCCTTCTGCGTCTTCTCCATGCCCTCGCGGACGTCCTCGGCGATCTTGTCGTTGACCTCGGTCTCGGCCAGGTGCTCGCCGGTCCAGTCGATCAGCACGCGCAGCCGCTCGGCGACGTCGGTCATCTCCAGCAGTTGCCGCTTCTGCACATTGGTCAGGTAGGACGCATAGCCGGAGGTGTCGGCCAGCGCCGACGGATCGGTCAGCCGGTTGACGTAGTCGACGATCTCCCAGGCCTCGCGCCGTTGCAGCATGGCCAGCAGCAGCTTCTTGTACTCCGCGGTCAGGGCCTTGACGTCCTCGGTCGTCTCGGTGTCGGGGACTTCGGTCACCTCCACCCACAGCGCCGCACCGGGTCCGCTGGCCCCGGCGCCGATCTGCGCCCTGCGCTCGCCGCGGACCACGGCCGCGGTACCCCCGCCGGCGATCCGTCCGACCTGCAAAATCTTGGCGATCACACCGTGCGACGGATACCGGTCCTCGAGCCGGGGGGCGATCAGCAGCTGCCCC
>DASYBR010000016.1:0-2225 GCA_036500645.1 Mycobacterium sp. | reverse complement strand
GCAGCGGTGTCGGCTTCGTGCGTCAACGACACGTGGATCGTCACGTCCTTCAGATGCTTGGCGATATCGCCGGTCAACCGCACCCGCGGCCGGCCCCACATATCGGTGACGACCTCGATGTCGCGATGGATGTCCTCGCGCAACACCGGTCGTTGGGAGAACCGCGATCCGGACCAGGCCTTGATCACCGCTTCTTTGGCCGCCCACCGCGCCGCCAGGTGTCGTGCGGCCGATGAACTCTTGTCCGACGCGTCACGCCGCTCACCTGGGGTGAAGGTCTCGGCGAAGACCGTTCCGGGCTGGTCGACCTGCTCAGCGAACTCAGTAATGGAGACAAGGTCTATCCCCACTCCGACGATGCTCATTTCTGCGAACCTATCGGATGCTCACTGGCGGTAGACGTCGTCGTCACCCAATCGCGCGTTCGCGTCGAGCAACATCGACGCTTCCTGCCGCTTCTCGGACACCTCGTGGTCGAAGCGACGGTCGGCGGGCCGCTCGTACAGTGCGGGGCCGCCGGCGATCGCCGACGCCAGTCGTCGCTGTCCGGCCAGCAGACGCGCGTCTGCCCTACGCAGGTAATCCGCGCGCTGTTCGGCATCCAGCGTTGCCATGAAGGCCTCCGGGTGCACCAGCGCGACCAGTCCCGACACATGGCCGAATCCGAGGCTGGTCACCAGCCCGGCCTTCAGCGGGAACTTCTCGCCGAGCCGCAGCGTATCGCGCACCCAGACGAAGTGCGCGGAGTCCGCGAGTTCGTCGTCGACGCAATCCAGGCTGCGGTTGGGCGGGATGACCCCGTCGCGCAGGATCTGGCACAGGCCCATCATCTGGAAGACCGCAGCGCCGCCCTTGGCGTGCCCGGTGAGGCTCTTCTGCGACACGATGAACAGTGGGGCACCGTCGGAGCGCCCCATCGAATCGGCCAGTCGCTCATGCAGTTCGGTCTCGTTGGGGTCATTGGCCAACGTCGACGTGTCGTGCTTGGAGATGACCGCGACGTCGTCGGCACCAACGCCCAGCTTGGCCAGCGACCGGGCCAGCGGCGAATCCTTGCCGCCACGTCCGGCACCCAGCGCGCCCAGGCCCGGGGCCGGGATCGAGGTGTGCACACCGTCGGCGAACGACTGCGCATAGCCCACCACCGCCAGCACCGGCAGACCCATCTTGAGCGCGAGGTCGCCGCGGGCCAGCAGGATGGTGCCGCCGCCCTGAGCTTCCAGGAACCCGAGCCGGCGCCGGTCGTTGGGCCGGGAGAACTTCGAGTCCGCAATGCCCCTGCCGCGCATCATGCTGGTGTCGGCGGTGGCGGCCATGTCACCGAAGCCGATGATCGCCTCCAGCGTCAGGTCGTCGAACCCACCGGTGACCACCAGTTCGGCCTTACCGAGCCGGATCTTGTCCGCACCCTCCTCGACCGAGACCGCCGCGGTGGCGCATGCGCCAACCGGGTGGATCATCGCGCCATAGCTTCCGACATACGACTGAATCACATGTGCGGCAACGACGTTGGGCAGGACTTCCTGCAGGATGTCGTTCGGCTTGTTCCGGCCGAGCAGGTTGCCGTGATACATCGTCTGCATCGACGTCATGCCACCCATGCCGGTGCCCTGAGTGCTGGCCACCAGCCCCGGATGCACCCACCGCATCAGCTCGGTCGGGGTGAAGCCCGACGACAGGAACGCGTCGACGGTCGCCACGATGTTCCACAGCGCCACCCGGTCGACCGAGCTGGCCATGTCTTGGCTGATACCGAACACCGTCGGGTCGAACCCGGTGGGGATCTGCGCGCCGACGGTCCGCGACAGCTTGGTCTTGCGTGGCACCCGAATCTCGGTGCCCGCCTTACGGGTAACCCGCCAGTCGGTGGAGCCCGGGACCGGCTGGACCACGGTGTGCTCGGCGTCGAACTGGGCGAACCCACGGGCGTCGGCCTCCGATGAGACGACGAACGTGAAGTCCTTGTCCAGGAAGACGCTGACCATGAGTGGCGACGCGTGCTCGGGATCGATCGCACCGTCGTCGACGAACTCACGGATGCCGACGCGTTCAACCACGACGTCGTGATAGCGCTCGACCAACTCGGCCTCGTCGATCAGGTCGCCGGACTCGGTGTCATACCAGCCCGGTGTCGGGTCGTCCTCCCACTTGATCAGACCTGTGGTCCAAGCCAATTCGAGCACACCGGCGGCCGACAGTTCGTTGTCGACCTCCATCTCGAAGCG
>DASYBR010000015.1:0-5305 GCA_036500645.1 Mycobacterium sp. | reverse complement strand
CATCCGGCGCGGCCACCACCACGGCCTCCGCTACGGAAGGCAAACCAAGCAGGATCTCCTCGACCTCCAGCGCGCTGATGTTCTCGCCGCCGCGGATGATGATGTCGGACTTGCGGTCGGTGATGGTGATGTAGCCGTCGGCGTCCAAGACCCCGATGTCACCGGTGTGATACCACCCGTCGTCGTCGAAGGCGCGCGCGGTCAGGGCCGGATCGGTGTAGCCGATGAACAAATCCGCTCCGCGAGAAAGGATTTCACCGTCGGCGGCGAGCCGGACCTCGACGCCGGGCCGCGCCGCGCCGTCGGTGTACAGCCGTTTGTCCTCCGGCGCGGTCCAATGCGAACCGGTGATCGACGGGTGCTCGCTGCTGCCGTAGGAGCGGTGCACGACGATGCCGAGATCGGTCAGCCGCCGCGTGACGGCCGCCGGAACGGTGGACCCGCCGAGGCCGAGGTACTTGATGTAGCGCAGGTGTTCATCGGTGAATCGCGGATGGTCGAGCAGGCTGGTGACGAAGTAGGGCGGCCCACCGCCGAGCGAGACGCCGTCGCTTTCCATCAGGTCGATCGCCTTGTCGGGGTCCCACACATCGGTGAGATCGATCGGCGAACCCTCGATGACCGGGATCAAGAACGCGCCGAGCATGCCGATGAAATGACCGACGGGCAGCGCGGTGAGTTGCCGCCCCCGGCCGGGCGGGTAGTTCGCCAGCAATTGGTGGGTCTCGAAGCCCAGCGTCTGATGGCTGTGGATCACGCCCTTGGGATTGCTGGTGGTGCCGGACGTGAAGGCGATCAGCGTCGGGCCGGCCGGGTCGGCCGCCAGCGTGCCCTCCATGGGTTCGGTGTCGACCAGCGCGTCGAAGCTGGATCCCACCACCGCGACGACCGGCACGTCGGCGCACACGGCGGGATCGAATGTCATGCGCCCGAACTGTTCGGCGGTGATGAAGGCACGCGGTTGGACCGTGCCCAGGATGAACCCGACCTCGCGGGGGCCGTAGAAGTGCACGATCGGAACCACCACGGCACCCAGGAAGGCCGATGCCCAGAAGGTGGCGGCCGCCTCCACCCAGTTCGGCAGTTGAAAGGCGACGACGTCGCCCGCTCCGACGCCGCGGGCGCGCAGCCCCGCCGCCAGCTTGCGGGCCAGCAGTTCGACGTCGGCGAACGTGCCGGCGTAGGGACGCTGTGCCGAGTGGACCGTGAACGTGACGTGCGGGTTGTCCTTGAGGCAGCGGGCCAGCAGATCCCCGAGGGTGTCGCGGGTCCACCATCCCTGGTCTGCATAACGTTGCGCCAACTCCGGCGAGACGGTCCGGACGGGGAAACCGGTCACGATGCTCCTCTGCTGGCATGTCGGCAGAGGCCAGTGTAGAACGACACTCTCGTGCAAAGCAGTCTTGTACTTTAGGCTCGGCGAATGTATCGTTCTGCTCGCTACTAACATGAGATTTGTATCACATCGCGGCCCCGACTGACAGCTAGACCGTTGGGACACTTGGCATTCCGTTCGGAACCGACTGGCTCCCCGGCAGCGAAGGAGCGTAGGTGACCCTCAGCGTTCCCGCCGGACAGCGTGGGATCCGCCGCAGCTCCTACACCCGCCCCATCGCCGGTCTGGCCACCATCGTCGTCATGGTCGCGGTCATCGCCGCCGCGCTCACGCAGTTCCGCGGTGGCTTCACCGAGACCGTGCCGGTGACCGTGGTCTCCGATCGCGCGGGCCTGATGATGAACCCCGGCGCCAAGGTCAAACTGCACGGCGCACCGGTGGGCGCCGTCGCGTCCATCCAGGACATGCCCAACGGGCAGGCGGCGATTCAGTTGGCCCTCGACCCCTCCCGACTGGGCCTCATTCCGGCCAATGTCCTGGTCGACATCGTCGCGACGACGGCGTTCGGCGCGAAGTTCGTTCAGCTGATTCCGCCCGAGGACCCCTCGCCGCAGCGCCTGCGCGCCGGCCAGGTGCTCGATGCCGGACGGGTCACCGTCGAGATCAACACGGTCTTTCAGGAACTCACCGCGGTGCTGGACAAGATCGACCCTGCCAAACTCAACCAAACGCTCGGTGCGTTGGCCACCTCCCTCAACGGGCGCGGCGGACGGCTCGGCCAACTGTTCAGCGACCTGAACGCGTTTCTGGCCAAGATCGAGCCGAGCCTGCCGAATCTGAGTCACGACCTCGCGGCCACCGCTGACGTGTCCCTCGGCTACGCCGACGCGGCACCCGATTTGGTGCGGACCATTGCCAATACGACGAAAGTCAGCCAATCCATCGTCGACGAACAGCGAAACCTCGACGCATTCTTGATCAGCTCGATCGGTCTGGCCGATGTGGGTAACGACGTGGTGGGCGCCAACCGGCAGGCCCTCACCGACGTCATGCATCTGCTGGTGCCGACCACCGACCTGACCAACGAATACCACGCCGCGCTGACCTGCTCGCTGAAGGGCATGTTCCCGTTGGCCAAGCAGCCGCCCACCCCGGTCCCCGGTCTCGAAGTGCTGGGTGCCATCGCGCTGGGCGCCGAGCGCTACCGCTACCCGAAGAACCTGCCCAAGGTCGCCGCCAAGGGCGGACCCCAGTGCGAACACGAATTGCCCGTGCCGTTCAACACATTTCCACCATTCGATGTGGCCGACATCGGCGCCAACCCGTGGCAGTACAACAACCCGGGAATTCTGCTGAACTCCGACCTACTCAAGCAGATCCTGTACGGACCCCTCGATGGACCACCGCGCAACACCGCCCAGATCGGGCAACCGGGATGAACCGCGCGCGGCGGCCCGTCGGGCGAATGGCGCTCAACTTCGGCGTCTTCGCCGCCGTGATGTCGATGTTGACTGTCTCGCTGTTTTTCATCTTCGGCCAATTCCGCAATGGTCCCACCCACGGGTACTCCGCCGTGTTCATCGACGCCTCGCAGTTAAAGACCGGAGATTCGGTGCGGGTAGCCGGAATTCGGGTCGGCACGGTCAGCGCGGTGTCGCTGCAGCCGAACAATAAGGTGCTGGTGGAGTTCGACGCCGACGATGACGTCGCGCTCACGTGGGGGAGCAGGGCGGCCGTGCGCTACCTCAACCTGGTTGGCGACCGCTATCTCGAACTGATCATCGGGCCCGGATCGATGGGGGTGCTGCCGGCCGGATCACAGATTCCGGTCGACCACACCATGCCCTCGCTGGATCTCGATCTGCTGCTCGGCGGGCTGAAACCCGTTATCCGCGGCCTGAATCCGCATGACATCAACGCGCTGTCCGCCTCGTTGCTGCAGGTATTTCAGGGCCAGGGCCAAACCCTGCAGTCGCTGCTGGCGAAGACGTCGTCGTTCTCCAACGATGTCGCCGAGAAGAATCAGGCCGTCGAAAAGCTGATCGACAACCTCAACACCGTGGTGCAAACGCTTGCCCAGCAAGGTGATCAGTTCTCCGGCGCGATCGAGCACCTGCAGCGTCTGGTCAGCGATCTTTCGCACGACCGCGACCCCATCGGCGAGGCCATCCAGGCGCTGGACACCGGTACCGCATCGATAGCCGACCTGCTGGGCCAGGCACGTTCGCCGCTGGCGGGAACGGTCGATCAGTTGAACCGCTTGGCCCCGGTGCTCGAAGAGGGCAACGGATTCCTCGACGATGCCCTACAGCGGGCACCTGGCAACTACCGCAAAATTGCGCGTACCGGTGCCTACGGCAGCTTCGTCAACTATTACATCTGCGGGTTAGCGGTCCGCGCCACCGATCTGCAAGGCCGGACCGCGGTCTATCCGTGGCTCCGGCAAACAGAGGGAAGGTGCGCCGACCTCTGATGCTGAAATACCGGGACGCCAAACATATTCGATCGGGCTTTATCGGCGCGGTTCTGATCGTGCTGATCATCGCCGTGGGACTGGCACCCCAGCGACTGGTGTCCTGGGCGACAACGATCCATTATCAGGCGCTGTTTTCCGAGGCCGGCGGACTCACGGCGGGGAACAACGTGTTGGTATCGGGGGTCAAGGTCGGCACCGTTTCCGAGGTCTTGCTGCACGAGGGTGACGCGCTGGTCACCTTCGGCGTCAACGGCAAGGTGCGGTTCGGATCGCAGACCACCGCCCACATCCGGACCGGTTCGCTGCTGGGCGCCCGGGTGCTGACCTTGGAGCCCGCCGGCAGCGGCCAGATGCATCCCGCTGATGTCATACCGATGGCAAGGACGTCCTCGCCCTATTCGCTGAGTGAGGCCGTCTCCGACCTGACCACGGATCTGGCGACGACAAGCACCGACACCCTCAACCACTCGTTGGACGCGCTGTCGGCGACGATCGACCAGATCGCCCCACAATTGGGACCGGCGTTCGACGGGCTCACCCGACTGTCGAGGGCAATCAACAGCCGCGGGGAAACCCTGGACGCCCTGCTGAAGAGCGCCGCCGATGTCACCGGAATCCTCTCGGGGCACAACCAACAAGTCAACACGCTGATCCTGGACGGGAACACCCTGCTCGAGGTGCTGGTGCAGCGACGCAACGCGATCAGCGAGCTGCTGGCCAACGTATCCGCCGTCGCCAAAGAGTTGTCCGGGCTGGTTGCCGACAACGAAAGCAAGCTGGCGCCGACACTGGACCGATTGAATTCCGTTGCCGCAGTGCTGGAAAAGAACCGCGACAACCTCGCCAAGGCGCTGCCCGGTCTGAAGAAGTACGAGTTCACCTCGGGTGAGGCGGTAGCCAATGGCTTTTATTACAACGCCTTCGTGCCCGACCTTGCCATACCAGAACTGATCCAGCCGTTCTTCGACTATTACTTCGGGCTGCGCCGCAAAGACCCGAACATGCCGCGGGCCCTGTTCCCGTGGCCGCACAACGGCATTCCGGGGGGCTCGCGATGATCAAGCGGCTGGCGACGGCGGTGCTGTTGGTGGGGCTGATCGTGGCCGCGGCAGCGTTCCTCGTGCGCGAAACGTTTTTTCGTCCGCAGACGATCACCGCCTACTTCACCTCGGCCACCGGGATTTATCCCGGTGACGACATCCGGGTGTCTGGCGTCAAGGTCGGCACCATCGTGTCCGTCCAACCGCAGCCGAACCGCGCCAAGCTGGTCCTGCACGTCAACAGCGACGTGCCGATCCCCGCCGACGCCAAGGCGGTCATCGTCTCCCAGAACCTGGTGGCGGCGCGCTACCTCCAGCTCACTCCCGCCTACCACAAAACCGGACCCAAGATGCGCGACGGGACCGTGATTGACCTCGACCGCACCGCGGTGCCCGTCGAGTGGGACGAGGTCACCGCGCAATTGACCAGGCTGGCAACGGATCTAGGCCCCA
>DASYBR010000014.1:0-4929 GCA_036500645.1 Mycobacterium sp. | reverse complement strand
CGCCGGTGCTCTCCTGCTTGACGGTCGAGGCGTAGTGCGCCCACACGCCCGCGTAGCAGTCGGCCTGCAGCTCGGTGCGCACACCGTTGCCGCCGGCGCCTTGCGCGCCCTGCTGGGCTCGGCCGAGTGTGCCCTGCAGATCCTGGACGTGGTGGCCGAACTCATGAGCAACCACATACTCTTGCGCCAATGGTCCACCGCTGGAACCGAATTGGTCGACCAGCACCTGGAAGAAGCCGGTGTCGAAGTAGGCGGTCTTGTCCACCGGGCAGTAGAACGGTCCGACTGCGGTGGTGGCCGGCCCGCAGCCGGTGCTGACCTGATCGCTGAACAGCCGCACCCGAGGTCGGGTGTATCCGCGCATGAGCTGCTTCCAGACCGCGTCGACGGAGTTGCCGGTGGCCACCACCCGGCACTGCACGTATTTGTTGGCGTCGGCTCCGGTCCGGCATTGGTTCAGGTCGAAGCCGGGTGCCACGTCCTGGCTGGTGTTCATCGGCATCTGGGTCGCCACCTTGCCGGGGTCGACGCCGAGCAGCAACGCCACGACGATGAACAGCAATCCGCCCAGTCCGCCGCCGATCGCCATTACCCGTCCGCCTCCGCCGGATGCCGACGTCGTGCTGGTGTCGATCTGCATACCCTCGTTGAAGGTCATCGCATTCTCCGTTGCGTGTGTGTCGCGGATCCCAGACGCTGTCAGCCCGGCGGGATCAGCTTCGCACACTACGATTCAGGCGTGCCCGCGATAGCCGAAGTTCCTGCGCTCGCGCATACGACGTTGGGCGATCTTCGCGGCACCGTCGAAGGCGGGGTGGCGGTATGGCGCGGTGTGGAGTACGCGCAGCAGCCCGTCGGCCAGCGTCGCTTCGCCGCACCTGAACCGCTGTCGCGTTGGACGGGTGTGCGCGACGCGGTCGAGCATGCGCCGGTGCCGCTGCAGAGCCGGTCAATGGTCGCCGGCGATCGCAACGATCCGAGGATCCGCGACGAGGCCTGCCTGTCGGTGACGGTGTGGTCCCCGGATGTGTCCGCGTCGCTGCCGGTGATGGTGTGGATCCCCGGCGGAGCCTTCCTCAACGGCGCCGGACAACTGCAGCACTACAACGGATCGCGGCTGGCCGCCAACGGCAACGTCGTCGTGGTCAACGTGACCTACCGGGTCGGGGTGTTCGGCGGTTTAGAGCTCGGCGACCTCGGCGAGGGATTCGAAAACAATCTGTGCCTGCGCGACCAGCTCGCCGCGTTGGCCTGGGTGCAAGACAACATCGCCGCATTCGGCGGCGACCCGGACCGGGTCACCGTGTTCGGCGAATCCGCGGGCGCCACTTCGGTATTGGCGCTGCTGGCCAGTCCGGCCGCCGGCGGGCTATTCGCGCGGGCGATCGCGCAGAGTCCGGCCCTGCCGTTGATCGCGGACCGCGAGACGCGTGCCGAGCAGGCGCAACGGTTCCTCAGCCGGCTGGGAGTAAGTGCGGCCGAGTTGAAAGAACTACCGCAGCGCGCGTTGCGCAGGGCCGCCGGGGAGTTGCAGCTGGCGAGTGTTGCGACCACGCCGACGCTGGCGCATGGGCTGACCTACGGGGTGGATCTGCTGCCGCGGCATCCGATCGAGGCCGCGCGGGCGGGTACGGCGGCGCGAGTTCCGCTGATCATCGGTACCAACCGCAATGAGGCGTCGATGTTCGCTCGGGACAAACCGCCCATGCTGCCGACAACACCGGCCAACATTGACGATTTTTTCGCCCGGCTGGCGCCGCACGCGCGAGCTCGGGTGCTGGCTGCCTACCCCGGCTACCCGGGACGCCGCGCGCTGGAAGCCGTCGGGGCTGACGCGATGTTCGTCGCACCGGCCTGGGCGTTCGCCGACGCCTACAGTGCACACGCGCCGACGCATGTCTACCGGTTCGACTACACGCCGTGGAGCCTGCGCGCACTGGGCCTGGGCGCTGCGCATGGCAGCGAGATCGTGCACATCCAGCACAGCTACGGCTCTCACCTGGGCCGACGGCTGCACCCGCTGGGCAGGTGGCTACCGCCCGCAGTGGGCCGCCGGATGCAGCGGAGCTGGCTGGACTTCGCCACCAAAGGCTGGTCGGACGGCCAGGCCTGGTGTGACGACTGGCCCCGCTACGACAGTCGGCGGCGGGCCACCCGCATCATCCGATCGGCGTCCGACCCCATCGTCGACGATCCGGACGCCGCACGTCGCTCAGCCTGGGCGAGTATTTTTTGATTGCAGCAGTCCGAACCCGAGCCCGGCAGAAAACTGGCTGCGGCGCGCCGCCAAGGCGTAATTTGTTCAGCTAAGGAACCATCGATCTGCACGGCTTTAGCGATAGGGGCGCACGTGTCTCAAAGTTCCAGCGCGACTTCGCGGCTCCCGTGTATCCACCTTTCGCAGCCCGCGATCGTTACCCCGGACACAGCGATCGATAACGACGCGGTGCTTTCCCGCGTTCGAGCATCGTTCCGCGGCTCGGCGTCCGAATGGGACCCCATCGAGGAGGGCATCCGCTACGTGTTCGGCCGATGTAACACGCAGGTCCGCTACGTCGACCCGGACCCGACGCTCTCACCAGGTGAGTTCGCGTCGCGCGCCGCGACCGCCTGCCTCTGGCAGAACGGCGTGGAGGCGTCCGAGGTCGACCTTTTGGTTTATGGGGGAATTGCCCGCGAGGCGTTCGAGCCTGCGACCGCTGCGGAGGTCGCTGGTCGTCTGGGCGCGACGCCGATCCATGCGTTCGATGTGACCTGCGCATGTGCCGGGCTCGTCGAGGCGCTACACGTCGTCGCCGGCTACTTCGCCCTTCACGACGAGCTCCAGACGGCGTTGGTCTGCGCCGGCGAGCTGACGCGTGACCGGCTCACTTACGACATCCAGTCAGTTGACGACGTCACGACCCGCGCGGCGGGTCTGACGCTGGGCAACGCTGCCGCCGCGTTTCTGGTCACTCGCGAGCCACTGCCCGGGGGTAGCGCCAGGTTGACAGGTTTCCGGCACAAGAGCCTTCCTCAGCACTATGACCTGTGCACCGCGCCCATCGACGGACACTTCATCTCGCACTCGAAAGAGCTGTTCGCGCTTGCGGTTCACGTTCCGCCGGAGGTCCGCCTGCTCACGGAGGCCGTCGAGTGGTCGCCGCAGGACGTCGACCACTACATCTTCCACCAGCCCAGCGAAGCGATCCTGACGCGGGTCTTCAACGAGCTGGGCGCGCGGCCCGAGGCGCGCGTGCACACTCACTCGCTGTTCGGGAACACGGCGAGCACCTCGTGGGCCGTCGCACTTGACCACCGGCTCAAGCATGGGACCGTTGAGGGTGGCGACAAAATCGTTATCGCAAGTGCCGCATCGGGTTTCACGATTGTGTGCGCGTCCGCGGTGTGGGATGCCTGAATGCGGCGCTACCTGCACCTTTACCGGGTAATCGCTCAGACCTTCGGATTCTGGCTGCGGCCGCTCGGCGCGTTCACGCTGCTGCAGGTGCGCCAGGCCATCTCGGCGACGACGCTTGGCCTCGACCACCTGTTCTATCCGCACCACCGGAAGCAAGTGATCGATCGGCCGGTATTCATCGTCGGCAACCCGCGCAGCGGCACCACGTTCCTGCATCGGCTGCTCGTGGGAGCCGGCGACATGGCCGCCTTCGAGCTGTGGGAGATGCTGTTTCCGGCCATCACGGCACGCAAGCTCCTCGGCGGCATCGTCCCGCGCCTCGACCGGCTGTCACCCGCGCGTTACCACCCGTCCGACGTGCACGACACCAGCCTTCGCGGCATCGAGACCGACGACGTGGCGTGGTTTTTCCGCACCCTCGACGGCCCGTTTGCCTGGGCGTATTTCCTAGCTTGGCAGGACATTTGGGGCAGTGAGCTATCTCGGCGCGAGTTCGGGATCGACGGCGTGACGCCGCGTGACGACGAGCGATTCTTCCATTACTACGAGGCTTGCTGGCGACGGAACCTGACGCTCAAGCGCGCCAACCGCATCCTGGTCAAGTCGAGCATGCTCACCTTCCGGCTCGACGCGCTGCTGCGGCGCTATCCCGACTGCCGGCTGGTGTACGTCGTTCGCGACCCGGTCGAGGTCATCCCGTCCGGCATGTCACTGCTTGCCAGCGTGCTCGAGAACGGATACGACGTCTGGAACCGCACGAAGGAAGAGGACCAACGGCGGTGGATCGAGAACCTCTACCAGGCCTCGTGCGCGATGCTGCGCGACTTCCATGACGCGCGAACGGCCGGGCAGATCCCTGAACGTAACCTGTGCGTGGTCCGCTACGAAGATCTTCTGCAGAACCTCGAGCCCACGATGAAACGGATCCTGGACTTCATCGAGATCGACCCCAGCGAGGCGTTCCAGGAAGAGGTGAGGGCGCAAGCCGACCGGCAGCGCAGCTACACCAGCTCTCATGAGCACTCTCCCGAGCGATTCGGTCTCGACTCCGAGCGCATCCGAGCCGACCTCGGCTTCATCTACGACGCGTTCGGGCTCTCAAATGAGGTCGGCTGACACGCTGGCCACGCCCGGAGATTCGGATCTTAGGCTGCCAAACGACTGCAACTCGAGATGCACCTGATTACGGCAAGATGAAAAGTCCTCAGCTTCTGCACATTTTGGTTCTCTGCGGCGGCTAGCCTCAGGACACCTCACCTGCGCCTTGATTGGAGTCGCCCCGATGCACCGGCCACGCCTCACCCGCGCCTTGGGCGCGGCTGCCGGCGGGCTGCTAGGTGCCGCATTCCTCCCGGCTGCCGCTGCCTTCGCCGACAGCTACGACATCGTCCCGGATCCGAATTCCACCGAAGTGGTCACCGGATATTACGGGTTATACACGGCACTTCCGGCGCTGGACGGTAGCGCTGAGGGATACCAGACATTCGACGTTGACGACACGACCCTCGGTACTGTGGTCGGGACGTTCG
>DASYBR010000013.1:0-19712 GCA_036500645.1 Mycobacterium sp. | reverse complement strand
GAGCAGGTGGTCGTCGACGAACGGTCCCTTTTTCAGGCTGCGTGGCATCTGTTACTCCTCGACTTCCTAGCGACCGTGCTTCTTGCCGGTGCGCCGGCGCCGGACGATGAGTTTGTTGCTGGCTTTGTTCCGGTGACGGGTGCGGCCTTCCGGCTTGCCCCATGGGCTGACTGGGTGACGGCCACCGGAAGTCTTACCCTCACCACCGCCGTGCGGGTGGTCCACCGGGTTCATCACGACACCACGGACGGACGGGCGCTTGCCCTTCCACCGCATCCGACCGGCCTTGCCCCAGTTGATGTTCGCCTGCTCGGCGTTGCCCACCTCACCGACGGTGGCGCGGCAGCGGACGTCGACGCGGCGGATTTCACCACTGGGCATACGCAGCGATGCGTAAGTCCCCTCTTTACCGAGCAGCTGGATGCTGGACCCGGCCGACCGGGCAAGCTTGGCGCCGCCGCCCGGCCGCAGCTCCACCGCGTGGATCACGGTACCGGCCGGGATGTTGCGCAGCGGCAGGTTGTTGCCGGGCTTGATGTCCGCGTTGGCGCCCGACTCCACCACGTCACCCTGCGAAAGTCCGTACGGCGCAATGATGTAGCGCTTTTCGCCGTCGAGGAAGTGCAACAGGGCGATGTTGGCGGTGCGGTTGGGGTCGTACTCGATGTGCGCGACCTTGGCATTGACACCGTCTTTATCGTTGCGGCGGAAGTCGATCACCCGGTAGGAGCGCTTGTGGCCGCCACCCTTGTGGCGGGTGGTGATGCGGCCGTGCGCATTACGACCACCGTGACCGTGCAGCGGGCGCACCAACGACTTCTCCGGCTCCGACCGAGTGACCTCGGCGAAGTCGGACACGCTGGAGCCGCGACGGCCTGGGCTCGTCGGCTTGTACTTACGAATTGCCATGTCTAATCAGGTTTCCTCTCGCGGCTACGCCGGTGCCCCGAACAGATCGATCGGCTTGCTACCCGGCGCCAGCGTGACGATGGCCCGCTTGGTGCCTTTGCGCTGGCCGTATCCGGTCCTGGTGCGTTTCCGCTTTCCTTGCCTGTTCGCGGTGTTCACCGACAAGACCTTGACGGAGAAGATCTTCTCGATCGCGATCTTGATCTGCGTCTTGTTCGAATCGGGGTGCACCACAAAGGTGTACACATTGTCATCGAGCAGTGAGTAGGACTTCTCCGAGATGACCGGGGCCAAGATGATGTCTCGGGGATCAGTGATGGTCGCCATCAGGCCGAAACCTCCTCGGTGCTCGCGGTGCCAGCGGCCGACTGTGCCGCGATGTAGGCATTGAGCGCCTCAACGCTGAAAACCACGTCGTCCGAGCGCAACACGTCATAAGTGTTGAGCTGGCCGGGGGTCAGGATGTGCACACCGGGCAGGTTGCGCACGCTCTTGGCGCCGGCCTCGTCGCTGCGCCCGATCACGACAAGCACCTGCTTGCGGTCGGTCAGCGTGCCCAGAAAAGCCGCGGCGCTCTTTGTCGAAGGGGTTTGGCCGGCGACAATTTCGGTGATCGCGTGAATGCGACCGTTGCGGGCCCGGTCCGACAAAGCGCCGCGCAATGCCGCGGCGATCATCTTCTTGGGCGTGCGCTGGCTGTAGTCGCGCGGCTTCGGGCCGTGCACTACGCCACCACCGGTGAACTGCGGCGCCCGCGTCGAACCCTGACGGGCACGACCGGTTCCCTTCTGCCGGTAGGGCTTGCGGCCACCGCCGCTGACGTCGCCACGCGTCTTGGTCGAGTGCGTACCCTGGCGGGCCGCCGCCTGCTGAGCGGTGACCACCTGGTGCATCAGCGCGATATTGGCCGGGGCGTCGAACAATTCGGCCGGCAACTCGACGGACCCCTCGACCTTGCCGTCGGGAGTCAAGACGTCAATCTTCAGTGTTTTCTGGCTTTGTGCTGCCATCACTTCTCACCTCGTTTGACCGCGCTGCGGACCATCACGAGTCCGCCGGTGCGACCGGGGACCGCGCCCTTGATCAACAGCACGCCGTTCTCGGTATCGACCTTGTGCACCAATAGGTTCTGAACGGTCACCCGGTCAGTACCCATGCGACCGGCCATCCGCGTGCCCTTGAACACGCGCGCGGGAGTGGCGCAGCCGCCGATGGAGCCGGGGCGGCGGTGCACCGCCTGCGCACCGTGGCTGGCGCCCTGACCACGGAAGCCGTGGCGCTTCATGGTGCCGGCGAAGCCCTTCCCCTTGGAGGTTCCGGTCACGTCGACATAGCTGCCGTCTGCGAAGATCTCCGCCGTCAGCTCCTGGCCGATCTCGTATTCGGCCGCGGCGTCGGAGTTGTCGAGCCGCAGCTCGGCCAGGTACCGGCGCGGGTTGACCCCGGCGGCGGTGTACTGACCGGTCACCGGCTTGTTCACCTTGCGCGGACTGATCTCGCCGTACGCGATCTGAACGGCGCTGTAGCCGTCGCGCTCCGGCGTGCGGATGCGGGTCACCACGTTGGGTCCGGCCTTGACGACCGTCACCGGGACGATCCTGTTGTTCTCGTCGAATACCTGCGTCATGCCCAGCTTGGTACCGAGAATGCCCTTTCGCGCCATTTCTCTTAAAGACTCCCCTACTGGATGTTGACGTCGACACTGGCCGGAAGATCGATGCGCATCAGCGCGTCAACGGTCTTCGGCGTCGGATCAAGGATGTCGATCAACCGCTTGTGCGTACGCATCTCGAAGTGCTCCCGCGAGTCCTTGTACTTATGCGGAGAGCGGATGACGCAATACACGTTCTTCTCAGTCGGCAGCGGCACCGGACCTACGACACTGGCACCCGTGCGGACGACGGTTTCGACGATTTTGCGCGCCGATGCGTCAATGGCCTCATGGTCGTAGGCCTTGAGCCTGATGCGGATCTTCTGTCCCGCCACGCTTCTCCTACCCTCACTCCAACTCGAACCCGTCTCCGGACTCGAAAATCTCTGTCCTCACGTGCACCCAGCGCACCGATCAGACCCACTCAATCGTGGGCATGTCGAGCGTCGCGCCGGTTATTGCGCCGCTGTTTACCTGTCGTGGTCCACCGGCCCCCGCGGTCGGGTGTGTCACCCTCACGCAGCCTCAATCGCGGCCAAAATTGGTCGCGCTCCAAGGATGGGACCGGACGCGCCCGTTTAGGCGCTGGTCGTATGCCCGGCCAGGCGCAAACCTGCCCCAAGGCAACCTGAACAGTATGCCCTAGATCATGGCTCGGACAAAATCTCGCCGGGAATTGGCGCCGGCGTCAGGCACCCGCCGATTCGGTGGCTTCGGCGTTCTGGTGGCACTGCACATATAAGAAGCCGTCGACGGCCGCGAGCGCACACTCCCGATAGTCGAAATCGGGCAACGTAGACAGGCGTCCCAGCACCAGGGGGCCGATCAGCATGGCGATTGCCCGGGATCGGTCCACGTCCCCCAGCTCGGCGGCGTCCGGGCTGTCGAATATCGCGTCGAACGGCGCCGCGTACTGCTGCGCGATGCGCTCCCGCAGTGTGGTGATGGCCGCGCTGTCCGCGGCTTGAGTGTCGCGAGGTTCCGGCAATCCGTCCAGGTCCCGCCCCAGCGCCAACCAGGACATCGCGGTGAGCAGGGCGGGCGCCTGGGCCACCGCCTCGGCTTGGTCGAGCACCACCGCGATGAGGCGGTCGCGCAGCGACCCCTCGTCCGGCGGCGTCGGCGATGGCGGTATCAGGCTGTTGAATGCCGCGGCCAGCAAATCGTTCCCGCTCGGGAAATGGCGATACAGGGTTGCTCTCGCTACGTTGGCGGTACGGGTGACCGCATCGACGGTCACCGCACTTGGCCCACCGGAGCGCAGCAATGCCGCCGCGGCCTCGAGAAGACGGGCCTGCGACCGCGCTGGCCGGGGGTCGGTAGTACCGCCGGTGATGTGACCCACCTCCTTGTTTGGAAACGAGACTATCGGTCTACCTACAAGACTATTAGTCTCGAAACTTGTCGAGCCTTTTGATGCCACCACTGAGGAGGCGCGTCACATGGTCGAAACCATAGTCCGGCCTGACCAGAGTACTGATCCGATAGGTATCGGCGGTAGCCCCCGAGCACGAACCTGGACGCTCGCCGTTGCCTGCATGGGGGTCGCTCTGGTTGTCGCGTCGATGACGGCGCTGAACACCGCATTGGGAGACCTCGCGGTGGCCACCTCGGCCACGCAATCCCAGCTGAACTGGATCGTCGACGGCTACACCGTGGCGCTGGCGTGCCTGCTGTTGCCCGCGGGAGCGATAGGCGACCGCTACGGCAGGCGCGGCGCGCTGTTGTTCGGGTTGGTGGTTTTCGCCCTCGGCTCGCTGGCACCGGCGGTGTTGCACGACCCGGCGCAGATCATCGCCGGCCGCGCCGTTGCCGGGATCGGCGCCGCATTCGTGATGCCGGCGACCCTGTCATTGCTGACTGTGGCCTATCCAAAAGAGGACCGCACCAAGGCCGTTGGCATCTGGGCCGGCACGGCCGGCTCCGGCGGGGTGTTGGGAATGCTGGGTTCTGGTCTGCTGCTTCGCTTTTGGGACTGGCACATGATCTTCTGGTCACTCGGCATCGCCGGACTGGTGATTTTCGCCCTGGGATGCACGGTCTCTTCGTCACGTGACGCCAACGCTCCCCGGATCGATGGGGTGGGCGCCGTCCTGATCGGCTCGGCCGTCGCGATCGCGGTGGCCGCGATCCTGGAAGCACCCCACCGCGGCTGGAGTGACCCGCTGGTCTGGGGTGGGCTCGTCACGGGGGCGGTCATCGCGGTGGTGTTCGGCTTCGTCGAGTTGCGGCGGCGACAACCGCTGCTGGACGTCCGGTTGTTCGCCGACCCGAATTTCGCCATCGGGGTCGCCGCGATCGTGATGATGTTCGGCGCCACGTTCGGCTTCTTCTTTGTCGGCATGCAGTACGTGCAGCAGATCATGGGCTACTCGCCGCTGGCGACCGCCGTCTCCTTCGGCCCGTTCATCGTGCCGCTGGGCATCTTCTCGGCGCTGTCGTTCTGGTACGTGCCCAGGCTGGGTCTGCGACTCGTGCTGTTCGTCGGCACGTTGCTGATGGCGGTCGGGTTCGCCTGCCTGTGCCGACTGGGACTGCACTCGACATACTTGGAATTCACCTGGCCGACGTTGATCCTTGCTACTGGAATCGGAATATGCACGGCACCAACGACTTCGGCGATCATGGGTGCCGTTCCCGACGAGAAGCAGGGAGTGGCCTCCGCTGTGAACGACACGTCACGAGAGATGGGTGGCGCATTCGGGATCGCCGTGGCGGGATCGATCTTGGCCGGAAGCTATTCCCACGAGCTCGCACCCAAGCTGGCCGACTTTCCCCCGCCGGTGCGCAGCCTGGCCACCGACTCACTGGCCAAGGCCGTCGAGGTCGCCGGCAAGCTCGGCCCCCAGGGCCGGCAGCTCGCCGACGTCAGCAAGGCCGCATTCCTGGCGGCCCTGCACGCGTCGACCATCACGATGGCGGTGATCGTCGGCCTGGCCGCCGTTCTGATCGGGCTCTGGGCCCCCGGCCGTGACGGCCAGCAGCTACGCCCCGTGCGCAAGCTTCTCGCCGCCCGGCGTCACTGAACGAACTCCGCTGCGCGGTGACCGAGCATCACGATGGTCGCGTGCGGACCGCGGCTGGTGATCACGGGCAGGATCGAGCCGTCGATCACCCACAGGTTCTCCATGCCATGGACCCGGCACCGGTGATCGACGACGGCTTGCGGGTCGCCGTCGATCCCCATCGGGGCGGTGCCGCAAAGATGTTGCGAGGTGGACCAGACAGGTGTGCTGACATCGGTTGCGGCACCGGCCAACTCGCGGGCCAACTCGCCGCCTTGCCGTAACGCCTCGACGTCGGCGGGCTCGCTGTCGTAGCGGTGCTCGATGCGGGGCGGCACGCCGGCGTCCGCCGAGATCAGCGTCATGCGCCCGCGTGCCCGCGGCTGCATCAGGGCCACCCCGATGTGCGGCCAGTCGGGATGGCCCGCGGTGCCATCGCCAGTCATCGCGACGAATCCTCCGGTATACGGCCTGATCTCGAGGTCATTTGCGGTGCTGAGGACCACCTCGAGCACTGGGCGTCCCGGGGCCACCGCCCAATTGGTCGGCAATACCCATTCGGGATGATCGCTGAATGAAATCCCCACCGGAAGCGGCGCCGTGACCGCTACGTCCGCGGCGCGCAACATACCCTCGTCTCCGATGCCGGAAAGCATCAGCAGATGCGCCGATTGGATGGCACCGGCACACAATACGATTCGGTCTGCGGTAACGGTCATGTGACCTTGCGGGCCAACGGCATCGACACCCAACGCAACGGAGCCGGCAAATCTCAACCGCACCCCCCGTGTCTTTGCGAGCAAGGTCAGATTCGGCCGGGCCAGGGCCGGGATCAGATACCCCGCACCGGATCCGATACGCACACCGTCGACGATGTTGAGGGGAACCGCACCTATTCCCGGAACGGGCACTGGCCCGATGTCATTGAGGTCGGAAATCCAGCCGAATCCCAAGCGCTCGGCTGCGGCGATGAAACGCTCTGTGGTTCCGGTCATTTCGTGTGTACGCCGGACCAAGATGGGACCGGTGTCACCATGGGCGGGGCCATTGAAGTCCAGGTCGGTCTCGATGGCGCAAAAGCTGCCGAGGACGTCCGGCCATGCCCAGCCCGGCATCGCGATGCGCTCGAAATCGCGCGCCAGCCCACGGCAGAAGTAGCCGCCGTTGATCGCACCCGAACCGCCAACGGTGGCCCCCCGCACGATCGGCTGCTGCCGGACGGGCCGATCGGTGAGAACGGTCTGATAGCGCTGGACGAGCGGACTGCCGACCCCTATCGGCAATTGCAATCCGTTGGCCGTCTGGGCGAGCAATCCCGCATCCTCGAGTGCGGGCCCCGCCTCGAGGACGGTCACCGTGCATCCGGGGTCGGCGGAAAGACGCTCCGCAACAACCGATCCTGCACTGCCGGCACCGACGATCAGCACATCGCTGTGCGATACGGCTGTGGTCACCGTGGTGGTTAACTCCGAATCTGTGGCTTCAGCGCGCGGACGTTGCGCTCCCGCACCACACCCCACCACAACCCGAGACCATATGCCAGGTCGTCCACACGCTTGAGCAACAGATAGGTCAACAGCCCGATCGGCTCGACCTCGTCACCGGTGCCATCCCGGCGGCGCAGCCAGTCCACCACGCCGTCCATCACGGCGGCGACGAGCACGATCCGCCTGAAGTGACGCGAGATCGTCGCGGCGACCAACGCCAGTGGCCAGTAGTGCCGGCACAGGGCCGACGCCAGTTGCAGTGCCGCCGACCCGAGGCCCCGGCCCGCGATCAGCACGACATCGGCCATCGAGGTCTCGGCGCTGCGCATCGCCCTGGCGATCCGGCGGCCCGTCAGGATGGCGACGACGATGGAGGCCAAGTGACCGAGACTGGTCCCGAATGCCATCAGGATCCAGGTCATCAGCGCCCAACCGGAGATCACCACCGGCGCCGTCTTGTCCGGGTGACGGACCGACAGCGGAGCCGCCGAGCCTCCGTAAAAAGCCTTGCGCGCCAGCCAATCCCGCAGTTCGGTGCGGTGATCGTGGGCGACCAGCGCGATCGGCTCGTAGCGCAGCCGGGCGCCCGCTTCGATGAGCCGCCAGCACAGGTCCACGTCTTCGCCGGACTGCAGGGTCTCGTCGAACCCGCCGACATCCCGGATGGCCGGGCAGCGGCAGATGATGGCAGCGCTGGGAACATAGGACACCGTGCTGTGCGGTAGCACCGGCGCCTCGCGTTCACCGAGGTCCAGCGAGGAGTGCACCGCCTCATAGCGCGCCACCACGTTCTCACTGTGCGACAGGCCGACGATGCGAGGTGCGACCAGCGCGACGGTCGGGTCACAGAAGTGGCCGAGCAGAGCCTCCAGCCAGCCGCGGCGCGGGGCGACGTCGGAGTCCAGGAAGGCGACAAAGTTCGTCGTGCAGGAGTCAAGGCCGGTGTTGCGGGCCGCCGCCGGTCCCCTGCTACGGGTGTGGCGCAGCACTCGGATGTCGCAGTGTGCGCCGACGAAGTCCTCCGGCTCGATGGCGGGGAACGAACCGTCGTCCACCACGATGACGCGCAAGCCGCGCAGCGAGCTCACCAGGCGCCGGACACCGGATAGGTTGTCTCGCACCGGAATTACCACGGTTACGTCATGGTGCGACGGGCCGCCCGCGGGCCGGGGATGCGCCACCGTGGCGTCCAGCAGGGTGCGGGCCAGTTGAGCGCTGAGGTCGTCGCGGACCTTCAGCCGACCGTCGCACAACATGTCCTGGGCGGCGGGCGCCAGCTTCAGCAGGCGGGTGGGCGAACCACCGAGCAGGGCCGAGCCGTCGCCGAGCACCCGCACGCGGCGATCGACCTGAACGGCGAAGCCGTCCGGCAACCGGGGTTGACTCATGTCAGCATCCCGTCGGACCCGGGCGCCCAGCGGGCCACGCGACGAACGCATCCGTCGACCATTTCGGAGAAGATACGCCTACCCTCGGCGGCGGTTGCAGTGGTCGGGTCTCCCAATATCCCGACGGGACTGACCGCCGCGACTCCCCCACGGCGCATCGATCCCAGCAACTCCGGCAGTGGCGCCGGGTTGCCGGTCAGCCAACGGTCGGTCAGCACGTCGGTCGGCGAGATGTGGAGCAACAACGACGTTTCGGTGTGGCCGGCATGGGCGTCGCCGCCCGCGGCCGCACAGGGGCACCATCCGGCGTCGCGGCCCTCGGTGCGCAGCCTCGCCACGGCGTCACGCAGCGCGGCGACGTTACCGCCGTGGCCGTTGACGAAGACGAGGCGCCGCGCCCAGCCGGCGGCCGACCGGCCGTACTCCAGCAGCAGCGTGGCCAGCGCCTCGGTCCCGATGGAGATGGTTCCAGCGAAGCTTTGGTGCTCCCCGCTGGCGCCGTACGCGATGGCCGGTGCCACCAGCCACTGCTGGTCTAGACGCTGCGCGGCCTCGCCAGCGACCGCCGTCGCGATCCGGGTGTCGGTGTCCAGGGGCAAGTGCGGGCCGTGCTGTTCGGTCGATCCAAGCGGGACAATTATCGACGGCGAAGTGCCGGATAACTGATTCGATGTCGCAGATCCCAATTCGCCGAGTACGGGCACTCGGTGATGGTAGGACGAATTCACCTGGCGTGCACCAATTGTTGTACGTTCAAATTAACTTTTTTCTGGCGTGTTCACCTAGCGTTCGAAATTCGCGGCTCGTCCGTCACGGTTACCCCGCAGGCAACACCATTTCCGTCGCGGCTGGCGAATCCCAATAAAGCTGGCCTGAATAACCCGAGAATCCTGCTACGCGTCCGCCTCCGGCGGCACACCCAACGCCCGGGTGAACCCCGCGGGCACCAGGATGTCGTCCGGGCTCAGGTCGTGTACCGAGGAAAGGCCGAGGCCCATCACCGCCGAGTCGATCCCCCCGCGGAGAATGTCGAGAACGTTTTCCACGCCGGCTTGACCGGCCGCGGCGAGACCCCATAGATAGGCCCGTCCGATCATCACCGCGCGCGCACCGAGCGCCACCGCCTTGACGACGTCGCTGCCGCGACGGATGCCACCGTCGAGCAACACCTCGACCTGGTCGCCGACCGCCGCGACCACGGCGGGCAGGGCGCGAATCGACGCGGGCGTGCCGTCCAGGTTGTTGCCACCGTGGTTCGACACCGATATCGCCGAAACACCCGCGTCCACAGCTCTTTTGGCGTCATCAACGCGCATCACGCCCTTAAGCATGAACTGCCCGCCCCACAGCTCGCGGAGCCAGGCGATGTCTTCCCACGTCGGCGGCGGCGTGCCCATCCACTCGCCGTAGGCGGCGAAGAATCCAGGGCCGAGCTCGCCGCGCCTGCCCTGGTTGGGCACGCGCAGGTCCGGTGGCCGCAGCGTCTTGCCGTACTTCCACAGCCACCGCGGCTTGAAGACCGCCTCCGGCGACAGCCGCAGGATGGTCCGCAGGTTCATGGCTTCGGGTATCGCGGGGCTGCCCCAGTCCCGCCCATGGGAGAAGGTCCAGTCCGTGGTGACGATCAAGCCGACCGCCCCGGCCTGCCGCGCACGTTCCACCCGCGCGGCGATCGCGTCGCGTCCACCCAGCCAGTACACCTGGAAGAAGACCTTCGGGTTGGCCGCGATGACTTCCTCGATCGGTTTACTGGCAAACGAGGACAACCCCATCGCAGTGCCGCGCGCCGCCGCCGCCCGGGCGACGGCCACTTCGCCGTCGGGATCGACGGCCTGGACGCCGGTCGGCGAAATGATCACTGGCAGCGAGATATCTTGCCCCATGACGGTTGTCGATAAATCCCGCTTTTCCAGCGCACCAATGACGTGGGGGGCGAAGCCGAGTTCACCGAATGCTTCGACGTTGTCCGCAACCGTAACTCCTTTTTCGCTGGCCGAAATTAGCGAGGAATAAACGGATTTCGGTAACCGCCGCTTCGCACGTTGCTGGGCGATGGCGACCGTTTCAAACCATTGCTCGGCCATGCTTACACGGGGCTTTCGTTACACATGCGCGCCGGCGGCACCTCGGGGGGTCGCACGGAGAGGGTGAGCGGGACCGGCTGGCGAACCTGGCTCCCGCGGGAATGGTCGGCCCGGGGACGCGGCGTTTCACGCTCGCGGGTCAGCGCCGATACACTGTGCCCCTGGACGCATTCCGGGTCCGGACCGTCGAGCGGCAGGCCGGTGAAGAATTTCGCCGCCATGCACCCACCCCGGCAGCTGTCGTAGTGCCCGCAGCTGCCGCAGGCGCCCGCGGATTGCGGTTCGCGCAGCTCACGGAACAGCGGGGCATTCTTCCAAACGTTGGCGAAGCCCGCCCCAAAACCGGTGTCCGTCAGGATATTTCCAGCGAGGAAGCGGTCGTGAATGGCGAACGGGCAGGCGTACACGTCGCCGACGGGGTCGATGAGGCACACCACCCGGCCGGCGCCGCACATGTTCAGTCCGGCCAATGCGCCGGAGGAACCCAGTGGCGCCAGGTGAAAAAAGGAGTCACCGGTGAGCACCCCCTCGCCCTTGGCGACCAGCCATTCGTACAGCGTGACCTGCTGGGCGGCGGTGGGATGCAGCTCGTCCCAGACATCCGCGCCGCGCCCCGACGGGCGCAACCGGGTGATCCGCAGCGTGGCGCCGTAACGGCTTGCCAATGCCGCGAATTCGTCGAGTTGGTCGACGTTGTTCCGGGTGACCACGACCGAGATCTTGGCATCTTTGAAACCGGCCGCGGCCAGGTTCTCCAGCGCACGCACCGCCATGGCGAATGACCCGGGGCCGCGCACGGCGTCGTTGACCTCGGCGGTGGCTCCGTCGAGCGAGATCTGCACGTCCACGTAGTCGCTGGCGGCCAGCCGCGCGGCGACCTCCGGGGTGATGCGCACCCCGTTGGTGGAGAACTTCACCCCGACGTGGTGGGCGGTCGCATAGTCGACCAACTCCCAAAAGTCCGGGCGCACAGTGGGTTCCCCACCACCGATGTTGACGTAGAACACCTGCATGCGTTCCAGCTCATCGATGATGTCCATGCATTGCCGGGTGGACAACTCCCGCGGGTCCCGTTTGCCCGACGAGGACAGGCAGTGCACGCAGGCCAGGTTGCACGCGTACGTCAGCTCCCAGGTCAGGCAGATCGGTGCATCCAGTCCGCTTTCGAACTGCTCGACGAGCCGTGGTATCGCCACTGTTGTCATTGTTCGTCCTCCTGGGGCACCAGCATTTGGGATTCGGCGAGCACCGCCAGCGCGTGCAGGTATGGGCCCTGCTTCCAGTCGTCCACCCCCGCGGCGCGGCAGGCCGACCGGACGTCGGAGTGTTCGGCCAGCGAACGCACCACCGTGAGGATGGTGCGGTTCTTCAGGAAGGACAGCTTGCGGGTGCCGAAGTGATAGAGCAGTGCGCCGAACGGCTCCGGTCGAACCGCCACCTGTGGGTGCAACCGCCAGCCGCGATCAGGATCGAACAGGGCATCCACCCCGCCCGCCTGCGCGGGCGCCGGCACGGTCAGTAGACCCCGCACATTCCGTCGATCGACACCTCTTCGACCAGAGTCTCGGTGACGAGTTCGGCGTCGGTCTGGTTTTCGTTATCCATGTGCATTTACCTTTCCGCGGGGCTCGACGACTATGGGGTCTGAGTCACAGTCGTGCCAGAATATGGCATCGAGTGCCGAAATGGAAGGGCGGGGTCGGATGATGCCGCAGTCGCGAGTGGGCAGGCGCCGCTCGACGACACCGCACCACATCACCGACGTTGCCATCGAGCTGTTCACCGCCCGCGGCTTCGCCGAAGTCAGCGTCGACGACGTCGCGCAGGCCGCCGGTATCTCGCGCCGGACGCTCTTCCGCTACTACGCGTCCAAAAACGCCATCCCCTGGGGCGATTTCGACACCCATCTCGCGCACTTACGAGACCTGCTCGACGACGTCGATCCTCGAGTGCCGCTGAGCGAAGCTTTGCGCGCGGCACTGTTGGCGTTCAACACCTTTGACGAATCCGAGACGGCGCGACACCGGCAGCGCATGCGCGTCATCCTGCAAACCGCCGAACTGCAGGCCTATTCGATGACCATGTACGCCGGCTGGCGCGAGGTGGTCGCCGGTTTCGTGGCCCACCGGTGGGACTGCAAGGTCACCGACCTACTGCCCCAGACCGTCGCCTGGACGATGCTCGGCGTCGCGCTGTCGGCCTACGAGCATTGGCTCGGCGACGAATCCGTTCCGTTGCCGAGCGCGCTCGGCAACGCCTTCGACGTCGTCGGCGCGGGCCTGAACGAGCTGCGTCCGTGAATCGCGAGCACCTTGTGCACACGCTGCGGTCGCAGGGATTGTTCTGCGCCGCCTCGGGCTCGGCGATGTACGGCGAGCTTTTCGAGCTGGTGGCCTCCGACGTCGAAGCCGGCGGCGTGTTCGCGGCCATCTTGTCCGGCCACGAGGAGGACCCGTCGCGCGACGCCGTGCCGCTTCGGCTGCTCGGCGGGCTGCACCGCCTGGTGCTCGACGGCCGGGCGGCGCAATTGCGCCGCTGGTATCCCAGCACCGGCGGCACCTGGGACGCCGGGCCCGCGTGGCGGGAGATCCTGGGCATCGCGTCCAGCCACTCAGAACCGCTGCGCTCGGCACTGGATCAGCCACCGCAGACCAATGAGGTCGGCCGATCCGCCGCGCTGATCGGCGGACTGCTGCACATCAATGAATTCAACTTGCCGGTAAGGCTTTTCGAGGTCGGAACGAGCGCGGGCCTGAACCTGCGCGCGGACCACTACCACTATCGCTTTGCCGATTTGCAGTGGGGACCGGCCGACTCACCGGTGATCATCGACGATGCGTGGCAGGGCGTGCTGCCGCCCGACGGCGGGACGCGCATCGTCGAGCGACATGGGTACGACATCGCGCCCATCGACGTCACCGGCACCGACGGCGAGATGGCCGTCGTGAGTTACGTCTGGCCCGACCAGGACGCGCGGCTGCAGCGGCTGCGCGGCGCCATCAAGGTCGCCCGCGCCGTCCCGGCGCGACTCGAGCGCAAAACCGCGGCCGACGCGGTCGCCGACCTGACACTGGCCGACGGCGCCCTGACGGTGTTGTGGCATTCGATCACTTGGCAGTACCTGTCCGCCGAACAGCGGGAGGCGGTCGGTGCACATGTGGATGCGCTGGGCGCAGGCGCGAGTACCCGATCGCCGTTCGCCCACCTGACGATGGAGCCGGCCCGCGACGGGCCCGGCACGCCGATCAAGTTCCTGGTGCGAGCTCGTCGCTGGCCGGGCGGTGGCCTGGAAGTTCTCGGCGAATGCCATCCGCACGGTCCACCGGTGAACTGGCTTTAGCAAGACGCAGCCCAATGCCGGACTATGTCTGGCATTTCGGTTGCGTTGAGATCTGCGGCTACTAGGTGCCCATGAACGTCACCGGGTCGTGCAGCACCCGGGTGTCGTCATGCAGTGCCTCGATGTCGACCATGTGCTCGGGCGCCGCGGTGAAGTCGAACACGTCCAGGTTCTGGGCGACGCGTTCGGGCTTCGATGACCGCGAAACGACGACGTTGTCCAGTTATAGGTTCCAGCGGACCAGCACCTGCGCGGGTGTGCGGTTGTACTCGGCGGCGATCGTCGTGACGGTCGGGTCCTCAAGCATTTTGCCGACCCCGAGCGGGCTGCAGGACTGCGTCCGAACGTTGTGCTCCAGGTGGGCCTGACGCAGCTCGGCCTGCTTCAGCCGCGGGTGCAGCTCGACCTGGTTCACGGCGGGCACCTCGTCGGTTTCGTGATCACCGTCGCCAGAAGTTCTTCGGTGAAGTTGCAGACCCCGATCGAGCGGACATGACCCTTCTCACGGGCCTTCATCATGCCCTCGAAGCTCTGGCTATCGCACGGCCGACAGCGATTTCGTTTCCGTAAGAGGCGGCGGTGTCGATGAGCCGGCAGCCTGCTTCCAACGCAGCGAGTACCGAGTTTTCCGTCTCCTCATCGGACAACTTGGCTAATCGACGTCGCCGTAGCAAAGATTCTCTCTCCATGCCGTTACGCTTTTCCAGCACAATGCTTTTGGCGACACGGACACTGGCAATGCTGTGACCTCGACCACGCAAGCCGCGCCCCCGGCGTCACGTTCGGAAAACAGCGAGGGTTTGGTGATGTCCGTCACCCTCGAATCAAACTGCGGTGCAGTCAAAGTCGTGGTCTCAACCTCGACGATTGAGGCTCGAATTTCGAAAACACTTACAGGTGGCATGATTTCGAGCAGCCTCGTGGAGGAAGCTCGAGTCTTCACGCCGCCGTTGCGGGGTGGATACAGCGCGCGAGTCGGCACCCTTTACCATCGGAACGCACCAACACACGCCCAACCGACTCTTCCGCCTTTACCCACGTGTTCGAATACCCCTGGAAGCGAGGCAAAGCTGCCTTATGAAGACCATTCAAGAGCTTTTCGAAATAGCCTGGCAAGCAACACAAATCGGTGCGACCAAACTCAAGAAGTCGCAACCGGGCTCTGTCCAGCACAAAGGTGACCGCGATCTCGTCACCGACATCGACCTCGGGATTCAGCGAGACATCGACGCCTACCTCGCCCGGACCACGCCCGACATCGCCTTGTTGGCCGAAGAGTCCGAACAACAGCCCGATATCGACTCTGCCGAGTGGCTCTGGGTTTTGGATCCGATCGACGGGACGTCCAACTTCGTACACGGACTGCCGCTGTGTGCGGTGTCGCTGGCACTGCTGTGCGGCGGCCAACCCGTCGTCGCCGTCACCAACGCCCCCCTGCTCGCCAAGACCTACCACGCCATCAAGGACACCGGCGCGTTTCTCAACGGGGAACGGATCAAGGTCAGCGATACCGACAGCCTCAGCGGGTCCATCGTGTCGCTCGGCGACTACGCAGTAGGCCACGAGGCCGCCTCGCGCAATCTCGCGCGACTCGCGCTCACCGGCGAGCTGGTACCCCGGGTCGAGCGCATCCGGATGATCGGGGCTGCGACGCTGGACCTCGCGTTCGTCGCCGAGGGGGCGCTGGACGCCTGCGTGATGATGTCCAACGAGCCGTGGGACACCGCCGCCGGAACGCTGATCGCCCGCGAAGCCGGCGCACAACTCTTCGACGCACAGGGCAACCCCCACACGCACCGGTCTGCGTCGACGGTCGCCGCCGCGCCCGGGATAGCCGCCCAACTCGGCACGGTGATCCGGAACACCGAAATCCCCAGTGGCGCCTACGCGGGTGCTACGACCTAGCCGAGCACATCGGCGATGGGTGCGCCCGCGGCGATCTTGCCGCGCGCCTTCATGACTTTGCCCGGCATGCCACCGCCGACAACGCCGACCAGCACGCCGTCGCGCTCGTAGTAGGCGAGGAACTTGCGGCCGTCGTCCTCGACGACGTGGACGGTGTCGGTGGCCTCCGGCTCCCCCAGGCACTGGATCTTGACGTCGTATTGGTCGCTCCAAAAGTACGGCACGACAACGATATCCGGCACGTCCTGTCCCAGCATCGCAGGCACGACCACGCGCGCCTGGTCGGCGACGTTGCTCCAATGTTCAACGCGTGCTTGGTGTCCCATCGCATCACGCCAGGACGCGACGTCGCCCAGCGCCCACACATTCGGCACGCTCGTGCGTCCGGCCTCGTCGCAGATCACGCCGTTGTCGACCTCGATGCCGGTGCCCGCGAGCCATTCCGTCGCCGGCTTCGAGCCGATCCCGACGACCACCACGTCGGCCCGCAGCTCGGTGCCGTCGGCCAGCACAACGGTGTCGACGTGTCCGTCACCGCGCACTTCGGCCACCCCGACACCGAGGCGGACATCGACCCCTTCGTCGCGGTGCAACCGCGCGACCAACTCGCCGATCTGCTCGCCGAGCACCGCGGCCAGCGGCGTGGGCTGCGGCTCAACGAGAACGACGTCCACTCCGAGGCTGCGCAAGCTGGCGGCAACCTCGCATCCGATGAAGCCGGCCCCGACGATGACGGCGCGCTGCGCGGCGGTTGCGTGCTCGCGCAGCGCCATGCTCTCGTCGAACGAGCGGAGCACGCGGATGCCTTCGAGATCCGGGAACGCCGGAATGCGCCGCGGCACCAACCCGGTCGCGATGACCAGTTCGTCGTAGCCGATCACGGCTCCGTCGGACAGCGTCACCGTCTGCGCGGCGGTGTCCAGGCCGGCGGCTGCCGACCCCAGTCGCAGGGTGATGTTTTGCTCGTCGTACCACTCGCGTGGTTTGAGGGCCACGTCGTCGACCTCTTTGCGCAGCACCTCTTTGGATAGCGGTGGCCGGTCGTAGGGAACATGCACCTCGTCACTGACGATCGTGATCGGCCCGGTGTATTCCGACCGGCGCAGTTGCTCGGCGGTCCGGGCGGCAGCGAGGCCGCCGCCGACGATCACAATCCCTTTATCCGACCCCTGATGGGCCTTGTCCACGTGTTCGCTAGCGGTCACGTGCTGTTCATACACGATCGCGAATCAGTACTTCAAGGCGCCCTTGTCCACCGGGACCTGCGTGCCCGTCACGGTGCCCGCGCCGTCGCCGGCAAGCCACGCGACAACGTCGGACACTTCCTCGGCCGACATGAAGCCCTTGGGCTGCAGTGGCATTGGCGGGAAGCTGTGGACGAAGTTGGGGTACTTGGCAAAAATCTCCATCATTGCTTCCGGTTCGACCATCGGAGTGTCGATCGAATACGGATGGATGCTGTTGACCCGGATGCCGAATTCGCCGAGCTCGATCGCGAGCGTGTTGGTGAGCGCGGTGAGTCCGTGTTTGCTGGCCGAGTAATGCCCATTGCCCGGTGTGGCTTTCACTCCGGCCGACGAGCTCACAACAACGATGGAGCCGCCGTTGCCCGCCTCGATCATCGCGGGAATGGTGGCACGCAGTGTCCGCCAGGTGCCGGTCAGGTTGATCCCGATGACGGTGTCCCACTGCTCATCGGTGAGCTCCCAAACCCGGCCCCAGCTCAGCACTCCCGCGTTGGCCACCACGATGTCGAGCCGGCCGAATTGTTCGACACCCTCGGCCACCAGTTGCCGCAGCGCGGCGTCGTCGCGGATGTCCGCCTGGCGGGCCAGTATCTTGCGGCCCTCGGCTTCGACCAGGCGCACGGTCTCGTTGAGGTCCTCCGGGGTGGCCGGGGTGTAGGTCACCGTGTCGGACGCCGACGCGCAGATGTCCAGCGCGATGATGTCGGCGCCCTCCCGGGCAAGCCGTACCGCATGCGCCCGTCCCTGGGCCCGCGCAGCGCCGGTTATGAACGCCACCCGTCCCTGCAGCGATCCAGTCACGGCTGCGCCCCTTCCACTGCCCCGTCGGCCACCCGATAGACAAGCAAGGCTAGCAGCGGAACTGAAACGTGTTCTAGCTCCGGTCGAAATCAGATTTCGGCGATGATCTGGGCGCGGCGGCTGTTGTATTCCTCGTCGGTCAGCGCGCCGCCGGCCCGCAGTGTCTCCAATTCTTGGAGCCGTTGCGCGATCGACGGCTGCGGCGGGGTGATCACCGCCGCCCCGGCCGCGGGTGCCGGCTGCGGGGCCGGTGCCTGGTTTTGGACCGCGCGGCGCACCACGGCCTGAATCTGCTGACGCAGCCCCGGGTTCGTCCGGATGTCGACCATGCGGTCGAGCGGGACGCCGTTGGTCTTGAGGATCTGCAGGATTTCCATCAACGGCCCGGCTTGCCCGCTCAGGTCGTAGGTCCTGTTGTCTTCCGCCACGGTGAACTGCGCGGGCATCAGGCCGTTGACCAAAGCGCTTCGCTCCCAGTCGATTCGGTACTCACCGGTGGTCGGGTTGACCAGGACGACGACCTTGCGGGCGTTGAGGTTGCCGAGCCTGGTGACGCTGGCGATGACCCGGTCTTCACTGTCGAACGGCAGCAACCCGGGGCCGGAAATGTGCAGGTGCACCTTGATGACCTGTTGATTGTTGACCCAGGTCCCCGTCTCGGTGATGCCGGTGATTTGAGCGAGCGTCAGCACGCCGTTCTGCTCGAGCTCGGCATTTTTAGCTGACGACTTCGCCCCGTAGTTCGCCAACACGATCGCGATCACCACGTCGGCCACGGTGATGAGCAGACCGACGTAGAGCATCCACTGCAGCAGGCTGCCGAGCCCGAGGACGAAGTACACGACCAGGAAAATCGGCCCGACCAGGCCGCCGCACAGCAACACCACCAACTGTGCCTTCAGGTAGCGCGCCAACAAGTGCCTCTCCTCGCCTCGCTGGGAGTGCCGGGCCTAGTCCACCTTGGGTCGTACCGGCGGCGGCGCCTGGCTCTTCGACGACGCCGCCGGAGCGGCCGGCGCCGAAGAGTGGGGTGAGGCCGCCACCGGCGTGCCGGGCGATACCGGCATGGTCGAGGCGGGGGTGACCTCCGCCGGCGGCGCCGACAGCGCGCTGGACGGTGCAGGCGTCGGCGCCGGACCCGTGGTCGTGGCTGCCGCATAAGCGGGCGTCGCCGCCCGCATCGGGGCGACCGGAGCGACGGCCGAGGTGAGCGTTGCCGATGCCGGAGCCGCCGCGATCGAGGCGCCGGCCGGCGCAGGGGCGACCGCGGACGCCGATGCGACCGCCGACGTCAGCGGCGCCGCCGGGGCCGCCGACACCGAACCGCCCAGCACGCCCGCGGCCGCAGCCGGGAGTTGCGCTCCCATCGAAGCGGGCGCCGCCGCCATCGTCTGCAGCGGCGCGGCGTTGGCGGCCTCGGTGGCCGCATACTGCAACGCGCCGCCATTCATCAGCTGCACGAATTGGCTGTGAAATGCGGCAGCCTGAATGCTCAGCACCTGGTAGACCTGCGAGTGCGCACCGAACAGTGCCGCAATGCTGGCCGACACCTCGTCGGAACCGGGCGCCAGCATGCTCGACGTGGGCCCCAAGGCCGCCGTGTTAGCCGAGGTGATTGTCGACCCGATATTGGCCAAGTCCGTCGCCGCAGCGGAAACGTACTCCGGTGTCGCGTATACGAACGACATACGGGAACCTCCCTGGCCAGCATCGGACCACCGACGGCAATGACGAAATGTTAGCTGAGTCGGCGGGTTCGCGAAGCATAAAGCCCGGACTGCCTGATTCGGCAGCCCGGGCTTTATCGCTGGAGCTCAGAAACTACTTGATGATCTTGACGACCCGGCCGGCGCCGACGGTGCGGCCACCCTCTCGGATCGCGAACCGCAGACCGT
>DASYBR010000012.1:0-16685 GCA_036500645.1 Mycobacterium sp. | reverse complement strand
ACGGACGTGCCGCGCTGGGTATTCGTGCCGGCCGCCGTGGGGACCGCCTTCGTCGTGCTGCCGTTGCTGGCGATCGCGATCAAGGTTGACTGGCCGAATTTCTGGGCGCTGATCACCAGCTCATCGTCGAAGACGGCCCTTTTGCTGAGCCTGAAAACGGCCGCCGCCAGCACCGTACTGTGCGTGCTGTTCGGCGTTCCGATGGCGCTCGTGTTGGCACGCAGCACGGCGCGACCGGTGCGGTTGCTGCGCCCGCTGATCCTGCTGCCGCTGGTGCTCCCGCCGGTGGTGGGCGGGATCGCGCTGCTCTATGCGTTCGGCCGGGTCGGATTGCTCGGTCGGTACCTCGAGGCCGCCGGCCTCAGCATCGCCTTCAGCACCACCGCCGTGGTGTTGGCGCAGACCTTCGTCTCGTTGCCGTTCCTGGTGATTTCCCTCGAAGGCGCAGCGCGCACCGCACGCGCCGACTTCGAAGTGGTGGCGGCGACGCTGGGGGCGCGGCCCAGCACGATCTGGTGGCGGGTCACGCTGCCGCTGCTGCTGCCGGGCATGGTCTCGGGCGCGGTGCTCGCGTTTGCCCGCTCGTTGGGGGAGTTCGGCGCGACGCTGACGTTCGCCGGTTCCCGGCAAGGAGTCACCCGAACGCTTCCGCTGGAGATCTACCTGCAACGGGTGACCGACGCCGACGCGGCGGTCGCGTTGTCGATCCTGCTGGTGGCGGTGGCGGCGCTGGTGGTGCTGGGTGTGGGTGCTCGCCGGCTGACCGGGACCGACGCGAGGTAGCCGGATCATGACCGAGTTGCAGCTGCGCGCCGTGGTGTCGGATCGACACGTGGATGTGGAGTTCTCAGTGGCCGCGGGTGAGGTGCTCGCGGTGCTCGGACCCAATGGGGCAGGCAAGTCGACCGCCCTGCACGTGATCGCGGGCCTGATCCGCCCTGACGAGGGGGTGGTGCGGTTGGGGGATCGGGTGCTGACCGACACCGCGGCCGGGGTCGACGTGGCCACGCACGATCGGCGGGTCGGGCTGCTGCTGCAGGATCCCCTGCTGTTCCCGCACATGAGCGTCGCCGGCAACGTCGCCTTCGGACCGCACAGCCGCCCCAAGTGGTTCCGCACGTTTCGCGCGGATCGCACACAGGAGAAGGCGACGGCGCTGCGCTGGTTGCGCGAGGTGGACGCCGAGAGTCTGGCCGACCGTAAACCGCGACAGCTGTCCGGCGGTCAGGCTCAGCGGGTGGCGATCGCACGTGCACTGGCGGCCGAACCCGACGTGTTGCTGCTCGACGAGCCACTCACCGGCCTGGACGTCGCCGCGGCAGCGGCCATCCGCGCGGTGCTGCGCGGCGTCGTCACCCGTACCGGCTGCGCGGTCATCCTGATCACCCACGACCTGCTGGATGTGTTCACCCTGGCCGATCGGGTGCTGGTGCTCGAGTCCGGCAGGGTTGCCGAGATCGGCCCGGTGCCGGAGGTGCTGACGGCCCCCCGCAGTCACTTCGGGGCTCGCATCGCCGGCATCAACCTCGTGAACGGCACCATCGACCCCGACGGATCCCTGCGCGCGCGCTCGGGCGCTCGCTGGCACGCAACTCGTGTTCCGGAGCGGGGCGAGCTGCTCTCGCCCGGACAGAACGCAATCGCCGTGTTCGCGCCCACGGCGGTCGCCGTCTACCGGGACGAACCGCACGGCAGCCCGCGCAATACCGTCGAGGTCGCTGTGGCGGAGCTGGACATCCGCGGGTCTGCGGTGTTGGTGCGCGGCGATCAGCAACCGGATGGCGCACCCGGCCTGGCCGCCGAAATCACGGTCGACGCGGCCGCAGAATTACGGCTGACGCCGGGGGAGCGGGTGTGGTTCTCGGTCAAGGCCGGCGAAGTGGCGTTGTACCCGGCAGCACATTGAGATGGCCGTTCGCAGCCGGATCGCACGTGGACAAAGTTGGCAAAACTGCAGGGCACTAGTCCGCAAGGCATCCTTGCGTCACAGCCGTAACGCGGTAGGTTCGTCGCCATGGATCAGGTGGAACCGACCTCGACACGTCGCAAAGGAATGTGGGCGAGCCTGGCGATCGCCACGGTGACCAGCGCCAGCGCGCTCACCATCGCGATGCCGGCGACCTCCTGCGCCGATCCCGAGGTTCCGACCCCCGTCCCGCCGAGCACGACGGCCGCGGCCCCGCCCGTGGCGCCGGCGCCCGCCGCCCAGGCACCGAATGGGCAACCGGCACCGGTCGATCCGAACGCGCCGCAACCGCCCGCGAACCCCAACGCGGCACCGCCACCGCCGGCCGCCCCGAATGCGGCACCGCCAGCGCCGGTCGATCCCAACGCGGCGCCGCCGCCTCCGGTGGATCCGAACGTCGGGCGGCTCACCGACGCGGTCGGCGGGTTCAGTTACGTCCTTCCCCCCGGGTGGGTGCAGTCGGACGCCGCCCACCTTGACTACGGCTCGTCGCTGCTGAGTAAGACCGTCGGGCCGCCGCCGATGCCCGACCAGGCGCCGCCGGTCGCCAACGACACCCGCATCGTGATGGGCCGCTTGGATCAAAAGCTCTACGCCAGTGCCGAAGCCAACAACGCCAAGGCCGCGGTCCGGCTGGGCTCGGACATGGGCGAGTTCTTCATGCCGTACCCCGGCACCCGGATCAACCAGGAGACCTCCACGCTCGGCGGGGCCAACGGGATCACCGGCAGCGCGTCCTACTACGAAGTCAAGTTCAGCGATTCTTCCAAGCCGAACGGACAGATCTGGACGGGCGTCGTCGGCTCGCCCGCGGCGGCCGCGACGAACACCGGACCCCCGCAACGCTGGTTCGTGGTGTGGCTCGGGACCGCCAACGACCCCGTCGACAAAGGCGCGGCGAAGGCGCTGGCCGAGTCGATTCAGCCCGCGACAGGTCCGGCCGCCCCGGCTCCGGGTGCCCCTGCACCGGCTCCCGGCACCCCGCCGGCCCCGGGCGCGCCCGCACCGGCCGCTCCGGCGGCACCGGCTCCCGCTCCGGGAACACCCGCTCCGGCGGCGCCCGCCCCGGCTCCGGTGGCACCCGCCCCGGCTCCAGCTCCGGGGGCACCGGCACCAGCGGCTCCGGCTCCGGCGGCTCCTGCTCCGGCTCCGGCGGGCCAAGCCACCCCTACTCCGGTGCCGACTCCGCAACGGGCGCAACCCGCCTGACTCGCGCCGACCGGCACCTTCGCGACGTTGGGAGTGGCGGGCCAACCGTCGCCATTCGGCGCTCATTTCGTGACGTAAAGCGGGTATACCGGACTGACAGCCCAGCGGACAGCTGGGCGTTGCCAGCGATTGCAAGGAGACCCGCATGTACGTCATGGCAGCTACCGAATACCTGGCCCGCTCGAGCACCCTGACGAGCGTCGGCTGGATCGGCTACATCATCATCGGCGGTCTGGCGGGAGCGCTCGCCAGCAGAATCATCAGGGGCAGCGGCGCCGGCATCCTGATGGACATCGTCATCGGCATCGTCGGCGCCTTGATCGGCGGCTTCATCCTGAGCTTCTTCGTCAACACCGCCGGCGGCGGCCTCATCTTCACGTTCTTCACCGCATTGCTCGGCGCCGTGATCTTGCTCTGGGTCGTCGGAATGGTTCGAAGGACCTAATCGGCTTAACCGTTGCGGTGGCGGTGGTGGTGGTTAGCGGCATGATGGACGAATGGTCCCGCCGCTGACCACCACGACAATGCGCGCGTGGCAAGTGCGCAGCCCCGGGCCGATGGACAGCGGCCCGCTTGAGCAAGTCACGACCGAGGTGCCGCGCCCCGGACCGTCGGAGCTTTTGGTCGCCGTACGCGCATGCGGGGTTTGCCGCACCGACCTGCATGTCACCGAAGGCGATCTCCCCGTTCACCGCGATCGGGTGACTCCCGGCCACGAGGTGGTGGGCGAGGTCGTCGAGGTGGGCGTCGAGGCGGGCGACGTATTTCATGCGGGCGACCGGGTGGGCATCGCGTGGCTGCGCCACACCTGCGGCGTCTGCAAGTACTGCCGTCGTGGCGACGAGAACCTGTGCCCCGAGTCGCGCTACACGGGCTGGGACGCCGACGGCGGATACGCCGAGTTCGCCACGGTGCCAGCCGCGTTCGCGCACCACCTGCCAAGCGGTTACAGCGACAGCGAGCTCGCGCCATTGTTGTGCGCCGGCATCATCGGATACCGCTCCCTGCTGCGCGCCGAACTACCGCCGGGTGGACGCCTGGGTCTCTACGGTTTTGGCGGCAGCGCGCATATCACCGCACAGGTGGCGTTGGCGCAGGGCGCCGAGGTGCACGTTATGACCCGCGGGGTCTCGGCACAGGAGCTGGCGCTGAAGCTCGGTGCCGCGTCGGCTCAGGGCGCGGCCGACCCGCCGCCGGTGCCACTGGACGCCGCAATACTGTTCGCGCCCGTCGGCGATCTGGTGCTGCCCGCGCTAGAGGCGTTGGACCGCGGCGGCACGTTGTCCGTCGCCGGGATCCACCTGTCGGACATCCCGAGCCTGAACTACCAGCGGCATCTGTTCCAGGAGCGCCAGGTCCGGTCGGTCACCTCCAACACCCGCGCCGACGCGCGAGCGTTCCTCGACTTCGCGGGCGAGCACCACATCGAGGTGACGACGCCGGAATACCCACTTGGGGAAGCGGATCGGGCACTATCCGATCTCAGCGCGGGCCGGATCGCGGGCGCGGCGGTGCTGCTGGTCTGAGCACCCTTTAGGTGGACAGGTGCCACACCAGCGCGGCGGCCAGCGCGCCAAGACCGTTCAGGGACCAGTGCAGTGCGATCGGCGCTATCAGGCTGCCGCTGCGCCGGCGCAGCCAGCTGAACACGAAACCGGCCGCGCCGGTGGCCAGCACCGCCAGCGTGACCCCCGCCAGCATTCCCACCACCCCGCCGCCGAACAGTCGGGTGAAACCCACATTGCTGCCGGTCAGCCCCAGTGACGTCGCCACGTGCCAGAGACCGAACAACAGCGAGCCCGCAAGAGCGACTCCACGGAATCCCCAGGCCCGATTCAGCGTGCCGTGCAGCACACCCCGGAAGGCCAATTCCTCGGGGATGACGGTCTGCAACGGAATGATGACCATCGAGGCGATCAGCGCACCCGAGACCGTCGCGTACCTGTTGTTCATGAACATCGGGCGGGTCATCGGCAGCAACACACCGACCGCGATCACTGCTGCCACCGCGGCGACGGCGGCAAGCGCATAACCCATCCCCGACTTCCAGTGTTCGCGGCCAAGGCCGAGGTCACCCCAGCCCAGCCCGCTGCACCGCATCAGAACGACGAGCCCGACGGCGGCGGCCGGAACGGTGCCGATGCTCGCCCACGGCGTCGTGAAGTGTGCGATCAGATTGGTGAGCACCAACACCACGACGACGACGACGACATCCAGCTGCAGGCGGAACCGATGCAGCGCCGACAGCTGCGACAACACGGGATGGGTGTCGGCGGCAACCGTCGCGTCAAGCATTTGGCAAGTTTACCCGCGAGCCCCGTTAGCCCAGCTCAGTCGGCTCAGGAGGTCTCGGACGCACCCGTGACGGCGTGCTGGCGGGCGCGGAAAGCCTGGACTTTGGCGCGGTTGCCGCATGTGCCCATCCCGCACCAATGCCGGTTCTGGGCCCGCGAAGCGTCGATGTAGAGGCGCGTGCAGCCCGGATCGGAACATTCCTTGATCTTCTCGGCGTCGGATCCGCCAAGCAGGTCGAGCAGATCGGCGGCCAGCGTCGCGAGCAGTTGCTGCGCGGTGCCGGCGCGGCTCACACACCCGTTCGAGTGCAACACCGGTGTGAGCTGGGGTTGGAACGCGTGGTTATTGAGCAGGTCGACGTCGGCGACGGTGAGCTGGTCGCCCTTGCACCGGGCTACAACGATCCGGTAGATGGCTTCGCGCAGCGAGATCGCTGCCGCCAGTTCGTCATCGCCGATCTCGATCGCCGCATCCACCAGCCCGGCCTCAACAGCCCAGCTCGACAACTGCCGGGGGTCGGTCAACAGCTCCTCGCGCGCTGACGCTCGATATTTGAGCGTGCCCGCGAAATCCAAGCATCGCCGCCCGCTCACGTATTTGAACGTCATGTAACCATCTTGACAGGTTTCATCATCTCGCGCAAGATGTAACTATCCAAGATGGTTACGAAGGCGGACGAATCAGACAGGGAGTCAATGATGGCTACATCGATATGGACGTTGCTCTCCATCTTCGTCTTCGCGCCCCTCGGCGCCCTGGCCATTGACAGGCCCCTCCACGGCAACTGGATCTGGCGCATCGACCCTGAGCCAAAACCCCACATCAAATAGTTCGGGCCGATTCCGCCAATCAGCATCGACTCCCAGTTGCATGGGTCGCCTCCCTCCCATCACTCACTACGCTCGTTCTGCTCGCTCGACTCCCAGTTGGATGGGTCGCCTCGCTCCCATCACTCACTACGCTCGTTCTGCTCGCTCGACTCCCAAGTCCAGCCGGCGATCTGCGGATCGTCCTCGCCGTGCTCCCGCGTGTAGGCGCGCGCGGCGATCCGGGCGTCGACCATGCGCTGGCGCAACACCGCCGCTCGGCTACCCAAACCGTCGACCCGGTCGACGACGTCCATGACCAGGTGGAAGCGATCGAGGTCGTTGAGCATCACCATGTCAAACGGCGTCGTCGTGGTTCCGCGCTCCTTGAAGCCGCGCACGTGCAGTTGATGGTGGTTCGCGCGGCTGTAGGTCAGGCGATGGATCAGCCAGGGGTAGCCGTGGTAAGCGAAGATGACCGGCTTGTCGCGGGTGAACAGCGCGTCGAACTCGCGTTCCGGTAGGCCGTGCGGGTGGTCTGTTTCCGGCAGGAGTCGCATGAGGTCGACGACATTGATCACCCGCACCGCCAAATCGGGCAGTTCGCGACGCAAGATCTCGGCGGCGGCCAGGGTCTCCAGCGTCGGGACGTCCCCGGCGCAGGCCAGCACCACGTCGGGCTCGGCGGTCGCCGTGCTCGCCCACGGCCAGATGCCGAGTCCGCGCGTGCAGTGCGCGATGGCTTCGTCCATGTCGAGGTAGGACAGCGCAGGCTGCTTACCGGCGACGATCACGTTGATGTAGTCACGGCTGCGCAGGCAGTGGTCGGCCACCGACAGCAGCGTGTTGCCGTCCGGCGGCAGGTAGACCCGGGTCAACTCCGGGCGTTTGTTCGCGACCAGGTCGATGAAGCCGGGGTCCTGATGCGACGCGCCGTTGTGGTCTTGACGCCAAACGTGGGAGGTGAGCAGGTAGTTCAGCGACGCGATCGGGCGTCGCCAGGGCAGCTCACGGCTCGTGGCAAGCCATTTCGCGTGCTGGTTCATCATCGAGTCGACGATGTGCACGAACGCCTCGTAGCAGTTGAACAGGCCGTGCCGGCCGGTCAGCAAATACCCTTCCAGCCAGCCTTGGCACAGGTGCTCGGAGAGCACCTCCATCACGCGGCCGTCGGGCGCGAGGTTCTCGTCATCGGGTCCGACCTCGGAGAGCCACACCTTGGCGGTCGAACCGAATACGGCGTCGAGCCGATTGGAGGCCGTCTCGTCGGGCCCCATCAGGCGGAACCGATCCCGGTTGCGGGCGATCACGTCCCGCAAGAAGGTGCCCAGCAGCCGGGTGGCCTCATGCGTCGCGGCGGCCGGCCGCGACACCGGCACTGCGTAGTCGCGGAAATCCGGCAGGTCGAGGTCGTGCAGCAACACCCCGCCGTTGGCATGCGGGTTGGCGCTCATCCGGCGATCGCCGCTGGGGGCCAGCGCCCGCAGTTCGGGGCGCAGCCTGCCTTCGGCGTCGAAAAGCTGCTCGGGCCGATAACTGCGCAGCCAATCTTCAAGCAGCGCAAGGTGTTCGGGATTGTCATGGGTCTCGGCCAGCGGAACCTGATGCGATCGCCAGGTGCCCTCGACCTTCTTGCCGTCCACCACCTTTGGTCCGGTCCAGCCCTTGGGTGTGCGCAACACGATCATCGGCCAGACGGGTCGCGCCACCGCATTGCCACCGCGCGCCGCGTCCTGGATGGCCGCGATGTCGTCGAACGCGTCGTCGAGGGCGGCCGCGAGTTGCTGGTGCACGTTGGCCGGGTCGTCACCGGCGACCGTGATCGGGCGGTAGCCGTAGCCGCGCAGCAGCGACTCGAGTTCATGATGCGGAAGGCGGGCCAGCACAGTCGGGTTTGCGATCTTGTACCCGTTGAGCTGCAAGATGGGCAGTACCGCGCCGTCGGTGACCGGGTTGAGGAACTTGTTGGAGTGCCAGCTGGCGGCCAGGGGACCGGTCTCGGCCTCGCCGTCGCCGACCACGCACGCCACCACCAGGTACGGGTTGTCGAAAGCCGCGCCGTAGGCGTGCACCAGCGCGTAGCCGAGCTCGCCGCCCTCGTGAATGGATCCAGGCGTCTGGGCCGCTACGTGGCTCGGGATGCCGCCGGGAAAGGAGAACTGCCGGAACAGTTTTCGCAGCCCTTCGGTGTCCTCCTCGATGCCGGTGTACACCTCGCTGTAGGTGCCCTCGAGGTAGGCGTTGGCCACCAGGGCCGGACCGCCGTGGCCGGGTCCGGTGACATAGATGACGTCGGCGTCGCGGTTGCGAATGATCCGGTTCAGGTGTGCGTAGATCAGGTTGAGCGCCGGGGTGGTGCCCCAATGGCCCAGTAGCCGGGGTTTGACGTGCTCTGACGACAGCGGTTTGCTCAGCAGCGGGTTGTCGAGCAGATAGATCTGTCCGACGGACAGATAGTTGGCGGCGCGCCAGTAAGCATTGATCAGATCGAGTTCGTTGTCGGCAAGGGCAGCTGTGGTCCGGGTTTCTACGCTCACCCCGCCGATTGTGCGTGGCGCTGATGAACATCGCCAGAAGCGAAAGTCACTCCTCGCCGCGAGCCCGCGACTCGTAGGCCTTGCGCGTGTCGGCATCGACGTCGTCGGTGAAGACATGCTCGCCGCCGAGCACGCGGTTGAGGCCCTCGGACAGCGCGCGCGGGATGAACTTCTGCGAGGCGATGATCGCGCCGGCCGTTTTCGTGACGCGCACCCGCGGCTTGGGGCGACCCACCAGTTTGACGATCGCCTCGGCGACGTCGGCCGGCTCGGCGTTCGGGATCCCCTTGACCCCGGAGGTACCGGCGATCAGCTCGGTGTTCACGAACGTCGGCATGACCACCGAGAACTTCACGCCGGCTCGCCGGTGTTCGATCCTGACCGCGTCGGTGAAGCCGACCACGGCGTGCTTGCTGGCGCAGTAGGTGGCGGCGCCGGCGAGATACGTCTCCCCGGCCAGTGAGGCGATGTTGATGACGTGTCCGGAGCCGCGTTCGACCATGCGCTGCGCCGCGAGCTTGCTGCCCAGGATCACGCCGTAGACGTTGATGTCGAGGATGCGCCGGGTGACGGCCTCCGGCTCGTCGACGATCCGTCCGAGCGGCATGACGCCGGCGTTGTTGACCAACACGTCGATGGGGCCGAGCTGGCGCTCGACTTCGTCCAGGAAATCCGAGAACGAATGCGGGTCCGTGACATCGAGTTTGCCGTAGACGTCGAGCCCGAGCGCGGCCCCGGATTCCTTCACCCGCACCTCGTCGATATCGCCGATCGCGACCTTGGCGCCCAGGTTGTGCAACGCGGTCGCGGTGGCCAACCCGATTCCTCGAGCGCCGCCGGTGATCGCGATGACCTTGCCTTTGAACTGGCCGCTGCCCTTGAGGCCGATCGATGCGGTGTCCGCCATTTCCGTCCCTCCCAGATCCTTGACGGGTGTCAACTAGGCAATGGGAGTAAGCACAGCACTCGAACTCGAGTCGCGCAACAACGGATACTGCAACGATGACCGAGGTGCGGGCGGCGGTCCCGGCGGATGCCGACGAGGTGGCGCGTGTGCACGTCCGGTCGTGGCGCGCGACATATCAGGGGCTGGTCGACCAGGAGTACCTCGACGGTCTCGATGCCGACGCGGTGGCCTCCCGATACACGTTCGGGCGGATGGGGCTGCAGCTGCCGTCCACTATGGTCGCGGTCGACGCTTCCACCATCTGCGGCATGGTCACCACGGGCCTGAGTCGCGACGTCACCTTGCCGAATTTCGGTGAACTGATGGCCATCTACGTCGATCCCGCATACCTGCGGACCGGAGTTGGGCGTGCCCTCATGACGGCCGCGCGCCAACGGCTGCGCCGGGTCGGTGTGGCGGGCGCCGTGTTGTGGGTGCTGGACGGAAACGTTGCGGCTCGGCGCTTCTACGAACGCGCCGGATGGCGATTCGACGGGGCGCGCCGCATCGCCACGTTCGGTGACGTCCCGGTGGAACAGCTGCGCTACCGCCTTGCGCGGGTCTAGCGCACGGTGAGCCACACCAGGCTGGCGCCACCGGCCAGGGCGCAGTAGATCGCGAACGGTGTGAGGGTGCGGGTCTCGAAGTACGACGTCAGAAAGCGCACGGCAAAGTAGGCGGCGACGAACGAGGCAATGCTGCCCGCCAGCACCTGGCCCTGGATGCCGGCGCCGAGCGGCCCGAAGAGCTCGGGGATTTTGTACACCCCGGCGGCCAGAATGATCGGGGTCGCGAGCAGGAAGGAGAAGCGGGCAGCGTCTTCATGCGATAGGCCGCGCCACAGACCCGCCACGATGGTGATGCCCGAGCGGCTGATCCCGGGCAGCAGGGCCAGAATCTGGGCGGCACCGATCAGCACACCGCGGCCCAGTGGCAGCTGGGCGAGCCGACGATCCACGGCCTCCCCGCCGTGTTCGAGTTGTTCGTCGGGCGCCGGGTGGTCCTGGTCGGGCGCGGGTGCCACGCGACGCCGCAGCACCTCGCCCGCGTACAGGACGATGCCGTTGAGGAGCAGGAAGGCGGCCGCCGGGATCGGCTTGCCGAGTGTGGTGCGGAACAGCTGTTCTAACGCCAACCCCGCCAACCCCACTGGGATGGTGCCGGCGACGAGCAGCCAGGCCAGTCGCTCGTCGGGAGTCTGGATGCGGCGGTGTCGCGCCGACGAGAAGAACCCGGCCAGGACGCGCAGCCAGTCACGCCAGAAGAAGACAAGCAGCGCTGCCGCGGTGGCCACGTGGAGCCCGACGATGAACGCGAGGTAGGGCGACTCGGGCGCCGAAACGCTCAAGTCCTGCGCCCATCGGCCGCCGATGAGTGCCGGCACCAACACCGAGTGCCCGAGGCTGGACACCGGGAACAACTCGGTGACGCCCTGAAACGCGCCGACGACCACGGCCTCGACGTAGCTCAAGTGCGCGCTCATGTATCGGTGCCTCCAACGGTTCGGTCTCGGCAGCGCAGGCCTCGGGAGGCCTCGCGGATCGGCCTGTGACGATAGCCGACGACATCGTCACGCGGGTGTCCAACCGCGGTTCGAGCAGTCCCGAAGATCGGTGCACCGAATCGGATTGCCTGACTGGCTTTTTGGCTGGTCGGCGGGCGGGAAAGCGGCCCCGATGCCGCCGCGCACCGACCTGACCAGGCGGGTACGGTGTGCAGATGCCTGACGGGTTGCTCGACGCGGTGCGCGTCCTCGACTTGTCCAGCGGTGCCGGTGACCAGGTGACCCGCCTGTTCGCCGACCTGGGCGCCGACGTGCTCAAGGTGGAACCGCCGGCGGGGAGCCCGGGTCGCGAGCAGCCGCCGACACTGGCCGGTGCCAGCATCCCGTTCGCCCTGCACAACGCCAACAAACGCAGTGTGGTGCTGGACCCCTACGACGAGGACGACCACGGCGTCTTCCTCGACCTCGCCGCGGCAGCCGACATCGTCGTCGACGACGGCCATTACGGAGAAGCCGCGACGTTCGGCACGTCGGCCGAGGAGTTGGCGGCTCAGTATCAGCACCTGGTGGTGCTGTCGATTTCCGACTTCGGCGCCACGGGTCCGCGGTCACTGTGGCGGGCCACCGACGCCGTGCTGTATGCGATGAGTGGCGCTCTGTCGCGATCCGGCCCGACCACCGGCCCCCCCGTGCTGCCACCGGAGGGCATCGCATCAGCGACCGCAGCCGCCCAGGCGGCGTGGGCGGCGCTGGCCGCATACTACAACCGATTACGTTGCGGCACAGGTGGTTACATCGACTTCTCGCGGTTCGACGCCGTCGTCATGTCGCTCGACCCGGCGTTCGGCGCGCACGGGCAGGTCGCCGCAGGCATCCGCCGCACCGGGCAGTGGCGCGGGCGCCCGAAGAACCAGGACGCTTACCCGATCTACCCGTGCCAAGACGGCTACGTGCGACTGTGCGTCATGGCGCCACGGCAATGGCGCGGCCTGCGGCACTGGCTGGGGGAGCCTGAGGACTTTCAGGACCCGAAATATGACGCGATCGGTGAGCGGTTTGCCGCGTGGCCGGAGATCAGCCGTCTGATCGAGGCGCTGTTCGCCGGACAGACCATGAAGGATCTGGTGAGTGCCGGGCAGGCCCACGGCGTGCCGATCGCCGCGGTGCTGACACCGTCGCAGATCTTGGGCTCCGAACACTTCGAGGCGGTCGGCGCGATCACCGACGTCGAGCTCGTTCCCGGGGTGCGCGCCCGGGTACCGAGCGGTTATTTCGTCGTCGACGGGCAACACTCGGGTTTTCGCACGCCCGCGCCCGCCCTGGGCCAGGACGGGCCGGGTTGGCGCGGGAATCCGGCGGTGGCGTCGTCGCCAACCGGCCGCCTCGGCGAGCATCCGTTTGCCGGGCTGCGGATTCTGGATCTGGGCATCATCGTCGCCGGCGGCGAGCTGAGTCGGCTGTTCGGTGACCTCGGCGCCCAGATCATCAAAGTCGAAAGCGCCGACTTCCCCGACGGGCTGCGGCAGGCCCGCGCCGGCGATGCCATGAGCGAGTCGTTCGCCTGGACACATCGCAACAATCTGGGATTGGGCTTGGATCTGCGCAGCGACAAAGGCAAGGACATCTTCGCCCGGCTGGTCGCCGAGGCCGACGCCGTCTTCGCGAACTTCAAGCCGGGAACCCTTACCGCGCTTGGCTTTCCCTACGAGAAGCTGCGTGCCATCAACTCGCGGATCGTGCTCGCCGAGAGCAGCGCGTACGGCGACGATGGCCCGTGGAGCGACCGACTGGGCTACGGCCCGTTGGTGCGCGCCGCGACCGGTGTCACCCGGCTCTGGACGGCCGACGAGCCGGAAAATCAGGATGGCACCGCGCGGCACGCCTTCTACGACGCGACGACGATCTTTCCAGACCATGTAGTCGGGCGGATCACCGCCATCGCGGCGCTGGCCGCGCTGATCCACCGGAATCGGGCGGGCGGCAGCGGCGCCCACGTCCACATCTCGCAGGCCGAGGCCGTGGTCAATCAACTCGACACCTTGTACGTCACCCACGCCGCACTGGCCGCGGGCACCCCCAGGATCTCCGAAGACACCAGCCTGCACGTCGTCTGCCCGTGTGCGGGCGATGACGAGTGGTGCGTCATCTCGATTGAATCGGACGACGAATGGCAGTGCGCCGCAGGCGTTTTCCATCATCCCCAGTGGGCCGACGACCCGCGCTTCGCCACCGGGGAGGCACGGCTCGCCAACCGGCACGAGCTGGTGGAAATGGTGTCGGTCTGGACCCGGACACTCACCCCGGTGCGGGCCGCCCAACTGCTGCAGTCGTCCGGAGTCGCGGCCGGGCCGATGCAGCGCCCGCCCGACTTGTTGGAAGACCCACAGCTGATCGACCGAAAGCTGTACTCCGACATGGCGCATCCACTCATTGATCGCCCGCTGCCGGCCGAGACCGGTGCAGCGCCGTTCCGGCACATCCCGCCGGCCCCGCAGCGCCCGGCGCCGGTACCTGGCCAGGACACCGTCGAGGTCTGCCGGGGGCTGCTCGGCATGGGCGCTGGTCAGATCGAGCAACTCGTCAACGACCGCGTGCTTTTCACGCCGGCTTAGCACGACCGGCGCAATTCGGCCCGCCGGCCCGACTGGTTCTATAGCCACGCTAAATTCATCGTTATGACTGTCGACCCCAGGACGCCGGTGCTGATCGGCTACGGCCAGGTCAACCATCGCGACGAAATCGACGCGGCAACGCGGTCCGTCGAGCCGATGGACCTGATGGCAGCGGCGGCGCGGCAAGCTGCCCACTCCCGCGTGCTCGAGGCAGTGGATTCCATCCGAGTGGTGAACATTCTGTCCGCGCAGTACCGGGACCCCGGACTGTTGCTGGGTGAGCGGATCGGTGCCGCCGGTTTCACGACCTTGTACAGCCCCGTCGGCGGCAATGTGCCGCAATCGCTGGTCAATCAGGCCTGCCTCGACATCCAGCAGGGCCGGACCGGGGTGGTGCTGCTGGCGGGCGCCGAAACCTGGCGCACCAGAAGGGGATTGCGGGCCAAGGGTGGCAAACTCACGTGGACGATTCAGGACGACTCCGTCCCGATGGCCGAGGTTTCCGGCGACGACGTCCCGATGGCAGGCGAAGCGGAGATCAGAATCCACCTGGACCGGCCGGCTTACGTCTATCCCCTATTCGAGCAGGCGCTTCGGATCGCGAACGGCGAGTCGATCGAGCAGCACCGCAAGCGAATCGGCGAGCTGTGGGAGCGGTTCAACGCCGTCGCCGTCGACAATCCGCACGCCTGGATCCGCAAGCCGGCGACCGCAGACGAAATCTGCACGGCCGGCCCGCAAAACAGGATGATCAGTTGGCCCTACACCAAGTTGATGAACTCCAACAACATGGTCGATCAGGGGGCCGCGCTCGTACTGACGTCGGTCGAGCAGGCCACCCGGCTACAGATTCCCGCCGAGCGTTGGGTGTACCCACACGCGGGCACCGATGCGCACGACACGCCCTCGATCGCCGAGCGTGACGAGCTGCACCGCTCTCCGGCCATCCGGATAGCCGGAGCGCGGGCCCTCGAACTGGCGGGCCTGGGCGTCGATGACCTCGACTATGTCGACCTGTACTCCTGCTTCCCCTCCGCCGTTCAGGTGGCGGCCGCGGAACTGGGCCTGGCCGTCGACGACGCCGCCCGCCCGCTGACGGTGACCGGCGGGTTGACGTTCGCAGGCGGCCCGTGGAGCAACTACGTTATGCATTCGATCGCCACCATGGCGGATTTGCTGATCGCCAATCCCGGGCGGCGCGGCCTGATCACCGCCAATGGCGGCTATCTGACCAAACACAGCTTCGGCGTCTACAGCACCGAACCGCCGGCCGAATTCCGCTGGGAAGACGTGCAAAGGGCCGTTGATCGGGAACCGGCCAGAGATGCTCTGGTGAACTGGGAAGGCGTCGGCACCGTGGAGGCATGGACGACTCCGTTCGACCGCGAAGGACAGCCCGAACGGGCATTCCTTGCCGTACGCACGCCCGATGGGTCGCGCACCTTGGCCGTAGTCACCGATAGCGCCTCGTCGCAGGCGTCTGTGCGGGAGGATATCGGTGGCGCCAAGGTTGCCGTCGGCGCCGACGGCAGCGCGGCGTTGCAGTAAGCCGGTCGGGAACATCACACCAGGTCACTGCTCCGCAGGAGCAGTAACGCTCGCGCGGGTCATACCGACTTGCCTATTGTTTAGGTTGAGGTTGGGGGAGGTGAGCCCAGGTGCAGATCCTGGTTACCGACGCCACCGGCGCACTGGGGCGCCTGGTAACGGCGCAACTGATTGCCGCTGGGCACTCGGTCAGCGGCATTGCTGAGCTGCCGCACCCCTGCCTGAACGGCAACGTCGAATTCGTTTGCGCGTCGCTGCGTGACCCCATCCTGGGGGAGCTCGCCGACGACGCCGATGTGGTGATCCACCTGGCCCCCGTCGACCCCACCGCGCCCGGCAGCGCCGACATCGAAGGGGTCGCGCACGTGACCGATGCGGCCGCGCGCGCCGGTGCCCGGCTGTTCTTCGTGTCGCACGCCGCGGGGCGGCCCGACCTATATCGGCCTGCCGAGGAACTCGTGGCCACGAGCTGGGGGCCAAGTCTGGTCGTCCGGATCGCCCCGCCGGTCGGCCGTCAGCTCGACTGGATGGTGTGCCGGACCGTGGCCACGCTGCTGCGAACCAAGGTCTCGGCACAGCCCATGCGGGTGCTGCACCTCGACGACCTGGTGCGCTTCCTGGTGCAGTCGCTGAACACCGACCGGGCGGGTGTCGTCGACCTGGCCACCCCGGACACCGTCAATGTCGTGACCGCGTGGCGGCTGCTGCGATCCGTTGACCCGCGTTCCCGACTGCATCGGGTTCGCGGCTGGTCAGAGCTCATTCCCGAGATGGATATTGCTGCCGCACAAGAAGATTGGATGTTCGAATTCGGTTGGCAGGCCCTCGAGGCGGTCACCGACACCGCGCGAGGACTGGTGGGCCGCCGGCCCGAAGCCTCCGGCGCTATCAGCCACGGCAGCCAACTTGCGCTCCCGGTGGAGGTCCTTCCGCGTCCCCGTCGGTCCGGTGAGGTGCACAACGCCGCGCCGGACGGCATGGAAGGAGAATTCGACGACCGAGTCGATCCGCGCTTCCCGGTTTTCAGCGCAACCGGCCTCACCGAGGCACTGCCCGGGCCGCTGACCCCGATAACGCTGGACGTCCAGTTGAGCGGGCTGCGCACGGCGAATCGGGTGATTGGCCAGGTGCTCGCGGTGGGCGGCTCGGTCGACGAGGAATGGGGGAGCAGGGCCATCGCGGTGTTCGGCCATCGCCCCTACGTCGGGGTGTCTGTCAACATCGTCGGCGCCACACAGCTACCGGGCTGGGACCAGGATGCC
>DASYBR010000011.1:0-6468 GCA_036500645.1 Mycobacterium sp. | reverse complement strand
ACCAGACGCTGTCAACGGTGTTGGAAGCCACCAGGATTCGCACCGCGATCGGTCCCAGCCAGGCGTGGTACACCGAGAACCTGCGCTACTACTACCTGATTCTGCCCACCGTCGACGGGTCGCTGTCGCGTCGCTTCGGTTTTCTGATCGCTGCCTTGTGTCTCTTCACGGCCGTCTTCATCATGTTGCGGCGCAAGCGGGTTCCCGGTGTGGCGCGCGGTCCGGCGTGGCGCCTGATGGGTGTCATCTTCGGCACCATGTTCTTTCTGATGTTCACCCCGACCAAGTGGGTGCATCACTTCGGGCTGTTCGCCGCGGTGGGCGCGGCGATGGCCGCGCTGACCACCGTGCTGGTGTCGCATGAGGTGCTGCGCTGGTCACGCAACCGCGTGGTGTTCCTGGCGGCGCTGTTGTTCGTGCTGGCGCTGTGCTTCGCCACCACCAACGGCTGGTGGTACGTGTCCAGTTACGGTGTTCCTTTCAACAGCGCTATGCCGAGAATCGGCGGAATCACGATCAGCACAATCTTTTTCGCATTGTTCGTGATTGCCGCGCTGTACGCGGCCTACCTGCACTTCGCATCCGGGGGTCACGGGGAAGGGCGGCTGGCGCGGGCGCTGACGGCGGCGCCCATCCCTCTCGCGGCCGGATTCATGGCGCTGGTGTTCGTGGCTTCGATGGTGGCCGGCATCGTTCGTCAGTACCCCACCTACTCGAACGCCTGGGACAACCTGCGGGAATTCAGCGGCGGTTGCGGCCTGGCCGACGACATCCTCGTCGAACCGGATAGCAACGCCGGCTTCATGCCGCCCTTCCCAGGCAACTACGGTTCGTTGGGCGCGCTGGGTGGTGTCAACCCGACGGGATTCACCCCCAACGGCGTACCGGACCGCACCCTCGCCGAGTCGGTCAAGGAGACGTCGGTGCCACAGCCCGGCACCGACTACGACTGGGATGCGCCGCTCAAGCTGACGACGCCGGGTATCAACGGATCGACGGTGCCGCTGCCCTACGGCCTGAACCCCGGTCAGGTTCCGCTGGCCGGCAGCTACACCACCGGCGCCCAACAGCAGAGCAGGCTCACCTCGGCGTGGTACCAGCTGCCGAAGCCGGACCCCGGCCATCCCCTCGTGGTGGTCACCGCCGCGGGCACGATCACCGGCAACAGCGTGCTGCACCACCACACCGAAGGCCAGACCGTCGTGCTGGAATTCGGCAGGCCCGGACCCGGCGGTGACATCCTGCCGGGCGGCCGGCTGGTGCCCTATGACCTGTACGGGGAACAGCCCAAGGTGTGGCGCAACCTGCGCTTCCCCCGCGCCCAGATCCCGGCCGACGCGGTCGCGGTGCGGGTAGTGGCCGAGGACCTTTCCCTGACACCGGACGACTGGATCGCGGTGACCCCGCCGCGGGTGCCGGAGCTGCGCTCGCTGCAGGAGTACGTCGGCTCGAGGCAGCCGGTGCTGCTGGACTGGGCCGTCGGGCTGGCCTTTCCGTGTCAGCAGCCGATGCTGCACGTCAACGGCGTCACCGAGATCCCGAAGTTCCGCATCACCCCGGACTACAACGCCAAGAAGCAAGACACCGACACCTGGCAGGACGGCGTGAACGGCGGCCTGCTGGGCATCACCGACCTGCTGCTTCGGGCGCACGTGATGTCCACGTATCTGTCGCACGACTGGGGCCGTGACTGGGGTTCGCTGCGCAAGTTCGACACCATCGCCGACGCCCATCCCGCACAACTCGACCTGAATACCGCGACGCGAACCGGATGGTGGTCACCCGGGCAGATACGCATCAAGCCTTAGCTTTCACGGTCGTAAATAAATGGCCGAATGGTAGTTCAGCAAAGGTCCAATAACGGCGCCGAATTTACGTCTGAGTAATTGCCGATCAAATGTTTAATTCCGTGCGCGCGGGTCAATACACCTTCCGCTGTGATCTGGTTCACAGCCGGACAAAGTGGGGGCCCGATGCGCATGCTGACACGCTTGGGGATATACACGACGGCGATCGCAACGGCGATCACGGGGCCGGTCTTTGCGGCGGCGACTTTCGGAATCTCCGGCGCGGCCGCCGAGAACGGAACCATCGTCGTCCTGGACGCCAAACTTCGCCGCTGCGATTTCAGCCTGGTGAGCACCGCGGTGATGGTGCCGCACCCGATGCTCGCCACGGGTACGGCCACCGTGCGCCGGGCCGGTTCGACGGCGGTCGCTGACGTGCATATGGTCGACGAACCCGAACCCGGCACCCATTTCGACGTCGGCCTGATTCAGGAACCGCGGCCGTCGTCGGCCAACTGCGGCCCCGGGGATCCGGGCACCGCTTTTACCGGCCTGGACACCGACGCCACGGGCAGCGGCAATGCGACCGTGCAAGACACCATTCGGCCGGGCACCACGGGCGTCTGGGTGATTATCGAACAGCGGAACCCGAATTCGCAGAATCCTGCCGAGTTCTATACGTCCGAGTTTGTGGCACCCGTATAGATGCGCTTTGCTCATTCGTTCGGATAGTCGACGGTTGATGCGCGTCTCCGCAACGTCGAAGAGTTTGGCGTTCGACTGCTGAGAAAGGCTGCGTAAGAGTTCTAACGCGGCCTGGCCGATCGCGGGTTCGTGGTCGAACGCCCTGAACGATCGGGACTTATGCCCCTATCCCGGCGCTGGGGCCGAATGTTGCGATGGGGGTCTTCAGACGGCCGGCGCCAAATTTTCGTGTCGGTGGCCAACGGCATGATCGGGCTGTATCCGCGTGACCAGCACGGTGCCGAGGAGGGACTTCGTGACGACCGCACCCGACGAGGCGGAACTGGTCCTGGCCCGGACCGACATCCTGCAATGCGTCGATCCAAGCGCCGCAACGGCTTTGGTCAAGCAGCTGCATCCATCCGAATTCCGTTCGGGCCAAATAATTTTCAATCAGGGCGATCCTGGCGATCGGGTCTTTTTCGTCATCGTGGGCAGGGTGAAACTGACCCTTCGTGGCCCCGCCGACCGTAGCAACCTGCGGGCGATCATGGGGCCGACGGACATCTTCGGCGAACTGGCGGTCTTTGACCCCGGCCCCCGAACCTGCACCGCCACAGCGATTACCGACGTTCGGACGATGTGGCTGGACCGTGCCACGTTGCGCGGGTGGATGGCGTGCCAGCCCGCGATCGCCGACAGGTTGCTGCAGGTGCTTGCCCGGCGGCTGCGGGATACCGACGGAGAATTGGTTGAGCTGGTGTCCAGCGACGTCGCGGCCCGGGTGGCTCGTCAGTTGGTGCTGCTGGCCCGACGATTCGGCGCGTATGAGGGCGATGCGTTGCGGGTCGTGCACGAGCTCAGCCAGGACGAGATGGCCCAGCTCGTGGGCGCCGATCGGGTAACGGTCAACAAGGCGCTGCGTGGCTTCACGGCCCGCGGCTGGATCGTCGTGGAGGGCAGGAGCGTGCTGATCGTCGACGTCGAAGCGCTGACCCGCCGCGCCGGTGCCGGCGATAGCGGACCCGCCCCGAATGGCCGCAGACGTCCGCTGCGCGCTAGCGCATGAGCACCGGGCCGGGCGCGTAGCGTCTCCACCATGAGCGACTACGCCGTGGAGGCGGTAGACCGGCTGCCGTTCTCCACCGAAGAAAAGTCGCGGCGCTACGAGACCGACAACTACCGCGGGGCCGTGGGTCTCAACTGGTACCGCACCGATCCCACGCTGCAGTCCACCATGGCCTACTACCTGCAGCCCGAAGAGCTGGAAATCGCCGAGCGCCACCTGACGCACATCGGTGAGCTGATGGGCGGCCCGGTGGCGAGGTGGGCCGACGAGACGGACCGCAATCCGCCGCGGCTGGAGCGCTACGACCGGTGGGGCCACGACGTCAGCCAGGTGATCATGCCGGCGTCGTTCACGCAGTCAAAGCACGCGGTCCTGGACGCTCAACAGGCGCTGCGCACCGAAGCGCGCGCGGCGAAAACCAGCTCGTCGCTGGCGATGTTCGCGTCGAACTATCTGCTCAACCAGGCCGACATCGGGATGGGCTGCGCGCTGGGCACCGGCGGCGGCATGGTCCAGTCGCTGGTGGCCGCCTACGCGCCGGCCGATGTGCGCGAGCACGTGCTGGCCAAGTTCGCCTCCGGCGAATGGGCGGGTGAGACCGCGCAGCTGCTGACCGAACGCACCGGGGGCTCCGATCTCGGGGCGCTCGAGACGACGGCGACCCGGTGCGGCGATTCGTGGATTCTGAACGGCTTCAAGTGGTTTGCGTCCAACTGCGCCGGGGAGGCGTTCGTCGTGTTGGCAAAACCCGAAGGCGCCCCCGACTCGAGCCGCGGCGTCGCCAATTTCCTCGTGCTGCGCACCCGCCGCGACGGTTCGCGCAACGGTGTGCGGGTGCGCCGCCTGAAGGACAAGCTGGGCACCCGCTCGGTGGCCTCCGGCGAGGTGGAATTCGTTGACGCCGAGGCGTTCTTGCTCTCCGGGGAGCCCACGTCCGATTCCGGCCCCGCCGACGGCAAGGGGCTCGGGCGCATGATGGAACTGACCAACGCCGCGCGCCTTGGCATCGCCTTGTTCGGGCTCGGCAACGCGCGGCGCGCCCTGGTCGAGTCGCTGTGTTATGCGCGGCAACGGCGCGCCTTCGGTGGGGCGCTGGTGGACAAGCCGCTGATGCGGCGCAAGCTCGCCGAGATGATCGTCGACGTCGAAGCCGCACTGGCGCTGGTGTTCGACGGGACGGGCGCCACCAATCACCGCCAGCCGCGCGGCATGCGGCAACGCATCGCGGTCCCAGTCACCAAACTCAAGGTGTGCCGGCTCGGGATCACCGCGGCGTCGGACGCGATCGAGATCCACGGCGGCAACGGATACATCGAAACCTGGCCGGTGGCAAGGCTTTTGCGCGACGCGCAGGTGAACACCATCTGGGAGGGCCCCGACAACATCCTCTGCCTGGACGTGCGCCGCGGTATCGAGCAGACTCGCGCCCACGAGACGCTGTTGGCGCGGCTGCGTGACGCGGTGTCGGTCTCGGACGACTGCGGGGATGGCGGGGAGACCACTCGGCTGGTCGCCGGGCGCATCGAGGATCTTGACGCGGCGATCACCGCGTGGACGAAGCTCGACCGCGAGATCGCCGAGGCACGGCTGTTCCCGCTGGCCCAATTCATGGGCGACGTGTATGCGGCGGCTCTGCTCACCGAGCAGGCCGCTTGGGAGCGATCCACCCGCGGCGGTGACCGCAAGGCGCTTGTCGCGCGCCTCTACGCGCAGCGCAATCTCGCCGATCGCGGGCCGCTGCGCGGCATCGACGCCGATTCCGACGAGGCGCTGGAGCGGTTCGGCGAACTCGTCGACGGCGCTCTGACGACATAGCGACGAAGTGGCGACCCCGTGCGTCGTAGGCTGAGTGCCGTCCAGGTCGACGCTGGAGGCGAGGGAGCCATGACCGAACGCATCGAGATCGAACGCACCATCTGCGCACCTCCGGCAGATATCTTCGCCGTGCTGTGCGATCCGCAAGGCCACGTCGCCATCGACTCCTCCGGCATGCTCCAAGACGCCGAGGGCGCAATGGTGAGCGCTGCCGGTGACAGCTTCGTCGTCCACATGGACCGCGAAGCGCTCAACGACTTCCCGCAGCTGGGCAAATACGATGTGACGGTCAGTATCAAGGACTTTGAGCCGGACCAACTGATTTCTTGGACCATCCTCGGCCAGATCCGCCCACAGATCGGACACGTTTACGGCTACCAGCTGAAGCCGACCGATGACGGGACGGCCACAGTCGTGACGTCGTTCTACGACTGGTCGGAAATCGACCAGAAATGGCGGGAGGCCAAAATCTTCCCCGTGATATCCGAAACCGCCTTGCGCGCGACTCTGGGCATCCTCGACCGAACGGTCCGCCGGGGCTATCCGCAGGGGTAGTCCTAGATCGGGATCAGCCCGTGCTTGCGGGCGATGCGGAAATACAGTTGCTTGTCCCGCAACAGGCGCATCGATTTGCGGAGCAGCAGCCGAGTCTCGTGCGGATCGACGACCGCGTCGATGAACCCACGTTCGGCGGCGGTCCACGGAATCGCCATATTGAGGTTGTAGCCCTCGACGAAGTCCTTCTTGATCTGCTGCGCCTCGGGCGTGGTCGGGTCGGGGAAGCGCTTCATCAGAAGTTGCGCGGCGCCCTCGGCGCCGATCACCGCGATGCGCGCGGTGGGCCAGGCGAAGTTGAAGTCGGCGGTCAGCTGCCGGGATCCCATCACGGCGTAGGCGCCGCCGTAGGACTTGCGCACGGTGATCGTCACCTTCGGCACGTCGGCCTCGACGACCGAGTAAAGGAACCGGCCGCCGCGCTTGATGATGCCGTTCTTCTCCTGCTCGGCGCCCGGCAGGAAGCCGGGGGTGTCCACCACGAAGACCAGCGGGATGTTGAACGAGTCGCAGAACCGGATGAAGCGCGCGGCCTTGTCGGAGGCCTCGTTGTCGATC
>DASYBR010000010.1:0-1867 GCA_036500645.1 Mycobacterium sp. | reverse complement strand
CGCGGCAGTCTCTGCAAGACCTGCTGACCGGGTTGCGCGCCGCGGGTTTAGTCGAGACCGTCGACGCGCCGCCGCGCGGCCGCGCTCGGTCGTTGGGTCTGACCCGCCGCGGATCGCGAAAACTCAAGGCCGCCGATGACGCTGTGTTCGGAGTCGAAGCGCTGATGCTGCAAGGCATTTCGCCTAGCGTAGAGCGGAGCGTTGCGGAGGCTCTACTCCGCTGTGCGCACAACCTGGAAAACACGTGATTACGGGTTGCTGCGCCAGCCGTTGATGCCGATCACGATCATCCGAAGCTGCTTTACCGCGGTTCGCCGGATCTCCTCGATAGCCTCGGCGCCTTGGGCGTCCTCGAGTGCCTCGGCGACGACGATCATCGAGTTGACGAACAGCGTCGCCAGCACGTTGAGATCTTCGGTGCTCCAAGCGTTCAGTCCCGGGAAACGGGCGAGATCGGTAGCCAGCTCCGAGGTGAGAAGCCGGAACTCGGTGCGGATGGCGTAACGCAACACGGTGACGCCGCTGGAGCGCTCGCGACCGATGAAGCGCCAGTGCTCACGGCGCTCGGTGACGCTGGCAACGACGATCTCGACGGACGATTCGATCACCCGGTTCGGGTCGAGCTTGCCGGCGCGGGCACCGCGCAGCATGTCGCGCAGGGTTCGAAACGACTCGTCGATCAAGACCAGCCCGAGGGCGTCCATCGATTCGAAGTGACGGTAGAACGCCGCCGGGACAATCCCGGCTTCCCGGGTCACCTCACGCAGGCTCAGGCCACTGAAACTGCGGTCGTCGAGAAGTTTGAGCGCCGCGGCAATGATGGCGCGCCGGGTTGCCTCTTTGCGCTCCTCGCGGGACGGCCCTTCGCGGCCCTGCCCGCGGCCCGACCGGTGCGAGCGTGAGCTAGGCGTACGACTGTTCACTATGTGAACGCTATCACAGACCTGCGAAAACCCTTGACGAACTGCGTCATCCCGGTGCACGGTATACACATGTTCACCCAAACTCTTGCAAAGCGGGTACTGGATTCCGACCTGGTCAACCTGCTTACCGGTCCGCACGGCGTCGACCGGTACACGGAACTGCTGGCCCCCACCTGGACACGCGGCGAGGGCCGCGCGAAGGTCGTCGAGGTGCGGCGGACCACCCCGCGCAGCGTCACCCTCGTGCTGGAGCCCAATGAGGCGTTCATCGACAGCGGTAGCTCCCTTCGTGCCGGGCAGTACGTCAACCTCGCCGTCGAGATCGACGGGCGTCGGTACACCCGCTGCTATTCACCGGCCAATGCCGAGGGAGCCTCGCATCTTGAGCTGACGATCGGACAGCACGACGGCGGACTGGTCTCGACATTTCTGTACGAGCGAGCCCACCGCGGGATGGTGGTCGGGCTCAGCGGCGTCGGCGGCGACTTCGTCTTGCCGGCGCAACGACCCCGCCGGATTCTGTTCGTCTCCGGCGGCAGTGGCATCACGCCCGTCATGGCGATGCTGCGGACGTTGCTCAACGAGGGCCACACCGGCGAAATCGCGTTCGTGCACTACGCGCGCAACTCCGCCGAGGCCTGCTACCGCGACGAGCTCGCCAAGATGATGGGCGTGCGGGTTTTGCACGGCTACACCCGCTCGGCCGACGGCGATCTCGACGGCCGGTTCGGGCCCGAGCACCTGGCGGCCGCGATGCCATCGCCGGATGCCGTGTTCGTCTGTGGCCCTGCGGCTTTGATCAACTCCGTCCGTGCGCACTGCGAGAACGTGCACTCGGAGAGCTTCGTTCCTCCGACGCTCGAGCTACCCACGAAGCCCTCGGGCGGACGAGTGTCGTTCGCGGACAGCGGCATTGATGTGGTTGACGACGGTCGCTCGCTGCT
>DASYBR010000009.1:0-11125 GCA_036500645.1 Mycobacterium sp. | reverse complement strand
GGCAGGTCGCTTTCGGCGTCTACCGCGCGGTACTCACTTGTACTCATGGAACTGGTCCACGGCGACACCGTCGAGCACGCCGAGCGCGTCGTCGGTGAGGACGGCCAGGGACGTGTAGAGGGTGACCAGGTAGGTCGCGATCGCCGACTGGTTGATGCCGGTGAACCGCACCGAGAGCCCGGGCGCCTGCTCGCCGACGAGACCCGGCTGGAACAGGCCCACCACACCCTGCCGCTCCTCGCCCATGCGCACCAGGATGATCTTGGTCTTGCCGTCCTCCACCGGCACCTTGTCCGACGGAATCAGCGGAATGCCACGCCACGTGATGAACTGCGCGCCGAACAGGCTGACAACCACCGGCGGCACACCGCGGTAGGTGGCCTCGCGGCCGAACGCGGCGATGCCCTGCGGGTGGGTGAGGAAGAAGCTCGGCGTCTTCCACACCCGGGTGATCAAGGCGTCGAGGTCGTCGGGCGTCGGGGCGCCGCCGAGCGTTTGGATCGTCTGCTCAGGGGTGGCCTGCGCCAGCAAGCCGTACTCGGGGCTGTTGATCAGCTCGAATTCCTGACGTTCCTTGATGGTCTCGATGGTCAGCCGCAGTTGCTGGGTGACCTGGTCGTGCGGGCTCGAGTAGAGGTCGGAAACCCTCGTGCTGACGTCGAGCAGGGTGGAGATGCTGCGCAGCGTGTATTCGCGCGGGCTGGTCTCGTAGTCGACGAAGGTCTCGGGCAGCGGTTCGTCGGTGCCCGCGCCCGCTTCGGTTTTGACCGCGACGTTCTCGGGGTTCACCACCCGGTTCACCCGGTAGATACCCGCTTCCACGGGGACCCAACTCAACAGGTGCAGCAGCCAGCGTGGGGTGATGGTCGAAAGCTGGGGAACCGTTTTGGTCGCATTTGCAAGCTGCCTGGCACCAAGGTCACCAAGTGCCTGAGACTCGCTCTGAGCCGAGGTCATTGTTATCCTTCCATCTCTGTCGAGCGTTCCGTCTTGGTCGATTACTGGGGCGAGGTCGTGCCGGAATATGCCGGCCGGCCGCAAGCGCTCGGGCGAGACGAGGCAAGTGTAAAACTCATCGAGATTTTTTTCGCCCGCAGCGTATGCGCCTTTGGTCCACCAATGTCGGTCGCATCATGCCCTATAGTGGGGCACATGTACCACGCCGCACAGCTGCGCTCTGGAAGCCCGCGCTGCCTTGCCGTGGACTGTTGTCGCTGTTGTTGATTTCCTGACCCAGCCCTTCTGAAGTTCTAATCGTCGCGCGTTTTTCTCGCTGCCGGGGCGGTGCGCACCGCACGTCGGGCACGGATGCGCCGCAGACGATTTCATCCAGGAAGCCCAACAACCCATGACTGTGTTGTCCACACGCGACCGCGCCCTGACGCGAGCGCAAACCCGACGGCGTGCCGTGGTCCGGCCGGCTGCCGAACTACCTGCCATGACCCGCTATCGCGGCGGCACCTACTCCCACACCGTGGAGCGGATCGTGTTCGCCGACGGCACGTCGGCACGCACCGACCTGATTCGGCTGAACCCCAATCTGCGCGCCTATTCGCTGGATTTCGGTGGGATTGCGCCGCTGTTGCCGTCGCGCTATCGCCTGGGCGACTGGTCGGCGTTGCCGCACCTGCGGACCCGCGCCTGCGAGGCCCAGGTCGATTGGATTCTGCGCCACTCCTTTCCGATGACCACCAGCACCGAGCTGAGCCGCCAATTGCGCGCCGCCGGTTACCCGTTGGGGGCGGCCGACATCAGCGAACATGAAGCCATCGCGGCAACCCAGGCCGCGATCTGGTCGTTCACCAACGGCCTGGTTCTGGACACCCAACCGCTGAACGTCCCCATCGCGGTGAAACGCGGCCCGGGACCGGTCATCACCTTCGAATTCGACGGGCAACCCCAACTCGGCGGCTACTCGGTATGGACCACCTCGGATGCCCCAGTCTGCGTGCGGCTGCAGAAGTCGGCCAATGGCATTGACTGGCTTGATGTTTCGGGATCACGACTGAACACGAAACCAGCCAAGGGGCACTACCGGCGTCCGCTCGGTGTCGGCAGCACACTGTCGGTCAGCAGCCACGGCCACCGCGGTCGCGGCTACCGCTACTACCGCCTGATCACCACCGCGCACAACGGTGCACCCGCCGTCGGCCATGTCGGTTTCTGGCTCACCGGCACGCGGCATTACCGCAACTCCGACCGTGTCGTGCACCTGTACAACTACCTGCTCGCCGGAGCGAGCACAGCTCTGCGCGAAATCGACGAACCCCAACTCAACACCGGCCGAGCGGTTGTCGACTCCGGGCTGGTCGGCCCGTTTGCGGTACGAATCCCGTTGCTGCTCAACGTGACTGATGGTCACGCTCTCGTCAGCGCGGACGGAACCCGCATCGAGGGAGAAATCCAGCCGGACGTCGACTTCTACCTGCGACCGGCGCCGGGCACATCTGGGACGACGCTCACCGCAACGTCACAACACCGCCTCAACGGGCGGGTGCTGACCGGAGTGGCAGCAGAGGGGGCGTCGCGGCGATTCACTCCTGTCGCTCTCGCCACGCCCACCAACGTTGAAATCCACTTCGAAATCCGCTGGGATGGCGACTGTGAGCATTGCTGAAAACATCACAGAACTTATCGGCAACACGCCGCTGGTCCGGCTGAACCGAGTGACCGACGGCGCCGGCGCGGACGTCGTCGCCAAGCTCGAGTTCTTCAATCCGGCGAACAGCGTGAAAGACCGCATCGGGGTCGCGATGATCGACGCGGCCGAGGAGGCGGGTCTGATCAAGCCGGACACCATCATTCTCGAACCGACGAGCGGAAACACCGGAATCGCATTGGCGATGGTGTGCGCCGCGCGAGGCTATCGGTGCGTGCTGACGATGCCCGACACGATGAGCACCGAGCGACGAATCCTGTTGCGGGCCTTCGGGGCAGAGCTCGTCCTGACGCCGGGCGCCGAAGGCATGGCGGGCGCGATCTCGAAGGCCGAGGAGTTGGCCAAGAACGACGGACGCTATTTCGTACCTCAGCAATTCGAGAACCCGGCCAACCCCGCGATCCACCGCAAAACCACCGCCGAGGAGATCTGGCGGGACACCGACGGAAAGATCGACTTCTTCGTGGCGGGCGTGGGCACCGGCGGAACCATCACCGGCGTCGCCCAGGTCATCAAGGAACGCAAGCCATCGGTGCAGTTCATCGCCGTGGAACCCACCGCTTCAGCGGTGCTGTCCGGCGGACAGAAGGGGCCTCACCCGATCCAGGGCATCGGCGCCGGATTCATTCCCCCGGTGCTCGACCTGGATTTGGTCGACGAGGTCATCGCGGTCGAGAACGACGACGCGCTGAATCTGGCCCGGCGGCTGGCGCGGGAAGAGGGGCTGCTGGCCGGCATTTCGTCTGGCGCGGCCGTGGCGGCCGCGCTTCAGGTCGCGCGCAGGCCCGAGAACGCCGGCAAACTCATCGTGGTCGTACTGCCCAGCTTCGGTGAGCGGTATCTGAGCACCCCGCTCTTCGCCGACCTGGCGGATTAGCCATGCTCGATGCCATCCGGCGTGACATACAGGCGGCCAGGGAGCGAGATCCGGCCGTGCCCACCACGCTGCAGGTGATCTTCGCCTACCCGGGGGTGCACGCCATCTGGGGCCACCGGATCAACCACTGGCTGTGGAACCGCGGCGCCCACCTGGCGGCCCGGATCCTGGGCGAAGTCAACCGCATCCTGACCGGGGTGGAGATCCATCCCGGCGCCGTCCTGGGCCCCGGCCTCTTCATCGACCATGCGACCGGCGTGGTGATCGGCGAGACGGCGGAGATCGGCGAGGACGTGACGATCTATCACGGCGTCACCCTCGGCGGCAGCGGCAGGGACACCGGAAAGCGCCACCCGACCATCGGTGACCGCGTGATCATCGGCGCCGGCGCGAAAGTTCTGGGTGCCATCAAGGTCGGCGACGACAGCCGGATCGGCGCCAACGCCGTGGTGGTGAAAGAAATCCCGTCCAGCGCCGTGGTCATCGGGGTCCCCGGGCAGGTCATCAGCCGGAGCCGTCCCGGCCGCGGCGGTCCCGACGATTCGATGATGCCCGACCTCGTCGGCGTCAGCCTGCAGTCACTGCTCACCCGGGTGTCCAAACTCGAGGACCGGGTGGTCGACGGCTCCGTGAACGGCAACGTCATCAGGCCGCCCGAGGCCGGGGTGTGGCACGGCGAAGACTTCTCCATCTGAGCGAATCGGAGATGGCCCACGCCGCAGTGGAAGTAGGAGTGTACGGGTGAGCACGCTGGCGATCGCCGCGACGGCGATTATCGCAGCGCTGGCAACGGCCGCCGCGATCGGCGCTGTGCTCAACCGGCGTTCGGGCGTGTTCCGGGAAGCCGACGGCGAGCCCCCGCAGGACACATCGGACCTCGGCCTCTCCGAAACGGGCCCGACGGTGGTCCACTTCAGCGCCGATTGGTGCGGCCCATGCGCTTCGGTGCGCCGGGTGGTCGACCAGGTGTGCGCCGCGCTGCCCGACGTTTCGCACGTGGAGATCGATATCGACGCCCACCCCGCGGCCGCCAAGCGACTGGGCGTGCTGTCCTTGCCAACCACATTCATCTTCGACGCCGACGGGCGACAGCGATACCGCAGCACCGGGGTGCCCAAGGCCACTGACCTGCGCACGGTGCTACAACCTTTGCTGGCTTGAGCCGCGGGTAGCATTGCTGACATGTCCGCCCGCCTCGAGCTTCGGCTCACCAAGCGCCGCGCAGTAGATCTGTGCCGCACCGCGGGTTCCTGCTGTCTTAGCCGCTGAGTCGGACGCACCCTTTTTGGCGCGCCTGATCGAGGCGGCCGTTTTCGTGTTTGCACCCATTGGCCATTTTTCAGGAGCAATCTATGTCGAGCGATGTCACTGCAGTGGACGTGCGAGGCCCGCGGTTCGCCGCGTGGATCACCACCGCGGTCCTGATAACCACGCTGATTGTGTCGGTTTTCAGTACACCCGCCGCCGCGGTGACCCTGGGTGCACAGGCCCTCGTCTTCGCGATCAGCGCACTTCGCGGCCCGCGCAACAGCCCCTACGGTGTGCTGTTCGCGAAGCTCGTCGCGCCCCGGCTGGGCCCCGTCAAGGAACGTGAGCCGGTGCCGCCGCTGAAATTCGCCCAGGTGGTCGGACTTGTTTTCGCGGTCATCGGGGTTTTCGCCTTCGCCGCGGCGGTACCGCTGCTGGGCGTGGTCGCGACCGCGTTCGCGCTGTTTGCCGCCTTCCTCAACGCCGCATTCGGGATCTGTCTGGGCTGCCAGCTGTACCCGTTCGTCGCCCGACTTCGGCGCGCTCCCGCGGCCTAGCCGTGAAAATCAATTACTCACCGTGAACTTAAATCAGCTGTGGAATGCATTGCCGCTACCGGCGTTACACAGTTAGCAACCGAAACCGAAAGTGAGCCGGGGCAGCCATGACCGATCTGCATTTGGCCGTCGGCTTGGACGGCTACGGTTGGCATCCGCACGCATGGCGATATACGTTCGCGCACAACGCGACCAGCGACGGACACCTTGGCGGTCGCTATTGGGCGGCGCTGGCGGGCGTCGCCGAGCGCGGTCTGCTCGACTTCCTGACGATTGACGACACCCTGGATGCGCAGCCGGGCCGACGGCCCGAAATCTCGCCCCGGCGGTTGGCAGGTCGCGCGGATGCGGTTCTCGTTGCCGCGCGTATCGCGCCGGTCACCAAGCACATCGGCCTGGTGCCGGTGGCGACGACCACCCACACCGAGCCATTCCATTTGTCGAAAGCCATTGCGACGCTGGACTATATCTCGCACGGCCGAGCCGGCTGGCAGGTACGGGTGAGCGCCACCGCGCACGAAGCGGCACTGTTCGGACGACGGGCCGTCCTCGAATCCGATGAGCTGTTCGACGAGGCCGCCGACGCCGTGGAGGTGGTCCGGCGGCTATGGGACAGCTGGGAGGACGACGCGATCATCCGTGACATCGCTACCGGGCGCTACGTCGACCGCGACAAACTGCACTACATCGACTTCGCCGGCAAGCACTTTTCGGTCAAAGGCCCGTCGATCACCCCTCGGCCACCGCAAGGCCAGCCGGTGGTGCTGGCGCTGGCACACAATTCGCGAGTCTACGAGTTCGCCGCTGCCAGCGCCGACATTGTCTTGGTCACGCCGCACGACCACGACTCCCTGCGTGCCATCCTCGCCGAGGTCGCCGACGCGCGGGACGCTGCGGGCCGTGCCGTGAAGGTGTACGCCGACCTGGTGGTCTCGCTCGTCGACGATGCGCTGACACCGCGGGCGGCCATCTCTTCCGATGCTCACGTGTTCGTCGGCAGCGCAAGCGATTTGGCCGAGCTCCTGATTACCTGGCACGACGCGGGGGTCGACGGGGTGCGGCTGCGCCCCGCGGTCAACGCGATCGATCTGCCGGCGATCGTCGACGAACTGGTCCCGCTGCTGCAAGGCGCCGGGCGATTCCGCACCGGCTACCGTGACGGCGAAACGCTGCGTGAGCGACTCGAATTGGCCTGCGCGCCCAACCGTTACGCGGCGGTGTCGTCATGACCACCACTGCGCTGTCGATCCTCGACCTCGCCCCCATCAGCGCGGGCAGCGAAGCCGCGACGGCACTGCGCAACACCATCGATCTGGCGCAGCACGCCGAGCAGTGGGGCTACAAGCGCTACTGGCTTGCCGAACACCATTTCGTCGCCGTCGCCAGCTCATCGCCGGCGATGATGATCGGCCAGATCGCCGCGGCCACAGACCATATCCACGTCGGGTCGGCGGCGGTGCAGATCGGACACACCACCGCGGTCGCCGTGGTGGAAAGCTTCGGCATACTCGACGCGCTCTATCCCGGCCGTATCGACATGGGCCTGGGCCGGTCCGGGCAGCGACGCAAAGAGGACGCCACTTCGGCGCCGCCGGAACCTCCCAGCACACCCAAGCCCTGGAGTGACGTGGACGGCATCGTCGTCCCCACCCCCTTCGATCCCAGAGCCCTGATGAAGAGCGGGCGAACCCGGGCACAGACATCCGTGCTGACCCAGCCGAGTGCGCAGCCGCCGGATTTCGCCGAGCAGATCGACGACATCGAAGCCATGATCGCCGGCACATACACCGTCAACGGCCATGACCTGCATGCCGTTCCAGGCGAGCACGGCCAGCTCATTCCGTGGATCTTCGGCAGCACGAAAGGCCAGAGCGCGCAGGTGGCGGGTGCTCGCGGGCTGCCTTTCGTCGCGAGTTACCACATCACCCCCGGCACCGCACTCGACGCGATCGCCGCCTACCGCGACGCGTTCCGGCCGTCCGCCCGGCTGGCCAAGCCGTATGTCGTGGTGTCGGCCGACGTCGTGGTCGCCGAGGACAACGAGACCGCGCGGCATCTGGCGTCCAGTTACGGGCATTGGGTGTATTCCATCCGCAGCGGCCAGGGCGCCATGCCCTACCCGGATCCCGACGCATGCGAGCCTCTCACCGAGGAGCAGCTGGCGGTGGTATCTGACCGCATCGCAACGCAATTCGTCGGCAACCCGGACGAGGTTGCCGATCGGCTGGAGCTGCTGCGCCGGGCCACCGATGCCGACGAACTCGTGATCACCTCGGTGACGCATCGGCATGCCGACCGGTTGCGCTCCCATGAACTGATCGCCAAACGATGGGGACTGACCGGATGAGCGTTCGAGATGCACGACGCCGCAAGCAGATTCATCTGGGCGCCCACTTCCCCGGGGTGAACAACACCACGGTGTGGTCGGATCCGGGTGCGGGCAGCCAGATCGAGTTCGAATCTTTCGTGCACCTTGCCCGAACCGCCGAGCGGGGCTTGTTCGACTTCTTCTTCCTGGCCGAGGGCCTGCGGCTGCGCGAACACCGCGGCAAGATCCACGATCTCGACGTCGTCGGCAGGCCGGACACGTTCACGGTGCTGGCCGCGCTGGCCGCCGTCACCGAGCGGCTCGGTCTGGCCGGCACCATCAACACCACGTTCAACGAACCCTACGAGGTGTCAAGGCAATTCGCGACGCTGGATCACCTATCCGACGGACGCGCGGGCTGGAACATGGTCACTTCCTCCGACGCCTTTACCGGGCAGAACTTCCGGCGCGGCGGATTTCTCGACCACGCCGACCGATACAAGCGAGCCGAGGACTTCATCGTTGCCGCCCGACGGTTCTGGGACAGCTGGGCGCCCGACGCTGTGGTTGCCGACGTCGACGCCGGGACCTACGCCGATCCCGCCCGGATCGGTGCCGTGGAATACCACACCCCACAATTCGACATCCGCGGAGTGGCATCGCTGCCCGCCGGACCGCAAGGTCATCCGGTCCTGATACAGGCCGGCGATTCCAGCGACGGCCGCGAATTCGGCGCTAAGCACGCAGATGCCCTGTTCACATTGCACGGAACGCTCGAGGCGGGTCAGCGCTACTACGCCGATGTGAAAAGCCGCGCCGCGGCCTACGGGCGAGACCCGGGCCAACTGAAGGTCCTCCCCGGCGCGACGTTCGCGCTGGGCGACACCCCGACCGAGGCTCGGGACAATGCGCGCCACATCCGCGAGCAACAGGTCAGCGGCCCGACGGCGATCGCGTTCCTGGAACAGGTGTGGGGCGCCGACTTGTCGGCCTACGATCCGGACGGGCCGCTACCCGACATCGACCCGGTCGAAAACCCCGACATCACGCGGGGACGTGTCCGCCATGGCGACCCGAAGACCGTCGCCGAAAGTTGGCGGGCCCGTGCGGAAGCCGCGAATTTGTCGATCCGCGAACTGATCATCGAAGTGACGAGCCGCCAGCAATTCGTGGGAACGCCGGCGCAGGTCGCCGACGAGATCGATCTCCACGTGCAGTCGGACGCCTGCGATGGCTTCATCCTGGTACCACATCTGACGCCGCACGGCCTCGATGAATTCGTCGACAAGGTGGTGCCCCTGCTGCAGGAGCGCGGCAGCTTTCGCACCGAGTACCGCGGCACAACACTGCGCGAGCACCTGGGCTTGCTGCCGGTCTCGCGTTGGGCGGGCAGCCCATCCCGTGTCGCCATCGGTGAGTAATAGCCAACCGCGGTAAAGGATCAGACGCTCTTCAAGATGCGTTCACCGGGATCGGCGCTACCGTGGCTTAACGTGCCACGTCACCGATGGAGGTTCTGATGAGCGATCCTTGCACCCCGCGGATCCCGGCGGCACTGGCCGCGCCGAGCCTCAATCGCGGAGTCGGGTTCACCCACGAGCAGCGGCGGCAGTTGGGGCTGACCGGCCGGCTCCCGTCGGCGGTTCTCACACTAGATGAACAAGCCGACCGTGTGTGGCACCAGTTGCAAGGCCTCGCAACGGATCTGGGCCGCAATCTGCTCTTGGAGCAGTTGCACTACCGCCACGAACTCCTGTACTACAAAGTGCTGGAAGACCATCTGCCCGAACTGATGCCGGTGGTCTATACACCCACGGTCGGCGAGGCGATTCAACGCTTTTCCGATGAGTACCGCGGTCAGCGTGGACTCTTTCTGAGTATCGATGAGCCCGACGAAATCGAAGAAGCCTTCCAGACTTTCGGACTGGAACCCGACGATGTCGACCTGATCGTGTGCACGGACGCCGAAGCGATCCTGGGCATCGGTGACTGGGGTGTGGGCGGCATCCAGATCGCCGTGGGCAAGCTCGCGCTCTACACCGCGGGCGGCGGCATCGACCCCCGCCGCTGCATCGCGGTCTCGCTCGACGTCGGAACCGACAACGAACAGCTGCTGGCCGACCCGTTCTATCTGGGCAACCGGCACGCCCGGCGCCGCGGGGACGAATACGACGAGTTCATCAACCGCTACATCGAAACCGCCCACCGGCTGTTTCCGCAGGCCATTCTGCACTTCGAGGACTTCGGGCCGTTGAACGCGCGCAAGATCCTGCAGACCTACGGCGACGAGTACTGCGTGTTCAACGACGACATCCAGGGAACCGGCGCGGTGGTCGTGGCGGCAATATACGGCGGATGCCATGTCACCGGCGTCCCGATGCGCGACCAGAAAACGATCGTCTTCGGGGCCGGAACCGCCGGGATCGGGGTAGCCGATCAGATCCGGGACGCCATGGTCGCCGACGGCGCCACCGTCGAGCAAGCGGCGTCCCAGATCTGGCCGGTCGACAAACAGGGACTGCTGTTCGATGACATGGATGACCTGCGGGATTTCCAGGTGCCCTATGTCAAGAACCGTCAGCAGCTGGGCCTCGCGGCCGGTGATCGCGTCGGACTGGTCGACGCGATCAAGTTGGCCTCGCCCACCATCTTGCTCGGCAGCTCAACGGTGTTCGGCGCGTTCAACCAAGAGGTCATCGAGGCGATGACGGCGTCCTGCGAACGCCCCATGATCTTCCCGTTGTCCAACCCCACCTCACGGATGGAGGCCATGCCCGCCGACGTGCTGAAGTGGTCGGGAGGCAAGGCGCTGATCACGACCGGCAGCCCGGTCCATCCCGTGGATTACGAAGGCACCACGTACACCATCGGGCAGGCCAACAACGTGTTGGTGTTTCCCGGGATCGGGCTGGGCATCATCGTCGCCCGAGCCAGGCTGCTGACCAAGGCCATGCTGCAGGCGGCGGCGAAAGCCGTTGTGCTGCAGGCGAGCCCGAAAGAATACGGCGACTCGTTGTTGCCGGATGTGCAGAACCTTCGCTCCATCTCGACCGCGGTCGCCGAAGCCGTCTATCACGCCGCGGTCGACGACCAGGTGGCCACCACGACACACGACGATGTGCGGCAAGCTGTCCTCGACACCATGTGGACGCCGATTTACGACTAGCGCGGCCGCTAGAACTGACGTTGCTCCCCCGGGTGGACTCGAACCACCTGGACCACACCATTTGCATATCCCCACTATCAGCCTCTATGGCGCTAAAATCCCAGCTAAGCGGCAATAAATCCACCCGGTGCCTGTGAGGTTCTGTTAGCTTCTGTTGGGTTGGTTATAGCCCGCTTATAGCCCGGAACTAGCCCACAGAGAGGCCGATAATGGCCCAGACCCTCAAGCCAAAGACCACCGCGCCCCGCACCCGCCGATCGTTCGGGCGGCTGCGCCAGCGCGGCTCGGGGCGGTGGCAGGCGTCCTACAT
>DASYBR010000008.1:0-27238 GCA_036500645.1 Mycobacterium sp. | reverse complement strand
GCGGTGTCGGGGGACGACTAGCCCTCAGACGCTGACATACGCGTTTCCTCGCGGCAGGGTCAGCGGAAGATCGGCGTAGGTGACGATGCCCGGTGCCGCGGCGACAACGGCCGCGATCCCGTTGATGGCGGGCATCGCCGTCATGATGTGGCCGAGGTCCATGAATTCCTCGAGTGTGGTGGCCTCGAAGTAGGGCGGGGGTAGGAAGCCGACCTTGGTCGTTACCGTCGGCTGCCCGTCGACCTGAATGACCCAGCCGTCCTGCTCGATCTTCCAGTCGGGTTCGAGTGTCTGCCCCTTGCGCCACCGGACGTTGAGGTCGATGAGTGTCTTGCCGTTGATGATTCCCTGCCAGCTGATGTACGTGCCGGCGACGTGCCCCGCAGGGATGGTCCACGACGCCATTTCGAGGTCCGCCGTGGTTTGGGCGAACTCGGCGACGCAGCGCACCTCGTCGAGTTCGACGCCGAGTGCGTCGCCCACTAGCCGGACCGCCTCGCCGAAGATCGCCGTCCCCGTTTGCGCCATCGCCTGCAAATCCGGGTGATCGATCGGCTGACCGAAGCCCACGGGCTTCTCGGTCTCGGGGGAGTCGTAGAACGTGGTGTCGGCGGCCTCGTTGACGGTGATCTTGTCGATCCGGTTGCAGACCATCGACGAGACGATGGCGAGCAGCTCGGCGAAACCCGGGCTGACGCCGGACCCGAAGATCGTGGAGCCGCCTTTCTCGCAGGCCTCCACGATTCGGTCGCGCCCGTCGCCCAGGTTGTGGCCGGTGATGAAGGACGCCGTGGTCACGACGTTGACGCCCGCGGACAGGATGCGGACCAGCTCGTCGACGTTGATCCACATCGGGTTGTAGACCACGCAGTCGGGTTTCAGCGCGAGGAGCGCGTCGACGTCGTTGCTGGCCGCAACTCCCACCGCCGGGATGCCGACGAGTTCACCGGCGTCGCGGCCGACCTTGTCCGCCGACCAGGCGTAGCAGCCCACTAATTCCAGCGTGGGGTTGGAGACGATCGACTTCAGCGAGCTTTTGCCGACGTTTCCGGTGTTCCACTGAACCACTCGATATGTGTTTGGCACTCGCTCAGCATAGGGAATAGTGCCAGAACTTAGTAGGCCTTAGTAGGCGGATTCTGAAGCCAATATTTCGGCCAGGAAGGCGTCGGGCGGCGACATGTCCAGGCGTGCCCGTGCCCACCGGCGCACCCGCTCCCGGGTTTCGGGCGACTCTGTTGTTTCCGCACCGACGATCACCGAGGTCGCCGACCAGTCGTGGTCCCACGCCGCCGCCTCGGTCATCGGACCCCGTGGGGCATGGACAAGGGGGAGGGTGGCGTGGCCGTCCGCATCAAGGACACCCGCGCCGCCGACGGCTTGGGACCGAAGATGCACCGGGATGCCGATGGCCGGGTCCGGCCCGATGAGTGCTGCTCGAACGACGGCGACAGGCGTCGTGCCCGCCGCCTGCACACTCCACTGAACGGTGTCCTCGGCCGCATCGAATATCGCAGGCGGAACCGCATTCCAATTGATGGAGGCGACACCGCGGGCGATCGAAGCCACACCCGCCGGGCCCGCGTCAGCGCCCGCCGCCAGCGCATAGTCATCGCGACGACCGCTCGGTATCGTCAACGGAATGTCCGGATCATCAAGGGCCGCAAAGAGTTCAGGCCAGGCGGCGATGTCCACCCCGGATTCCTCGGCGAGCCGGGCGCCGGCTCGCACCAAGTCGATTATCCGCGGATCCCCGGCCGCGACATGCGCGATCAAGGCCGCGCCGTGCGGTGCGAGCAGCCCCGCGACATCCGAGTCCAACGTGTCGTCTGCGAAGAACCCCTGCGCGCCGGCGGTCAGCAACGCGACCTCGACGTCAAGCACCGCGCGGTCGAGTCCGGCGATGCCGTCCCGCAGACTGGCGGGCCACCAGCGCCGCAGCCAATGCCCCACGGCCAGTCGTCGCAGCGGACTCAGCGAGCCCGGCAGGATGCTCACTCCGGTGAGCTCGATGCTGCCCGGCTGGTCGACGGTGGCGTCCCTCCCATCCAGAGTCGAGGCCAGCGCGACGTGTCCGGACTCGCCGAGGACGCGCCACAGCCACTCCGCGCGCGACGTGTCAGTGAACGTGATCTGGGTGGCCGCGTCGTCGGGTGGATCGTCGATGGTCCAGGACAGCACAGCGCCGCTCACTTCCAGCACCGCGATCAGTGGCGTCGCGGCATCGCGTACCTGGCCGGTACTCCAAAGGCCGTCATCTGCAACCAATCTCATCCGGCCACCTGCAATGCCAGCATCGCCTTGATCTGCTGCCGGTGGTCGAGGCTCACCGATCGCGCGACCCCCTCGAGCAGCGAGCGCACATCGTCGACGTCGGCGCACGGTTCCTGCCAGACGTCGCGCCCGTGTAGTCGCGCCCACAGTCGGCTCAGGTAGGGCTGTGCGTACGCGGCGAGGCCGTCGACCACTTGCCGTTGGCGCGGATGGATCGGGCCGCCTTCGGCGAGATAGCGCCGGGCATGCAGCACATAGGCTTCCTTGCGCAACCGGGCCTGGATCTGGGCGGCCAACGCGTAGCGACTGGAGACCGACGGGTCGAGTGGGGCCAGTTCGGCCGCGACCTCGATGCCCGCGACCAGCGTCGCCTGCTTGTCTTCGCACAGCAATCCCCAGGGCGCGCAGGCTCGGTCGACCTCCTCTTCGCACAGCAGCGGGATATCGGGCAACGCGTCGCGGTCCAGGGCGCGTCGCAGTGTGGCGCGCACCCGGTCCACCACGCTGCGATCCAGCGGCCGGGTGTCGGAGTCGCCGGCGATCTTCGGTTGGCGTTGCGGCACAACAGAACTGAGTCCCAGCTCGACGATCGACCACGGCAGTCGCTCCGTCTCGAAGTGGGCCAGGGCACCCAGGTTGTAGGGGGTGGCGTCGCCGATCATCGTTGACCAGACCCGTTGCCGGGCCACCGCGGTCCCATGGCTGTTGGCCGGCCCGAGGACGGTTTTGAGCTCGGCCAGGAACGCGGCCGTGCCGGTCTCACCGCCGGCTCGCACGTCGCGCCAACTGCGGTCGAGTTGATCAGCCAGCCTGGCAACGACATCGGGATCCGCCACGTACCGGTGCAACACCTCGATCGCGGTGCGGTCACGGCCCGCGTGAATATCGCCGAGCACCGCAGCGGCCGTCTCGCGATCCTGCGGCGCCGGTTGGCCTTTCGTCACTGCGAGTTCAAAGCAGACCGGAAAATACAGCTCTTGGGCGTTGCCGGTCCGAATGCGCTGTCTGCGACGCTCCATCTTGAGAACCTCGAACCATGCTGCGGCCGAGCGCAATTCGGCAGCACTGCCGACGATCACATCGTGCATCGCCGCGGCCGTTTGCGGGACGACGACCGGGGCCGAATACTGGGGATTTGACCGTAGCCGCAGGACCAGCGGATCGATGATGCGTTTGATGGTCCGGCTCAACGGACCTCCGTCGTCGCCGCTGAGCACCTCCACACCCGGGCCGATCGCGCGCCACGCCGTCTCGATCACCGACCGGCGAGGATGGCCCACCGCAACGGCGGCCGGCGCCTGGGGATGCGCGCTCATTTGGACAGAATAGGGGCATAGCAAACGTTGCGGCAGTCGGAAAGTTGGGTTCGGTAGCAGGTTCGCGGCGTCACCGTGGTCGCATGAACAAATTGTGGGGACTGGTTGACCGGCTCCGATTCGGGGACCGGACCGTCGGCGTCGGCACCGTGCGCAAGGTCGGCAACGAGCGCCAGGTTTTCATCGAGGTGGTCGCGGTGTCGGGGGAGACGTTCATCGGCAAGCTCGCGCGCTGCGACAGTGACCTCGACCTGTCGATGCTGCGCCCCGGACTGGTCGTCCTGGTCGCGTTTGATCCGGCTGCGCGCGAAGAACTTTCGTTGCCCGACGACGTGCTGGCCGTGCATGCGGCATGGCTGGCCGCGCTGTGAGCGCTACCGCGCACCGTCCACCGCGAAAGTGGCCAAACCGGCCCAATACAGCGGACTGGCGGTGAGATCCCCGTCGCGCCAGCGCCGCATCTGCGTGCGCTGCCATCGATTCACCGCGCATCCGGCGTCGTCGTCGGCGTCGTGCGCGCGGTCCACCGCGACCACCACGTCGGCCATCGGGTCGGCCTGTTCACCGGCCGACGCGGCGAACTGGCGATAGGCCGCCGTGGTCGGGAGCGACCACAAGGTGGCGGTCACCAACTGTGCGCCACCCAGGATCATCGCCGCCACCAGGCCGGTCGCCTCGTCGAATTGATAGTCGCCGCCCGATCCGCACGCCAGGAGCGCCACCCGGGGTGGCGTCGGCAACCGCAGGGTCATCAGGTCCGACGCGGTCAGCGGGCGGTGATCGCCAATGGCTACGGCGTTTCCGGGGATGGCGGCCGAGTCGGCCAGGTGCAGCGCCGCCCGGTCGGCTCTGCTGGCATCATCGGGGCCGCCCTCGGCCGAACTCGCGTGGCCCACATAGAACAGCCGGCACGGGCTTTGCGCCAGCAGCTTGGCCAGCCATGTGCGATCGGCATCTTGGCGGCGGAACAGTTCGACGGCGGTGTCGACGGCCGGCAGCACCGGCCGCCGCCCCATCAATTCGGCGTAGTGCCGCGCGATCGGGGTATCCGGCGACGGCCTACCGAGCACCGAGCCGAGCGTTGAGTCCGGGCGCTGTCCGGGTACCCGAGGATCGAGAACCAGCAGCGGGGGCCCGTCTTTTCGGGTAGCCCAGTCGGCAAGCACCCGCGGCGAATGCACAATGTTCGGCGGCACCGCAATCAGCACGTCGACCAGTTCGATCAGCCGATAGCCATCGGTGTGCTCCGCGATATCGGCGAGCTGCCAAGGGATTCGGGCGGCTGCCCGGCCGCCGGCGGTGATGGCTTCCTGGCGGCCGCGCACCAATTCTTCCTTGCTGGGTCCCGATTTCGGTATCGCCAGCAGGCCCCACGGAACACGCGCCAGCCGCGCGGTGGGGGAGACGAACAGCACCGGGCGCGGCGAGGCCACGCACTCGGTCAACAGCTGCCATCCGGCCGAGTCGATCAGCAGCACACCCAGGATGTAGGCGACCGTCAGTTCGGAGTCCGGTGCCGCGAACGGCCCCGTGGTGAGTGCGCGCTCGATGGCGTCGCGCCCGTGCTCCTGGTGCTGCGGCTCGGGCAGGGCATCGGTCAGCTCTTGCAGTGCGGCAAGCAGAATCGGCTCTTCCACCACCCAGGTGACGGTTCTCGAGGGCTGCCCGACGATCCGCAGGCTGGCATACGTGGCGATCCCGACGTCGGCGTACCGCAGGACCAGAGTCGGCCGATCGCTCATGGCCAGGTCGACCACGTGGGCTCGGCCGCGGTGACGTCACGGCCGTAGCGTTGCAAAGCCAATGCGCGATAGCGACTCAGGATCGCCGGGCTGTCCGGCTGCATCTGTAGGGGCGGCAGCGGCCCGAGTCGAGTCAGCGATAAGCCGGCCCGTGCCGAGGGCCCGGCTGCGGCCAGCGCCGGCTCTGGGTCGACTATCACCGGTGCGGTCGCGGTGGCGGCCCACTCGCCCAATTCTCGTGATGCGGATTCGGTGCTGAACGTGCCGCGCGCGCTGTGATATTCGACGAGCTCACTGATTAAGACGGTGTTCTCCCACTCCCAGGCGACGGCGAAGGCGCCCGCCAGCATGGGCGCCGAAACGCTGGTCGCCCAACGTGATCTCGCGTCGGCGTCAGTGATCGAATACCGGACCGAGTCCACCGCCAGCGCGGCCGGCACCTTCAATTCGGCCGCCTGTTCCAGCTTGCTCAAGCCGCGCCGGTATGCGTCGGTGCCGACCTCACCCCGCAGGACGCCGAGTGACTCAGCTTGCCGGGCTTCGGTTTCCTCCAGCGTCTCGTCGGGATCGCCCGCCGCGTCGAAGCCGAGATCCGTCAACCCGTCGGCCCGCCACACCGTCCCCAGGTGATTGTCCAGGCGCGCGTACTGCAGCCAGCTGCTCCGCGGTGACGAGTCGAGGCACTCCCGGGCCTGGGCGATCTGCTCCACCGCCGTCGCGAACCGTCCGCGGAAGATCGCGATCCAGCTGCGCTGCAAAAGAATTCGGTGGATATGGAGCGGTTTGCCTAACTCGCGCCAATGCCGTTCGGCGTGTTCCCAGCATTCGTCGGCCGCAGCCAGTGCCCCACTCGCCATCCGGGTGAGGCCCAGATACAGCCAGCAGCGTGAGACGTCGTGTGCCCGGGCGTGCCGGGCGATGACGGGATAGGCCTGCGACACCAGGCGCTCAGTCGCGGCGTGGTCGTTGGCCGCCCAGCGCCCCGCGGCCAGTTCCAATTGTGTTCTGGCATAGGCTAGTTCCCAGCCCTTCGCTTGTGCCCTGGCCCCCGCTCGACGCAACCAGGGCTCGGCTTCGGACAACCGTCCGGTCTCGATGCAGAACCTGCCATACCCGGTGGCTGCGGAGATCCACAGGTGATCGGCGGATCCGTCACCGCCTCTGGTCCCGTCGATGTCATTGATAACGCTTTCCCACAACGGAACTGATTGCGGGTGCAGGTCGTCGTCGCACAGCGCGGTGGCGCACAGAACCCGCGCATAGGTGCGTAAGTAGGCGTGCTCGTCGTCGGCCCCGTTGCCCTTCAGTGACTTCAGTGCGATCGCGGCGCCCTCATGATCACCCAACGCGGCGGCCAGACCCGTTTGCAGGAACTGCGCTCGTCGCGAGTATCGGCGGATCATCTGCGCCTTCTCGTCGCCGGCGATGTCAGCATAGATCGCCAGGCAGTCGTTGATGCGCCGGATCGATTCCTGCAGCCCGTCGTGAGCCCCGCGAACGAGGTAGATCTCGCCAAGCTGCGCAAGGACTTCCAGCATGAGATCGTCGGAGTCTTCCTGTTCGATCCGCGGAATCAACGACAGCAGCAGATCGCGGGCTCCGGTCTCGTCAGCGGCGAACGCCATCCGACGGGCGCGGTCTAATTCGCCGGGGATCGACACGGCTGCATCATAAGTCCGCAGGTGGCGTCGGGTTGTCCAAACCGCGAGCGGCGGACGTGTGAGTGAGGCACGTCCGCCGCTGGGGTAAAGAGAACCGATCAACCGCAAGCCACCTTGATGTTGAAGTCTTTGGTGATCATTCCGGCCATCGGATTCTTCAGGTCGGCGCCCTGCGCCTGACCGGTGATGGTGTAGGTCTTGCCGTCCACCGCCACGTTGGCCGAGCCCACCTTGGCGCCCATGCCGTTGCTGACCGACAAGGCGTTGCCGTCGACGACGAGCGCCAGCGACTCGACCTTGGGTGTGGCCTCATCGGTCATCACCACGGCCAGCGCCTGCTGGGCGCCGCCGGTGGAGCCGCTGCCGATGTCGATCTTTCCGCCGGTCCGGACGCAGGTCACCGAGGCCGGGTTCACGCCCGCCAAGTCGGTGCCGCCCACCTTTACCTGCGCACTGGTGCCGGTGGCCACGCTGGGCGCGGTGCTCGACGCCGAGCCGGCCGTGTGGCCGCCGCTCGAGCAGGCAATGAGGGCCACAGAAGCCGTAGCGCAACCCAGGGTTCCAATCGCAGCCGTGAGAAGACGTTTCACTTGTGATTCCTTCCTTTTCGACGCCGCCCCAATGGCGTCGTCTTGGCGCAAGTACAGAACGGCCGAGTTGCTACCGATCCCAAATTTCTCGACGTCGGGGCGGTAGGCTGCGTCGGTGTCGGCGCTACGAAGGGAGACACCCATGGCAAGCGTGCAATGGCTGGAAAAGCCTGAGACTCATGACTTTCCGGCGGCAGCGGACTACCTCGCGATGCTCGCGGACGCGCAGACCGTGAAGAAGGTGACGAAGAAGTTGAAGGCTGGAACCGTCACGCATAAGAAGGCCAAAGACATCCTGCGGGCAGCGCAGCTGGGGCTGCTCGACGTCAACAATCCGCACGTCGCGGCGGATCTGGCCAAGATCGAGAAGGGGCAACCGTTGTCACCCATCCTGCTGGTGCGCGGCGATTTCAAGAAGGGTGTCCCGCTGCAGATCGCCGACGGTTACCACCGTGTGTGCGCGAGCTATCACACCAACGAGAACACCGACATCCCCGTCATCATCGTGGCGACGAGCTGACGGAGCGGGGTGTGGCCATGATCGAGATCCAGGCTTTCGGAACTGTGCAGCTGCTGACCCTGTCTTCGGGGCGCGTCAACGCTCAAGACGTCGAGCTGCTCGAAGAGCTGGCAGCGACGGTTCGCGACCTCGCGGACTTAAGCGGCGCCCCGCTGGTTGTCACCGGAGCGGGCCGGGTTTTCAGCGCGGGGGTCGACCTGAACCGAGTGGCCGCGGGCGGTGCCAGCTACACCGACCGACTGGTGCCGGCGCTGTCCGCGGCCTTCGAGGCGATGTTCAGTTACCCGGGGCCGACGGTGGCCGCGATCAACGGCGCCGCCATCGCGGGTGGGTGCGTGCTCGCCTGTTCCTGCGACCGGCGGCTCATCAGTCCCGAGGCTCAGATCGGCGCCACCGAGGTACGCGTCGGCGTGACGTTTCCGGTCGCCGCGCTCGAGGTCATGCGTTACGCGGCCGGACGTCACGCCGAGGAAGCGCTGCTGGGCGGCCGCACGTACCGAGGCGCCGAGGCCGTTGCCAGCGGACTCGCCCATCGCGTCGTCGCCGACGATCTCCTCGACGCGGCCGTGGCGGAGGCGTCAGACCTCGGCGACATTCCGGCCGAGGCCTATCGCCAAACGAAAGCCCAGTTGCGGGCCCCGGCGATGGCTCGGATCCGCGAGGCGGCCAGCGTCGATGCCGAAGTCCGAAAGATGTGGGGGGCGGATCAGACTCAGCAGCGCATCGCCGCCTACGTAGAGCGCATGCGCCGCAAGGACTGACGAGAGCTATTCCTCTTCGGTGGCTTCGTCCAACGCGACACCGCCGCGCGTGCGCCTGCGCCGCATCCGGTGCGAGCCCTTTCCCGTGGGGCGGCGGTTGCGCAGTCTGGCCCGCGACTCTTCGGACTCGTCGTCGCCGTTTTCGCTGCTCAGCGTCGTCTCGGTGGCCGGTTCCGGTTCGGCAGCGGCCTGCGCCGTTGCGGCGGTCTCGGGCTCCTCGGTTTCTTCGGCCTCGGGTTCCGTCGCCGTTGCCTCGACGGTCTCGGCCTCTTCCGCCTCTTCGGTCTCTTCGGTCTCGTCCGTCTCGTCGGCCTCTTCGACCTCGGAGCCCTCGTCAGTGTCGGTGACCTTCTTGCGCGCTCTACGAGGCTTCTTGGGTTCCTTCGCCTTGATCGGCTTGGGCGGTGGCGGCGGCAGCTCGGCGACAAACGAGAGATAGAAGGCGAAAAAGCCGAGCAGTCCGATGGCGGCGGCCGCCCCGTAGATCCCGAACAACCACTGCCCGACGCTGTCCAGGCTGAGCCAGATCTCGCTGACCGCCGTGCCGATGATCAGCACCCCGGCCAGCACGTGGGCCACGATCGACCAAACCCTGATGGTCAGGGCCAGCTGCGGCGTCCCCAGCTCAGGCTTGCGGGTGCGCAACTGGGTGAACACCACCGGCAGCGCGGCCAGGGCGATCAGTGCACCCGCAACGATCCGAAGCGTCGTCCCCACCGAGTGCGTCGTATCGCCCATCAACTCGAGTGAGCGGGGCAAAACGAAAAAGAAGTAGAGGACGCCGGCACCGACCGAGAAAGACGCGTGCCACGGGATGGCGACCTTGCGCCCCATAAGCCTCCTCAAGCTGGTTGGCTCAGGCCAGCCTAAAGGCGACCGACCCGAATCCAATCCAATTCGTGCATGTCCGCATGGCGGACCGATTGCGGAGGATGCGGGATTTGAACCCGCGAGGGCTGTTAACCCAACCCGCGTTCCAGGCGAGCGCCATAGGCCACTAGGCGAATCCTCCGTGGCCATGGTAACCGAGGGTGTTGGGGCCGCTGCCAGTTGCTCGCACGGTTCGGCACAGGTACTAGACTCGCCCGAGGACCCCGCGCGGCGTCTATCCTGTGAACTCCCCCAGGGCCGGAAGGCAGCAAGGGTCAATGGGCTCTGTCGGGTGCGCGGGGTCCCCTACGTTTGATGAGTGGCGGCCCGCTGCGTCCGGCCCAGCCGCGCTTGCGATCGCCAGCGAAAGGGTTCATGGTGTCGTTGGAGTCCCTCAATCCCGACGAACTTGCCGCCGTTCATGTGCGCAACCAGCAAGAATACGCGGATCTGCAGGCGAAGAAGCTGGCCCTGGATTTGACCCGGGGCAAACCGTCGCCCCAGCAGCTCGACCTGTCTAACCAGTTGCTGAGCCTGCCCGGCGCCGATTACCGCGACAGCGAGGGCACCGACACCCGTAACTACGGCGGCCTGCACGGCCTGCCCGAGCTGCGTGCCATTTTCGGTCAGTTGCTCGGCATCCCGGTGCAGAACCTGATCGCCGGCAACAACTCCAGCCTGGAGCTGATGCACGACCTCGTCGCCTTCTCGATGTTGTACGGCGGCGTTGACTCGCAGCGGCCATGGATGAAGGAGCAGGACGGCATTAAGTTCCTGTGCCCGGTCCCCGGCTACGACCGCCACTTCTCCATCACCGAGACGATGGGCATCGAGATGATTCCCATCCCGATGCTGCAGGACGGTCCGGACGTCGACCTGATCGAGGAGTTGGTCGCCGTCGACCCCGCGATCAAGGGGATGTGGACGGTGCCGGTGTTCGGCAACCCCACCGGGATCACATACTCGTGGGAGACGGTTCGCCGGCTGGTCCAAATGCGGACGGCGGCGCCCGACTTCCGGCTGTTCTGGGACAACGCGTACGCGGTGCACACCCTGACCCATGAATTCGTGCGCCAGGTCGACGTGCTGGGGCTGGCCGAAGCCGCCGGCAACGGCCACCGGCCCTACGTCCTCGCCTCCACGTCCAAAATCACCTTCGCCGGCGCCGGAGTGAGCTTCCTGGGCGGATCGCTGGGCAACATCGCCTGGTACCTGCAGTACGCGGCCAAGAAGTCGATCGGCCCGGACAAGGTCAACCAGCTGCGGCACCTGCGCTTCTTCGGCGACGCCGATGGTGTGCGCCTGCACATGCTGCGGCATCAGCAGATATTGGCTCCCAAGTTCGATTTGGCGCTCGAGATCCTCGATCAGCGGCTGAGCGAGTCCAAAATCGCCTCGTGGACTGAGCCGAAGGGCGGCTATTTCATCAGCCTGGACGTGTTGCCCGGCACAGCGCGGCGGACCGTGGCCCTGGCCAAGGACGCCGGCATCGCGGTCACCGAGGCGGGTGCGTCCTTCCCGTACCGCAAGGATCCGGACGACACGAACATCCGCATCGCGCCGACCTTCCCGTCGCTGCCCGATCTGCGCGACGCGGTCGACGGGCTGGCCACCTGCGCCTTGCTGGCGGCGTCGGAGCGGTTGCTCAACGGCGCGTCGAGTGTGCGCTGACGGCTGAAAGCCGGACGGGCGCGCGTCATAGCGCGCCGGTAGCGTGAGCGACCGTGGCCCTCTACCGCAAGTACCGACCGGCAACCTTCGCCGAAGTGGTGGGGCAGGAGCATGTCACCGAGCCGCTGTCGATTGCCCTGGAAGCCGGGCGGATCAACCACGCATACCTGTTCTCGGGGCCGCGTGGCTGCGGAAAGACCTCGTCCGCGCGCATTCTGGCCCGCTCGCTGAACTGCGTGCAGGGGCCGACGGCCACTCCCTGCGGGGTGTGCGATTCGTGCACGGCGTTGGCGCCGAACGCGCCGGGCAGCATCGACGTGGTGGAGCTCGACGCCGCCAGCCATGGCGGTGTGGACGACACCCGAGAGCTGCGAGACCGCGCGTTCTACGGGCCGGCACAGTCGCGATACCGGGTGTTCATCGTCGACGAGGCCCACATGGTGACCACCGCGGGATTCAACGCGCTGCTCAAGATCGTGGAGGAACCGCCCGAGCACCTCATCTTCATCTTCGCCACCACCGAACCGGAGAAGGTGCTGCCGACGATTCGATCGCGCACCCATCATTACCCGTTCCGGCTGTTGCCGCCGAAGACGATGCGGGCGCTGATCGGGCGGATCTGCGAGCAAGAGGGCGTGCTCGTCGATGACGCGGTGTACCCGCTGGTGATCCGCGCCGGCGGCGGTTCACCGCGCGACACCCTGTCGGTGCTCGACCAATTGCTGGCCGGAGCCGAAGGTAACCACGTGACCTACCAACGGGCACTGGGGCTGCTGGGGGCCACCGACGTCGCACTGATCGACGATGCCGTTGACGCTCTGGCTGCCGCGGACGCCGCGGCGTTGTTCGGTGCGGTGGAGTCGGTGATCGACGCGGGTCATGACCCGCGTCGGTTCGCCACCGATCTGCTGGAACGGTTCCGCGATCTCATTCTGCTGCAAGCGGTTCCGGACGCGGTGAGCCGCGGGGTAGTCGACGGGCCGGAGGACGTGTTGGACCGGATGCGTGAGCAGGCGACCCGGATCGGGACCGCGACCTTGACCCGCTACGCCGAGGTCGTGCAGGCCGGCCTGGGGGAGATGCGCGGCGCGACGGCGCCGCGTCTGCTGCTCGAAGTCGTTTGCGCGCGACTGTTGTTGCCCTCGGCCAGCGACACCGAGTCGGCGCTGCTGCAGCGCGTCGAACGGATCGAAACCAGGCTGGACATGTCCATTCCCGCTGGCGAGGCCTCCTCGGGCGTCGCCGCGCCGGTTGCCCAGTTCACCCGGCCTAGCCGGGCGCCGGAAAAGCCGGTTGCCAAGCCTGTGGCGGAGCCCATCTCCGAGCCCGTTTCTGAGCCACCGCAGGCACCCGTCGCGGACCCCGAGCCCGCACCCGAATCACCTTCTGCGCCAGGCGAACTCAATGCGTCCGCCGTTCGGACCATGTGGCCGACGGTCCGCGACAAGGTGCGTCAGCGCAGCCGCACCACCGAGGTGATGCTGGCCGGCGCCACCGTCCGCGGGATAGAGGACAACACGTTGGTGTTGACCCATACGTCGGCGCCGTTGGCGAAGAGGCTGTCGGAGCAGCGCAACGCCGACGTTATCGCCGATGCGCTCAAGGACGCGTTGGGAGTCAATTGGCGGGTCCGCTGCGAGACGGGCGAACCGGCGCCGGCCATGTCCGCACCGCCGGCCGGTGGGGGAGGCCACACCGCGGCCCCGGCTGTGGAAGAGCCTGCGCCCGAAGTGGATTCCGCTCAGCGCGACGAAGAGGAACACATGCTGGCCGAAGCCGGCCGCATTGATCCGTCGACCCCGCGCCGCGATCCCGAAGAGGTGGCGCTCGAATTGCTGCAGAACGAACTGGGTGCCCGCCGTATCGACAACAGCTAGCAGGTCAGGCTAGGCGTGCCACCACGGCCGCAGCGGCAGACTGTCGTCACCATGTGGGTCGACGTTGGCTGCCAGTACGTGATGTAACTGAAGATTGTTCTGCTCGAAGGCAACTCGTGACGCCGCCATGTACAGGCCCCACACTTTCGCGGTCGGCAGACCGACCTCGGCGACCGCGGCGTCCCAGTGCTCGACCAAGTTGTGGCACCAGTCGCGCAGCGTCATCGCATAGTGATGCCGGAAGTTCTCGGTATGCAGGACCTCGAAGCCGACGTCCTGGATCTCGCTGTTGACGCGACCCGAGCCGGTCAGCTCACCGTCCGGGAACACATAGCGGTCGGTGAATCCGCCGGCGAACGAGGTGGACTTGTTGTCGTGGCGGGTGATGCAGTGGTTGAGCAACAGTCCGCCGGTGCGCACCTTCGACTTCAGGAAGCCGAAGTAGGCCGGGTAGTTCTTGACGCCGATGTGCTCGGTCAGGCCGATCGACGAGACGGCGTCGAATTGCTGTTCGCCCACGTCCCGGTAGTCGGTGTGCCGCACTTCTGCCAACTCCGCCAGCCCCTCGGCCTGGATCGCACTGCGTGCCCACGTCGCCTGCTCGGCCGACAGGGTGGCACCGATCGCGCGCACGCCTCGCCGCGCGGCGTAGCGCACCATGCCGCCCCAGCCGCAGCCCACGTCGAGCAGCCGGTCGCCCGGCTGCAGCCGTAGCTTCTCGAAGATCAGCCGGTACTTGTTCTCCTGCGCCTCTTCCAGGGTCGACGCGGCATCCGGATAGACCGCGCAGGTGTAGGTCATCGACGGGCCGAGCACCCACTCGTAGAAGGTGTTGGAGACGTCGTAGTGGTGGTGGATTGCCTCGGCGTCGCGCGTCTTGGTGTGCATCAGCCCGTCGGCGACGCGGCGCCACCGCGGCGGCGTCTCCTGCGGCGGCGGCGCGACCGGCATCAAATGCTCGATCCCGATCGAGCGGACGATGTTGGCGAACACCCGCGCGGGTGGCCGCTTGAACTGCACGCGATCGGTCAGCGTCTTGAGCAAGCGGTACGGGTCACCGGGGTGAACGCCGTACAACTGCAGGTCACCCGCCACATAGGCGCGGGCGAGGCCGAGCTCGCCGGGAGCCGTGGCCAGGTAGGTGGCCCCGCGGGAGTTCCGCAGATCCAGCCCCAGCTCGGCACCTTCGCTGCCCGCGGTGCTGCCGTCGTACGCGGTGAATCTCAGCGGCTCCCGCCTGGTCGCGGCGAAGATCTCCAGGATCTCGGCCATGCTGAGTTTTCCGGTCCCCGTGCGGTGGGGTTCTCGGGTCGTTGTCATCGCCGTTGCACCGCCTTTGCGTAGAGGTCGAGGAGACGCGAATCAGGATCGTAGGCTTTCTTGACCGTCTTGTAGGCTTCCCCGCCGTACAGCTCGTTGAACTGCTCGCGGCTGTAAAAAGAATCGGAGTACAGCGACTTGTGCCCGCCGAGCTCAGACACCTTTGCTTCGACCAATCGGTTGGTCGCGCCGTCGGTGGCACCGGCCGGGACCGAGGACCAGAATCCGACATTCACATAAGTGTGATCCGGCCGCATGGGATATAGCGGCCAGCCATCGTGGTCACGTAGCCGCAGCGGGCACAGCCAAACCGGTGTGATCGGCACAGATTCGGCAAACCATTCCAGGAATTCGCAGGTCCGTTCTACAGGCACCTCGACGTCTTGCACCACCCGTTCGCGCGCGGAACCACCTTTGCGCGTCTCGATCCGATCGGAGATACCCAAACGCCGGTCCATCGCGATCAGCTTGGAATAGACGCTGCTGCGCCGGTACCGGCGCGGCCACCAGCGCCGCAACCGTGGGTTCTGCACACCGAACGCGCGTGAGCACCAAAACCAATCGGTGTCCCAGCGCCAGAAGTAGTCGAGCATCGTGAGCCGATCGTCCTTGGTGGCCTCCACGCCCGCGGAGTTGTGCCGGATCGACTGGTAGTAGATGTTCGTCCCGGTGTAGTCGCTGACCGGGCCCGGGGTGGTCGTCCGCCTGCCCACGCACAGGTAGCTTTCGTCGGGACCGAACACCACAGCGTCGAGGTAGTCGACGGGAGTGCCAGCCTGTCCGCCGGTGTCGATGATGCGTTCCATCGCCGCGACCAGCGCGGGCAACGAACGGAACCGGACGTGCCGCAACGACACGAACGGTGCGACGGGTTCCAGCTCGATCCGAAGGCGGGTCGAATAGCCCAGCGTCCCATAGGAATTAGGGAAGGCGTGAAAAAGGGCCGAGTGCTGGTCGCGGGAGGCGGTGAGCAAATCGCCAGCGCCGGTGAGGATATCCATTTCCAGCACCGATTCGTGCGGCAGACCATTGCGGAATGACGCCGACTCGATACCCAATCCGCTGACCGCTCCGCCGATCGTAATCGTCTTCAGTTGCGGAACGACAAGCGGTGAAAGGCCGTAAGGCAGAGTCGCGGCGACCAGATCCTCGTATGTGCACATGCCCGCCACATCGGCGGTTCGAGTCTCGGGATCGACGCTGAGCACACCTGTCAACCCTGACGTGTCCAGGCCGTGCGCATCGCGTTTGGTGCGGGCGCGGAACAGGTTTGACGTCGGCTTGGCAAGCCGGACGGCGGACGTTGCCGGAATGGATCGATAACTCGCCATCAACCGGTCAACGCCCGACCTGTGGGCCGAGAGTGCAGATCCAGGGATAGGCACCACATATACCCTAGTCTTCGACAACAGCCCGTGCACCTGCGTGCGGGCAGTGTCACGGTAGAAGACTCATCGAGAACGAGCAGAGGAGTTGCCCCACATGGCACAGGTGAGTGCGGCCAGCACGACTTTGATCAATGCCGAGCCCGCGGCCACTTTAGCCGCGGTCGCGGACTACCAGACGGTGCGTCCGAAAATCCTGTCCCCGCAGTACAGCGAATACCAGGTGCTGCAGGGCGGGCAGGGGCAGGGCACGGTTGCCAAGTGGAAGCTGCAGGCCACCAAATCACGCGTGCGCGATGTGCAGGTCAACGTCGACGTGGCCGGGCATAGCGTCATCGAGAAGGACGCGAACTCGTCCATGGTCACGAACTGGACGGTGGCTCCCGCCGGCCCCGGCTCCAGCGTCACCGTGAAGACCAGCTGGACCGGCGCCGGCGGCGTCAAGGGTTTCTTCGAAAAGACTTTTGCGCCACTGGGTTTGAAGAGGATTCAGGGTGAAGTGCTGGCCAACCTGAAGAAGGAGCTGGAGGGCTAGGCGGTTGATTGTCCGTTTGCCGGGCGGCTGGCAACCATTGCCGTCGCACCCTGCGGTTTTCTGCGGAACTCGACGGTCATTGCCGGGTCGGCATACTGCGCGATCGCACGCAGCGCCGACGGACTGTAGGCGCGTAGCGAGCTGATGACCGCATCGTGTAATGGCGGCACCAGCCCGGTGAACGGCGCTGTGAATGCCAGCTGGACCAACTGGAGCGGCGCCGGCCACCTGCGCAGGTCGATGATCAACAACTTCTTCGCCACTCTGGTCCCTTCGGCGCACACTTGGGCGGCCCGTTCGGGCGGCAGGTGATGTAGCGACAACGCAAACACGGCGAGGTCGTAATACCCGTCGGGGGCATCGATCGCTGTGGCGTCCATTTCCCGCACCGTGGCACGCGGGTTACTGCCGAGGTCGCTGGCGGCGACGACGGTCACGAAGGCGGGATCGATGTCGGTCACCGTTAGCTGGGCCGCGGGGTGGTGCTCAAGTAGCTTGCGCGACAGCCCGCCGAGGCCGCACCCGAGTTCGAGGATCTTCGGCGCGGCGATGTCGGTCACCTCATCAAGTGCCGCCAGGGCGCACATCTTGTAGGTGCCCAAAACCCGTCGCCGGCCGGTGCGGTCGAGCGATTCGATGACCTTGCGCTTCAGGTCGTCGACGTCATCGCGGTCCAGGTATTCCAACCGGTCCGTGCGAAGCCGCCGGTCCAGCCAGGAGGCGTCCGGTCCGCCCCGGGGCATGCTCACGATGTCGCGGGTTGTCATGTCCATGAGCACCATCATGGATCACGCAGCCGTGATTGGGCACAAAAACAGTCACAAATTCAAACGCAATTGGGCCCGATTTGGGTTGGATCGGCGCCGGGCGTCTTCGTCGAGCGCCTCGGTCGGCTCATCGGTCTCGGCCGGGGAATGTCGGCGGGGAGTTGTAGGTGCCGGTTCGAGTGAATCACCATTTCCAATCAGTGTTCGCCCTGTCGCCGTTGTTGCGGCATACGACAACCGAAAGAACTAAAGCACGGGCGTGCTCGAGCAGATCGTATACTTGGCCGGAGTTGAGTGAACTCCACGAATAATCAGTGAGGTCCGCTGCATTCCGAAGTAAATTCCAATACCACCTTAAGCTAATCGCACACTCAACTGCCTGAGGTATGCGTTAGAAACGTTGTCCGTCTTGTATTGAAGAATTCTTGGATCTGTCAGATGTCCGACGATTTATCCGTCCTGAGTTACTGCAAGGTTTTGCGGACGTAGCGCCAATTATCCGCCAGGCCGAAGCCGGCGGCTGGTGGGCCGCCGAGTGTGTGAACCGTTTCGGGGGACCTGCCATAGTGCCTCGCGACGTCCGCCGCAGATGGACGTCAATGATTAACAAATTGTTTGCTGCCCGCTTCCCTTCGGTGAACATTCGGGGTGGCCAGTGCAGGCGGCAGGTGATGCGGCGACCACGCAAACGTGTTAGCCTGGCCAAACGGGGAGATCCGGAGCCATGGTGGGGTTCGAGCCTTGCGCATCGCCGGGCGACCTTCGCACGTTTTCGGACGCTGTGGCCGAACGATAGGCCCATCGCGGGCAATGGAGGTTTACAAGAATGACCCCTTCCGACCGGCCCGACGGGGTGTAAACCATGGGATCTGACCACATGAATCACAGGAAGGTCCGTTCCTTTTCGGATATCGAGGAATTGTGTCACCGCAACGACACGATCGTGACATTGTGCGGGGGCGGATTGGACAGTGCGTATCTCTTGGCGCAGCTGTCGAGACTTGACGTGAATCTTGTTGCACTGTCTGTCGATGTAGGGGATGACTTTGATATCGAAAGCTTCTCAACCATCGCCGATAGGTTTCGTGTGGAAATCGCTCGACTCGACTGCAAAAAAGAATTCGTCGAGGAGTTCGTCTACCCATCAATTCTTGCCGGCGGCAGATATCTTGGTCAGCATCCCATTAGTGCGTCGCTGACACGCCCTTTGATTGCTCGAGTCGGCGTGGAATTCGCACGATCTGTCGGTGCCAAATTCCTGTTGCACACAGCCAATCAGTCGCAAAATAGCTTGCGAAGGCTCAACGGAGCTATTTCCGACCTGGGTTTCGAGGGCTACTTCGGATCGCCCTACGAGTTCGATGCCCTGACCCGCGACTTCAAGCGCTTAGAACTTCGAGAGGCCTATGGAATCTCTGGTTTCGCGAATCGGATCACTAGTACCGACACCAACTTATGGTGTAGAGAGTTCGAGAGTGGCGCCCTAGATGATCCCGAAGGATTTGAAATCGACCAAAATTTGTATCTTTGGTCTGTCGCATCTGAAACGGGGAGTCGCACTATCGAGCTGAGTTTCGACAGAGGGCGTGTCGTATCAGTGGACACCGAACCTGTCACCGACCTTATCGAGCTGATCTCCGACCTCAACGGCAAAGTTGGTCGCTACGGTATCGGTCGGTTCAACAGTCTTGAGCATCTGGAAGGCGGCGAGAAGGTACTCGAGGTTCGCGAGGCTCCCGCTGCGACACTCATCCTCGAAGCGTTCGCCCAGCTCGCGTCGGCGACGGTCGAAGTGGAGACCCTCCGTTGGATGCGCACTCTCGGCGAGGCTTTGATCATGGAGGCTGTAGAGGGGCGATGGTTCCGTGGTCTCCGAAAGGCATTGCAGTCCTTCCTTGAAGTTAGTGCTCAGCGCGTCAGCGGTGATGTCCGGTTCACTCTTCGCAGCGGAGGGTTTGAACTCGCGGGCTTAAAGGCCGTATCACCGCTCTACATTCGCGATCGGGAGCAGTGGGAGTACGCCAAAGCTGCTGCGGCACGGTCTGTTACAAGCCGGTTCGATGGCTCTCCTGTCTTCGCTGAGCAAGGGCGCGGCACTGGTCTCGATTGGCGATTGGCCTGAGGCTCACGCGTGTCGTTGTGCGGCTCCTTTCCGTAGCCGTAACCTTTCAAGCATGAGTGGGGTCGACGCAGGTCACCCGAGCGAGATCGGTGAAATGGACCTCCGGGTGAGGGCGCTGGAAAGCGTGCTCGTCGACAAGGGCTACGTCGATCCGGCGGCGCTGGACGAGCTCATTGAAACCTATGAGACACGCATCGGTCCCCGCAACGGCGCGCGGGTGGTCGCTCGAGCGTGGGTTGATGCCAGTTATCGCGACTGGCTGCGCAGCGACGCCACTGCCGCGATCGCGTCGCTGGGCTATACGGGTCGGCAGAGCGAGCACATGATCGCCGTCGAGAACACGCCTTCCCAACACAATCTGGTGGTCTGCACCCTGTGCAGTTGCTACCCGTGGGCGGTGTTGGGATTGCCCCCCACGTGGTACAAAAGCGCGCCCTACCGGTCGCGTGCGGTGCGTGACCCGCGCGGTGTGCTGGCCGAGTTCGGCGTGACCCTGCCACCAGACACGGATATCCGTGTCTGGGATTCGACGGCCGAGGTCCGTTATCTTGTGGTGCCCATGCGTCCGATGGGAAGCGAAGGCCTCAACGAAGTGGAGCTCGCCGCGCTGGTGACCCGCGACTCGATGATCGGTACCGGTCTACCCCGCAGGGTTGAGGGTGTCGACACATGAGCAGCGACGAGTACATCACGCGCGCCGATCTGGGCGGCCAGTTGGGACACGGTCCAATCAAGTTCGAGTCCGAATGCCAAGCGTGGCATGCGGATTGGGAACCGCGGGTGTTCGCGCTTCAGCTGTCGATGGGCGCGGCTGGGGTGTGGAACCTCGACATGACACGCTCCGCACGCGAAACCCTGCCGGACTACCACCAACGCAGCTACTACGAAATCTGGTTCGCCGCGCTGCTGAAGCAGCTCGAGGAGCGAGGGTTGGTCACCGCCGACGAGGTGGCCGTCGGCCGGTCGATCCACCCGCCGCTTGTGTTGCCCCGCGTCGTGCACGCGAGCGATGTGCCGACGCTGCAGGCCCGCGGCGCGCCCACCAACCGGCGCGCAACCATGGGGCCGCGGTTCGTCGTCGGTCAGCGCGTGCGCACGATTACCGGGCCCACTCCCCATCACACGCGCCTACCCAGGTATGCGCAGGGCAAGCCGGCGGTGATCGACCGCGTGCACGGCGTGCACGTCTTCGCCGATACGAACGCCAGTGGTCACGGGGAACAACCGCGATGGCTTTATACGGTGGTGTTCCGCGGCACCGATCTGTGGCCGGACGCCGAGCAGGGCCTGACGGTGTCGATCGACGCATGGGAACCGTACTTGGAAGCAGCGTGAACGACCAGCCGGTGTTCGCGGAGCCTTGGGAGGCAAGGGCTTTCGCGATGGTGGTTTCGTTGCACAAGCGCGGGCTCTACACCTGGCCCGAGTGGGCTGATGCGCTGGCCACTCGTATCAAGGCGGCACCGGTGGTCGGCGATTCCCACTACCACCACTGGCTTGGTGCACTCGAAGACCTGTTGGAGCGCAAAGGCATTGGCTCGGCCGAGACCGCGCGATGGCGCGATGCGTGGCAACACGCGGCGAACCGCACACCGCACGGCGAGCCGATCGAACTACGGGCCGACGACTTCGACGCAGCGCCTTAAGCCGGAGCGCCGCCGTTCAAGGGTTTGCGCGCCGACGCGATCACATAGTCCGTCAAGCCGGTCCCTCGTTCCCACACTTCTACGCCCCGGCACTGGGCGCGATCGTCTTCCGAGACTTCGACGACCACGTCGGCCATCTTCATATTTCCCTCAACCCGCTGGCGAGCGTATTTGGCCATCCCGGGGAACACGTCTTCCCGGATCGATTCCACGACGACATCGTCGAAGCCCATGGCCGACAGCCGCCGTGAGTACTCTTCGCGGTCGTAGTAATTTGCCTCGGGAATGTGGCCGTACTTTCGGCCGAACGCGTTGATGGCGCTGAGTTTTTGGCCCGGATTGGGAAGCATGTCGGCGAGCGCAACGGTTCCTCCCGGTTTGAGGACGCGAAATGCCTCGCTTAAGAATTGGTCGCGGGTATCAAAGTGAAATGCGCATTCCAAGGCCAAGACCTTTTCAAATGACGCGTCGGGAAAATCCATCGCGGTCGCGGAACCGAGCCGGACGTCGAGTTGTTTCTCCAGCCCACGCTTGGCGACGCGCTCCCGACCCTTGTCGATGTGCACGGGTGTGATGTCGATCCCCGTGATGTGAGAAACCTTGAAGCGATCCAGCAGAACGAAGTCCTGCTCTGCGAAACCGACACCGACATCTAGGACCGCATCGCCTGGCTGCAGCCCAGCCCGCGTCCCCAGGAGTTCGACCATCGCGACGCAAGCGTCGGGATAGGTGCGGGCGGCTTTCCAGTAACCGTTGTTGAGCCACAGCGGCTTGGAGTCATCGGCGTACTTTTCATTCATGAAATCGACGACGTCATCGCCGAGGATCGTGTAATAGGCTGCCGCGTCTTTCTGTCGCCTCAGGGTGATGAAGCGGACCATCGTTAAAAACGCCCAGTAGATGGAAAGGGAAATTCGCCGCATTATGTCCCTTCGGGGGAAGTGGTGGTTGATGGTTAGCAGGCTAGAGCAGTCCGAGCAGTTGCAAGTCGGTGACGTATTTGATGATGATCGGTGCCGAAATGTTCGGGATGTCCGGGGTGTCCTTATCGGGGCCGATCTTCGCTGCTTGCACCGCAGCTCGGAATCGGTCGGTCGGCCCAAAGGCCCCGAGGGTCGGCTCGGGGGGGTCAACCGGAGCGGAATTGCGCAACAGCAACATCTGCAGCATCGAGTGCTGGCGCTGCCTATCAGGCAGGGCACCTAAGGCGGTCTCGAACCGCCGCAACCACTCGCCGAAGTCACCGATGCGCTGGATCGGGTAGCCGGCTTCGATCAGCCAGTCGACATACTCATCGGGGCCGATCCCGTCGTCGTGCGGGTTCATCACGTGATACGTCTCGAAACCCTTTGACCGGCCCCGGCCCACCTGGGCGCCCAGTGTGGCGATCGCCTCGGCGATGAAATCGACTGGCAGCCCGTCGAAGTGCGCGCGTTGCCGGTTACCGTCGGCGTCGAGCTGGAAGAACGAGCGGGGCGCGATGCCGGCGGCCACCAGGCTCAGCACCATCCGGGTGATCGTGTCCGACAGGTTGAGCTGACCCGCGTACCTGGGGTCGGCCAGGATCACGTCACAGCGAAACACTCCGACCGGCAACCCGCACAGATCGTTGGCTTCGCGCAGCAGCACCTCACCGGCCCACTTGCTGTTGGCGTAGCCGTTGCCGTAGCTGTCGTCGACTGCGCGGGTGGGACTGATGACCCGGATGTCGGCGTCCTCGGTGAACGCGGACGAATCGATCTGGGTTCTCACGTCAGCAGTCGAAACGTAGCTGTAGGACTTGAGTTTCGTGGTGAGCGCGATCCGGATCAGCTCGGCGGTGCCCACGGCGTTGGGCCCGAACAGCTCGCGGTAGGGGAAGACGGCGTTGACCAGGGCAGCGGAATCGACGATCAGATCGACGGTGTCGGCCAGCCGCTGCCAGGTGTGTTGATCCAGCCCCAGGTTGGCTTCGCCCTTGTCGCCGGCGATGACCACCAGATGATCGGCGGCCAGGTTCTGGTAGTGCCGCAGCAGTCCGGGGTCTCCGCTGTCGAAGGTCTTGTTCAGACGAGCCCGTGCATCCTCGTCGCACTCGCCCCGCACCAGACAGATCAGTGTGCCGCCGACCAGCTTCATCCGCTCGAGCCATTCCAGGGCCAGGTAGCGGCCGAGGAAACCGGTGGCCCCCGTCAACAGGACCGTCCTCACCTCGGCGCCGGGACCCGGCAGATCTGGCGCATTGCTCAGCGTCGTTTCGTCGATGAACTTGTCCAGCGTGAGGTCGGCGGCGTGCACCTCCGTGGAGTTGCGGCCGTGCACGGACGCATAGCTGGGCCCGTTGGCGGAGCCGGCATTTTTGGCCAACTGCTCGCTGAGTTTCCGAACGGATGGCGCGTCGAACACGGTGCGCACCGAAAGGTCTGCGTCCAGACGGGTGTTGATCGCGGCGATCAGGCGCATCGCCGACAGCGAATCCCCGCCCAGGTCGAAAAACGAATCGTCGGTCCCGACCCGCTCAAGCCCGAGCACGTGGGCGTAGATGCCGGTCAGGATCTCCTCGGTGGGGCTGGCCGCGGCGCGATACTGACCCGCGGTGTACTCGGGTGCCGGGAGGGCGCGGGCGTCGAGTTTTCCGTTGGGGGTCAGCGGTAGTGCGTCGATGACCACCACCGCGGCCGGGACCATGTAGGCCGGTAGCCGTGCGGCGAGCGCGGTCCGCGCCTCGGTCGGGTCCGCGGTCCCGGTGATGTAGCCGACGAGGCGTTTGTCGCCGGGGCGGTCCTCGCGGGCGATCACCGCCGCCTGCTCGACGCCGTCCAGCCCGGTCAGGGCCGCGTGGATTTCGCCGAGTTCGATGCGGTAGCCGCGGATCTTGACCTGCTCATCGGCGCGCCCCACAAACTGCAGCTGCCCGTCAGCGCGCCACCGCACCAGGTCACCGGTGCGGTACATGCGTGTTCCCGGCTCGCCGAACGGGCTCGCCACAAACCGCGAGCCGGTCAGCCCGGGTCGGCGCCAATAGCCAACCCCGACCCCGGCGCCGGCCACGTACAACTCGCCGACCACCCCGACGGGCACGGCCCGTAACCACCCGTCCAGCACAAAGAACGCCGCCCCTCCCACTGGCGAGCCGATCGGCGGGCCGCCCGACCCCGGTTTCAGCGGCGCGCTCATGGACGTATAGATCGTGGTCTCGGTGGGACCGTAGGAGTGCACCATCACCCGGTCGGGCGCCCACCGATCCACCAGTTCGGGCGGGCAGACCTCGCTTGCCGCCACCAACGTCACCGAATCCAGCCCCTGCGGCGACAGCATCCCCACCGCCGACGGCGTCAGGATGAGCATGCTGACCCGTTCGTCCACCAGCAAGGCCTGCAGGTCTGCCGGTGAGCGGCCCACCGACTCGGGAACCACCACCAGCCGACCACCGCGAAACAGCGCACCCCACATCTCCCACGCCGAGACGTCGAAGGCCAGCGAATGCCATTGCGACCACACCTGTTTCGGTGCCAGCCAGGTTTCCAGCGACTTCAGCAGTTGGGTCACGTTGTGGTGGGTGATGGCCACGCCCTTAGGCGCGCCGGTGGTGCCCGAGGTGTACATGAGGTAGGCGATGTCGTCGGGGGTCGAGCCTGGCAAGTTCGTGGGCGCATGGCCGCCGAGCGGGACGTCTTTGACATCGATGACCAGCAGATCGGACCCGTCCAACCGCCCGGCCAGCTCGGCGGTGGTGATCGCGGCCATCGGCGCCGCATCGGCGATCATGAACTCGATCCGCGCCGCAGGCAGCGCGGGGTCGATCGGCAGGTAGGCCGCGCCGGTTTTGAACACCGCCAAAATTGCCACGACCGCGTCGGCGGAACGCTCCAACAGCAGCGCCACTCGCTGGCCCGGGCGCGCGCCATGGCCGGCCAGCAGGTGCGCCAACCGGTCGGCGGCGTCGTCGAGTTCGCGGTAGGTCATCGAATTGCCCTCGAAGGTCACCGCCACTGCCCCGGGGGTGCGGGCCAACTGCTGCGCGAACGACTCTGGAATCGATACCGCAGGGTGCGCGGGCCGGGTCAGCAGCGCGCGGTTACCGATCTCATCCAGGCGGGCACGCTCACCCTCGTCGAGCAGATCCACCACCGACAAGCGTTGGGTGGGCTCGGCGGTGATGGCCACCAACACCCGTCTGAATCGTTCGGCGAGCGTGTCGATGGTTGCCGAATCGAACACGTTCGTGTCGTACTCGAGACGAAGGCCCAGCTCCGTTCCCGGGGTGGCTTGCACCGTCAGTGGGTAGTGGTTGGACTCGCTGCCGAAGAACTCGGTGATGGCCAGCTCGTGGTCGCTGGCCAGGGCGGCGGTGTCGACGGGGTAGTTCTCCAACACGAACAAGGTGTCGAACAGCTGATCGTGGCCGGTGATTCGGTGGATTTCGCTGAGTGCCAGGTGTTGGTGGTCCAGCGTGTCGTTATAGGCAGTCTGCAATTGGTCGAGCAGGTCGGCGGTGGTGCTCGCCGCGGTGATGTGCGCTCGAACCGGCACGGTGTTGATGAACAGGCCCACCATCGAGTCCGCTCCGATCACCTCGGCCGGCCTACCCGAGACTGTCGTGCCGAAGACGACATCATGCTGGCCGGTCAGCCACATCAGCAGCTGCGCCCACGCGGCCTGCAGCACGGTGTTGACGGTGGTGCGGCGGGAGCGGGCCAGCTCGCTGACGGCCCGGGAGGTCTCGGCGGACATTTGAAACGATTCCACGCCTCGACGCCCCAGCCCCAACCGATTCGGCGGCCCGACCAAGGTGGGGGTCTCGAAGCCGGCGAGCATCGCACGCCACGCCACCTCGGCGGCGTCGTGGTCTCGATCGGCCAGCCAATTGATAAAGCTCCGATAAGGCGCAGGTGTGGGTAGGTGCTGCGCGTAGTAGCCGGCGAAGATCTCGCCCAGCAGGATCGGCAGCGACCAGCCATCCACCACGATGTGGTGATTGGTCAGCACGAACCGGTGCCGGTCCTGGCCGAGACGGATCAGCGTGGCCCGAAACGCCGGCTTGTCGCCCAGCTCGCGCACTGCGGCGCGTTCTTCGGCGCACACCCGCTGGATCAGCTCGTCGACGTCGCCGGCGTCGGCGCCAAGGTCGACGTACCGCCACCCCGGCGCGGGATCGGCGGGGATGATCTGCACCGAGTGGTCGAACTGGCCGGAGAATCGGGCTGCCAGATGGGGATGGCGTTTGACCACCGTGTGCACCGCGTCGCGCAGCCGGTAGTAGCCGAGCGGGCCGGCCACCGTGAATGCCAGCTGTACCGCGTACACGTCGTCGGTGGCCCGGATGACATTGGCGTGGAAGAGCAGCCCTTCCTGCAGCGGGGTCAGCGGCAAGATGTCGGCGATGTCGTACTGCTGTTCCAGCTCGTCGATCTGGTGTTGGCTCAGCCGGGCCGGGGTGATGTCGGATGGGGTCAGTCCGCCGCCGCCTTTGTCGACGTGGGCGCAGATGCCCCTCAGGGCGTCGAACCACAGCTGGGCCAGGCGGCTGATCTGGGTGTGGTCCAGTGCCGAGGGCGCCCACGTCCAGGTGGCGTGCAGGAGCGGGCCGGTGTCGGTGTCCTCGGTGGCGGCGTTGAGCTCGACGGTGTGTGCCAGCGGCATGGGCACGGCCGCGGCGGCACCTATCAGTGGCACCCCGTCCTGGCTGATCCGCCACAGCTGATCGGAGATCTCTCCCGCTGCGGCGCCGAGGCGCCCCAGGTAGTTGAACCCGATCACCGGGTCGGACTCGGGCAGGTCGACGTCGGGATTCAGGTAGCGCAGCATCCCGTAGGACAGGGGATCGGGCAGCGCGCGCAGCTGTTCTTTGGCGTCCTTGATCACCGCGCCCAGGGCGTGGGCCCCGGTGTCCACTTGGTCCCAGGACAGCCCGCCCACGGTCAACGACACCGGGTATTTGCTGGTGAACCATCCCACGGTGCGCGACAGGTCCACTTCGGCGGCCAGCTCCTCGTGGCGGCCGTGGCCCTCGACGTCGATGGCAGTCGGTGCGGCGCCGGTGCCCAAGAACTCGGCCACCGCCAGCCCGAAGGCGATCAACAAGATGTCTTGGACTCCGGCGTGAAACGCCGCGGGCACCGCACCCAGCAGCTGCCGGGTGGTCTCGGTGTCCAGCTGCACCGACAAGTGCCCGGCACTGGCGTAGGTGTCCAGCTCGGGC
>DASYBR010000007.1:0-1772 GCA_036500645.1 Mycobacterium sp. | reverse complement strand
GTGCGATCGGGCGCAGCGCCACGGTGGCCTCGGTGAGGATCGCCAGGGTGCCTTCGGAGCCGATCAAGACACCGAGCAGGTCCGGGCCGTCGTCGTCGGCGCGCAGGTTCATCACCCTGCCGTCGGGCAGCACGACCTCGACGGCGAGGACGTGGTTGTAGGTGACGCCGTACTTCAGGGCGTGCGGCCCGCCGGCATTCTCGATGATGTTGCCCCCGACCGTGCACAGCGGGGCCGACACCGGGTCGGGCGAGAAGCACAGCCTGTGCGGGGCAAGCTGTTGCTGCAGGACGCCATTGATGACGCCGGGCTGGACCCGGGCGGTGCGGGCGGCGGGGTCGACGTCGATGACCCGATCCATGCCGGACACGTCGATCATCACCCGGTCCGGGTTGGCCATCATGCCCGCGCCGCAATTCGACGCGCCACCACGCGGCACCACTGGAACGTGGTGTTCGAAGGCGATGCGCATGGCCGCAACGACCTCATCGCGGGTGCGGGGGCGCAGCACCAGCCCTGGCGTACCCCCGAAGCCCCAGTAGTCGCGACCCTCCGTGGCCAACAAATCGGGATCAGTGATCACAGCGTCCGGTCCTGACAGGGCGGCACTGAACAGTGCGATGACGGTGTCGTCCATGGCGTTCTCCTTTGTCGATGTTCGCACGATCGCGGCGGACAGCGGGTTCGCGCGGTCGCCTGCCTGAGCAGTCAGGCCTACCACCATCTGCTGTCCAGACTGCGGAACTGCCAGCGCACCAGGGGCATCACTTCGGTGTCCTTGTTGGTTGGTCGGGCCACCTGCCGCAGCAGCCCGCATCGGTCAAATTCTTCGAGGTACTGCCGAATGTCGCGGTGCGCCGCACGATCCGCGTCTTGTGAGGTGGTCATAGCGGGTTCCTTTCGGGCTGGTGGATATCAACGCCGGGCAGCGTTTGCGCGTGGGTTGCGGCGTTGCCATCGAGGTGAATCAGCGCGGTGGCATTGGTCCGATTAACAGCGAAACGAGTTCGAACCCCCGCAGACGCGAGTGCGTCGATCAGATCGTTGACTCGCGGTTGTCTCCTCGCAGGATTCGGCGGACGGTCCCGCGGAACTGCTGCCATAGCAGGCGGGGTCCGGCCCGACGGATGCAGGCCAACGTCCGGTACCCGCGCACCTGCGGTCGGGGCTGACCAAGCATCCGCAGTGCCAGCAAAGTCGTCGGCGCTCCCACCTTGCGAGGCGGGTGGGTGACGTGCATCGCCTCGACTTCCTGCATCGAGATGGGGCCGAGTTGCAGATACCCGGCATCGACTGCTCGCCGGAGCAGATCAACGCCACGCTCGGTGCGTACGACCACCACGTTGACCCCGGGCGCTTCGTCGTAGATCGGTTTGCCGTCACGCAGGATCCAGCCGTCGGGCACCGAGATATCGGCCAGCTCACCCACGGCGTCCGGGCATATCTTGCAGCGAAACTGCATGTCGTAGCCCCACGGCCGGTCTTTGTATGCGCTTTCGTAGCTCATGTCGAAGAACTTGCCGTCCTTGGTCTGCACCCGATGCGGACCCGGCCAGCCCTCGCCACGGAAGCGGAACGTCTCCACCTCGTCCTCATCGACACCGTGGAAGCGGATCATCGCCTTGGCGACCTGGGCGTTGGGCACGCCGCCGCAAAAGTTGGTCAGCAGATACTTCACCTGCCGGTCGACGCGAGGATCGATGCGGGCCAGTGCCCGGACCGCGGAGATGTCGCAGGGCTTGGCGATGACCGCGAATTCTTCGCCGGCGTCC
>DASYBR010000006.1:0-15084 GCA_036500645.1 Mycobacterium sp. | reverse complement strand
AGGGGGTCGGAGCCCACCACGGTGGTGGTGTGAATCCGGGCCAACGGGCGCAGCCCCAGCTTCTTGGCCGTCTCGCTGGTGGTGATCAGCACCGCGGCGCTGCCATCGGACAACGGCGACGAGTTACCGGGTGTGATCTCCCAATTAATCTGCGGGAAGCGCTCTTTCATCGCCTCGCTGTAGAATGCCGGCTTCAGGGACGCCAGCGTCTCGACCGTCGTGCCGGGTCGGACGATCTCGTCGGTGGCAAGCCCGGCGATCGGGATCAACTCGTTGTCGAAGAGCCCGTCCTTGGTGGCCCGGGCGGCCTTGTCGTGGCTGCCGGCGGAGAACTCGTCGAGTTGGGTGCGCGAGAAGTCCCACTTCGCTGCGATCAGCTCGGCGCTGATGCCCTGCGGGACAAGCCCTTCTGGGTAGCGCCGGATCATGTCCTCGCCCATCGGATTGCTGCCCGGGAGCACCTGGGTTCCCATGGGGACGCGGCTCATCGACTCCACGCCGCCGGCGATGACGAGGTCGTAGGCACCCGCGATCACGCCCTGCGCGGCGAAACTGATGGCCTGCTGGCTGCTGCCGCATTGGCGGTCGATCGAGACGCCGGGGACCGACTCGGGGAATCCGGCGCCCAGCAGCGCATTGCGCGCGATGTTGGCGGCCTGGTCGCCCACCTGCGTCACGGCGCCGGCGATGACATCGTCCACCTGCGCCGGGTCCACGCCGGTGCGCGCCACCAGTTCCCGCAGGCTGTGCGCCAGCAGGTCGGCGGGCAACACGTCGTGCAGCGCGCCGCTTGCCTTGCCCTTCCCGATCGGCGTGCGGACGGCTCCGACGATGACGGCATCGCGGCCCTGAGTCATGGCTCCTCCTTGAGTCCTGAATCCCGAGCCCTGAGTATGGCTCGATATACCTAGCAAAACGCCTAGGTATACTAAAATCAACCCAGATGGGAGGTGATTTTGATGACATTTCTGCAAGGTGCGCTGGCGGACCGCGAGAAGTGGTCAGCCGTTGGTCAGTGCGCGATCGAGAAGACCATGGCAGTCGTCGGCACCAAGTCCGCGATGCTGATCATGCGCGAGGCCTACTACGGCACCACCCGGTTCGACGACTTCGCCCGCCGGGTCGGCATCACCAAGGCGGCCGCCGCGGCGCGACTAGCCGAGCTGGTCGAGCTCGGTCTGTTGAAGCGGCAGCCCTACCAGGAGCCCGGACAGCGCAGTCGCGAGGAATACGTGCTGACCCAGGCCGGCATCGATTTCATGCCAGTGGTCTGGGCGATGTTCGAGTGGGGACGACACCATCTGCCCGGCCATAACCGGCTGCGGTTGACCCATCTGGGCTGCGGTGCCGAGGCGAGCGTCGAAATCCGTTGCGCAGAGGGCCATCTGGTTCCGCCTGACGAGCTCGGTATGCGGCTGGCTAAGTCTGGTTGAGCGCGGCCAGCAGCCGTCGGGCCGCGGCGACGCGGCCAACGGCGGGCCCGGTCAGCGCGTCCAGCGCGCATTCGGGATCGGCCGGTGGCCCCATGTGCCCGCAGCCGCGCGGGCAATCCTCGATCGCCTCCGCCAGATCCGAGAACGCCATCAGCACGTCGTCGGGCTGGATATGAGCCAGCCCGAATGAGCGGATGCCGGGAGTGTCGACCACCCAGCCGTCAGTGCCCAGCGGAAAAGCGATCGATTGCGTGGAGGTGTGCCGCCCCCTGCCGATCTCGGTCACCTCGCCGACGGTTCTGGCCGCGTCGGGCACCAGCCGGTTCACCAGCGTGGACTTGCCGACGCCGGAATGCCCGAGCAGGACGGTGATCTTGTCCGTGAGCAGGTCCGCCACAGCGAGCAGGGGATCGTCGCGGCCGGCGACAACCACGGTGAGGTCCAGATCGACGAACTGCTCGGCGAACGGCTCCGGCGGGGCGAGGTCGGTCTTGGTCAGGCACAGGATGGGCGTCAGTCCGCCCGCATACGCGGCGATCAGCGCCCGCTCGACCAACCCGGTGCGGGGCGGCGGGTCGGCCAGCGCGACCACCATCAGCAGTTGGTCGGCGTTGGCGACGACCACTCGTTCGGTCGGATCGGTGTCATCCGCGGTGCGCCGCAACACCGTTCGCCGGTCGCCGCGCCGCACGATGCGCGCCAGAGTGTCGGGGCGCCCGGACAGATCGCCGACGACATCGACGTCGTCGCCGACGACGATCGGGGTACGGCCCAGCTCGCGGGCCCGCATGGCGGTGACCCGGTGCTCGGGGTCGCCGCCCAGCACGCATCCCCAGCGTCCACGGTCGACGCTGATCACCATCGCGGCCTCGGCGTCGGCGTGCTCGGGACGAGTCTTGGTCCGCGGTCGCGACCCTTTTCCGGATCGGACCTTGACGTCGGACTCGTCGTAATCGCCGGGCTTCAAACGCTGGGCTCTTCCCCAAGCATCCGTGCCCACAGCCGTGGAAACTCCGGCAGCGTCTTACTGGTGGCGCCGATATCGTCCACCTGGACCCCGGCTACCCGCAGCCCGACGATCGCGCCGGCCATCGCCATCCGGTGGTCGGCATATGCCTGCCAGACGCCGGGCCGCAGCGGTGTCGCGGTGATTACCAGGCCGTCGGGCGTCTCGCTGCAGTCGCCGCCCAGGCGATTGATCTCGGTGCTGAGCGCGGCGAGCCGATCGGTCTCGTGGCCACGCAGGTGGGCGATGCCGCTCAGCCGGGACACCGACCCAGGGTTCGCCAGCGCGGCCAGTGCCGCCATCGACGGCGTCAGTTCACCGACGGCGCGCAGGTCCACGTCGAATCCGTCGTAGCCGGTTGAACCTTGCACCTCAAGGGTCGAATCATTCTGGACGACAACAGCATTCAGCTTGCCGAAGACCTCCAGGATGTTATCGGCGGGCTGCACGCTGGTCGCCGGCCAACCGGTGATGCGTACCGCCCCGCCGCTGACGACCGCCGCCGCCAGGAACGGAACCGCGTTCGTCAGATCCGGTTCGACTTCCCAGTGCCGGGCGGCGACCGGGCCGGGGTGCACCTGCCAGCGGTTGGGAACCGAGTCGTCGACGCCGACCCCGGCCTGCCGCAGCATCTCCACCGTCATGGCGATGTGCGGCGCCGACGGTATCGACGCGCCAGTGTGTTGCACGATCAGCCCCTCGGCGAACGAGGCCGCGCACAGCAACAATCCGGAGACGAACTGCGAGGACGCCGAGGCGTCGATGGCCACGGTGCCGCCGGCCGGCGATCCGTTGCCGTGGACCCGGAAAGGCAGGCCGTTGCCCTCGATCCGCACACCGAGACCCCGCAGCGCGTTTAGCAGCGGTGCGATGGGCCGGATCCGGGCCTGCTCGTCGCCGTCGAACTCCACCACCGAATCGGCCAGTGCCGTCAGCGGCGGAACGAAACGCAGAACCGTTCCCGCCAGGCCGCAATCCACCCGAGCGCCGGGGCCGGGTGCGATCTGACCGCTGACCGTCAGCTCGGACCCGGCCCCGTCGACGCGCAGGCCCAGGGTGCGCAGCGCCCCGATCATCAAATCGGTGTCCCGGCTGCGCAGCGCCCCGCTCAGGGTCGGGGTGCCCACATCCTGCGCGGCTGCCAGCGCGGCCAGTACCAGCGCCCGGTTGGTCTGCGACTTCGAGCCCGGCACGGTCACGGTCGCGTGCACCGGCCCGGGTGCGGTGGGGGCGGTCCACATGGTCACCGCTCCATCATTGCGTGTCACCGCGTTCTCCGAACTAATAGGTGTCGGGTGGCTCTGCCACCATGGACCGTATGTGTGGACGATTTGCGGTCACCACCGATCCGGCGCTGCTGGCCGAGAAAATCAGGGCGATCGACGAGGCCACCGGCACCGCGCCCGATACGACGGCGCCCAACTACGCGGCGCCTAACTACAACGTGGCCCCCACGTCGACCATCGCGACCGTGGTCAGCCGGCACACCGACCCCGACGACGAGCCGACGCGGCGGGTGCGGCTGATGCGTTGGGGCCTGGTTCCGCCGTGGGTGAAGGCAGGTGCCGACCGCGCGCCCGAGACCAAGGGGCCGATGCTGATCAACGCCCGCGCGGACAAGGTCACCACCTCGCCCGCCTTCCGGTCGAGCGCGAAGTCCAAGCGCTGCCTGATCCCGATGGACGGCTACTACGAATGGCGCGCCAATCCGGACACCGATGCCGGCAAGAAGTCCCGCAAGACGCCGTTTTTCATGTACCGCGAAGACGGTGAGCCGCTGTTCATGGCGGGGCTCTGGTCGGTGTGGAAGCCGGCCAAGGACTCCTCGCCGCTGCTGAGTTGCACGATCATCACCACCGACGCGCCCGGGGAGCTCGCGCAGATTCACGACCGGATGCCGCTGATGTTGCGCGAACGGGATTGGGGCCGCTGGCTGGATCCGGACGCCCCGATCGACGACGAGTTGCTGTCCAATGCGCCCGACGTGCACGACATCCGCATGCGCGAGGTGTCGACCTTGGTGAACAGCGTGCGCAACAACGGCCCTGAGCTGCTCGAACCGGCCGAGCCGGAGCCCGAGCAGATGAAGCTGCTTTAGCGCGCTGCGGCTCTCTGCCGGTAAGAGTCGGGTGACCGAATACTCTAGGCAGTTCGCTGGGGCCGCTGCGACACTCCGAGGAAGTCGTGCTTTCGATGCGTCTGAAGGAGAGTCCGCCATGACTGCAATCCACCCCGTGACCGACAGCTCCACCCTGACAGTGCGCTGTCCGGCTGACGGACGCATCGTCGGCACCGTACAGATCGATCCCCCCGCCACCGTCGCCGCCAAAGCCGATGCACTGCGCCTGTTTCAGCCCGAATGGGAGGCCCTTGGTCCGCGCGGCCGCAAACCCTGGCTACTGAGTTATCAGGAATGGGTGCTGGACAACTCCGAGCGGATCACCGACCTGGTGCAGTCCGAGAGTGGCAAGACGCGATCGGACGCCGGGCTCGAAGCACCCGTGATCGCTACGGTGATCGACTATGTCGCCACTCGTGCGGAGCGATTTCTGACCGACGAACATCCCCGCTCGTTCAGCCCGCTCGCCGTGACGAAGAAGCTCACCACCACATACCGCCCGTATCCGGTCGTGGGGGTCATCAGCCCTTGGAACTTCCCTTTCATGATGCCGGGCATCGACATCGTCCCCGCGTTGGCCGCCGGGGCCGCCGTGCTCCTCAAGCCGTCGGAAGTGACGCCGCTATCCGCGGTGCAGTTCGCCCGTGGTTGGGCCGAGATCGGTGCGCCGCCGGTGCTTGCGGTAGCAAACGGGTACGGCGACACCGGCGCCGCCGTCGTCGCCAACGTCGACTTCGTCCAATTCACCGGATCGACCGCCACGGGCAGGAAGGTGGCCGTCGCGTGCGCGGAGCGGCTCATCCCTTACAGCCTCGAGCTCGGCGGCAAGGACCCGGCCTTGGTGCTGGCCGACGCTGATCTCGACCGCGCCGCCAACGGGATCGTCTGGGGTGGCATGTTCAACTCGGGCCAGGCGTGCGTCTCGGTGGAACGGGTTTACGTCGAGGCGCCCGTCTACGACGAGTTCGTGGCCAAGGTCATCGAACGCGTCGGCCGGCTTCGACAGGGACACGATGAGCGCAACTTCTCCTTCGACGTCGGGCCGCTGGCGACCAGCGCGCAACGCGACATCGTGCAACGGCACGTCGAAGAGGCGGTCGGGGCGGGCGCCCGTGTTGTGCTTGGCGGCAAGCCAACCGGATCCGGGACATTCTTCGCACCGACGGTGCTCGTCGACGTCGATCAGTCGATGTCCTGCATGACCGAGGAGACCTTTGGCCCCACCCTCCCGATGGTTAAGGTCGCCGACGTGGAAGAGGCGATCCGGCTGGCCAACGACTCGATGTACGGCCTATCGGCCACGGTGTGGACGCGCGACAAGGGACGCGGCGAAGCGATCGCTCGGCGGCTTGATGTCGGTGCGGTCAACGTCAACGACGTCATGTCCAACGGGTTCGCCATGGACATTCCGATGGGGGGGTGGAAGCAGTCCGGCATCGGCACACGCCTGGGAGGTCCCACCGGGCTACGCAAATACTGTCGCGCACAAGCGATTACGTCGCCTCGCATCCCGACCCAAAGCAAGGAGCTGCTGTGGTACCCGGCGTCGCGACGTCGTGCCAGGATCGCCGCCAGCGTGCTGCGCGCGTCGGCCGCGCGCGGTTTGCGGCGGTTCGGCCTCAAGCCACGGGGCGCGTAAAGGCACTACCGTCTTCATAGCAGAAGTTTGCCAATCCCCACCAACCTGAACGTCCCGTGTGATAAACCACCAACACTGCCCGACGCACCGATTAGCTCCATGGAAGGGGCAAGATCATGACTATCACGCGGGGATTTGGCGCGACCGTTATTGTCGCTGGTTTAGCTATCGGTACAGCTAGCGCAGCATGGGCTGATACGACGATGAGCGGCCACTACCTCAGGACTGAAACGGGGCAATCTGGTGAATCGGGGACCGCTGATTGGTATGCCACTCCCTGCGGTGACGGATGCGCCTCAATAGCTGACACACCCGGTGGACCGGAAGTATCGAAGGCGCGGTTGGTTAACGGGCAATGGACGCTGGCTTCCGCCTCACACACGATCGCCTGTCCCGACGGTACCGTTGTTCCCAACGCTGTGTCCGGCCAATACACGTGGGATCCAAACACCCTGACGGGCACAGACCAAATTACCTATAAAGTGCCAGCCTGCGGGAACCCAGCGGGGTACCAAACCACCAACTCCGTCCAATTCACGCAGGCCTGACGCGCATACTGCAGGGTTCCGTCTCGGCACTCCAAAACCGCACAGAATGTGCCCATTTTTGACGGTCCGTTGAGGTGCTCCGCCGCCAGGTCGAGCATGTCCCGGTCTCATTGAAGCGCGACTGGGGATGCGGCGCGAGGCCTCGGCGCGGCTGATCAAGGTCCATTCGGCCACCGCGTGAGACAGCTTGCCGCCGACCTCCTCTGGGGTGGTTTGCCGGGCCAGGTGATTAATCAGCTTGTGCTCAGGCACCGGGAGCCGTCGGCGCATCTTTTCGCGGCGCTCCAAGAGCGCCAGGCATTCTCGGGGGACCAACGCGTCGAAACTCAGATCCCCGACGCCGTCGATCGCGGCATCTAGCACATCGAAGGCTGCCGTGATCGCGTCCCGATCGATGATGCCGCCTGAGGTCATACGGCCAGATTATCGGAGCCCACCGACAAGAATCGCCGCCAACAGACTCCTGAAACAACTGTGACACAAGTGTTTTGAGCGTCTTATCGGCCGAAGACAACCGCCAGCTCATCTTTGTGGTTCGGCAACAATCATTGCGGCGTATTGACGGGCTAGCATGCGGATGTGACTGGCTCGTATACCTACACATTCGAAGACATCCGGGACCGCCCGGTCGCGGTTATCGGCGCGGGAACGCTGGGACGGCGCATCGCGCTGATGATGGCCAGCCGCGGGGGAGCGGTGCGCATCTGCGCGCCACGCGCCCAGCAGCGCGCCGAAGCGGTTCACTATGTGACCGAGACCCTGCCGAAAGTCGTTAGGGACAGAGGCTTTGGCGAAGTCGGCGCCGCGACGGCCGCGGGCTCGCTCGAAGAGGCGTTGGAGGGCGCGTGGCTTGCCGTTGAGTCGGTCCCCGAGAAGCTCGAGATCAAGATTGCAACCTGGGACCAGATCGACCAAGCCGCGCCGCCAGACACCATTTTTGCGACCAACTCGTCGTCGTTCCCGTCGCGCCTGATGGCCGAAAACGTGCGGGACAAAACGCGGTTGTGTAACACGCACTTCTACATGCCGCCGGAGATCAACGGGGTCGACCTGATGTCCGATGGTGAGACGGACCGCGGCCTGCTCGACACTTTACTGACGGTACTGCCCGAGTTCGGCGTTCACCCGTTTGAAGCGCGCAAGGAGTGCACCGGCTTCATATTCAATCGCGTCTGGGCGGCCGTCAAGCGCGAGTCGCTGGCCGTCGTTGCCGAGGGTGTGGCCCGTCCGGAGGACGTCGACGGCTTGTTCAAGGTCAACTGGGGTGTGCCGGCCGGGCCGTTCCAGATGATGGATCTGGTCGGCCTCGACGTCGTGCTCGACATCGAGAACCACTACGCCGCAGAGTTTCCGCACCTGCCGAAGAACGTGCGCGACTTGCTGCAGTCCTACGTCGACGCGGGCAAGCTCGGCATCAAGACCGGCGAGGGCTTCTACACCTACTAGTTGCTCAGAACCAGTTTCCAGTTGCCGTTGACGTTACGATCCGGGACGCACCAGAAGTTGTTCCAGTTCCCCGGCGTGGTGGCCCTCACGCCCGGGCCGGCGTTCTGGCAAGCCTCGCGAGTCTGGTAGTTCCCCTCGGTCTGAATCGTGTCGGCATTGCTGATGCCCACCCCGGCCGTCAGCAATCCGGCCAACGAAAGCAGACCTGCGGCGGCAAATCGCTTCATTTCCATCCAATCCTCGTGTGCGCTCCGACATCAAGAGCACGAACCGGCCTTAACGGTATGCGGATTCGAGTAACTACACAGGCGTTTTGCCCGAACGTTAGGTTTGCTGCAACGAAACGGCGGTGGCGACGGCCTGCAGCAGGTGCGTTAGCTGCTCGGCGTCGTAGACGGTGCGGTCGCCGGCGACGAGGCGGGTGAACACCCCCGCGATAAAGGTGGTGACCGCCGTCGTCTGTGCGGCGAGCAGGGCCGGATCGTCGGTGCTCGGCTGCAGATGGGCGATCGCGTCCCGGGTCATCCGGCTGACCCGCGCGACGAAGACTTGCGATGTCTCTGCCAGATCGGGATCGCGCGCCGCACCCAACAGCAGTTCATGCCGCGCCCTGTTCAGCTGGAGACCGCGTCCGTCGGCCTGAATCATGGTGAGGCGGGCCAAGTGCGCGAACGGCGACAGTGGGTCGAGTGGTTCGTCGATCACCGACTGCAGATTGGTCACATCGATTTCCGCGACGCGCTTGCCGACGCCGCGCAGCAGGGCCGTGCGGGTTCGGTAGTAGTAGGAGGTCGTCCCCTCGGGAACTCCCGCGTAGCGGTCGACCTGCCCGTGGGTCAGGCCGCGCGATCCGTGCTCTGCCAGCACTTGGATTGCGGCGTCGCACAACGCGCGTCGCCGTTCGTCGCCGTCCCGTTTGCGGGTTGCCATGGGTGTCCTCACCGCAGCACGGTGCCGCCGTCGATGCTGACGACCTGACCGTTGATCCAGGCGCCCTCCTCTGACAGCAGGAAGGCAACGAGTGCGGCGATGTCGTCGGGTTCGCCGACGCGAGTTCCGCGGATGCGCTTGAGAGCGCCGGCCTGCAGCTCCGGCCATTGCGGCACGGAACGGATGGCCTCGGTCGCGGTGAACCCCGGCGCAACCGCGTTGCAGCGGATGTTCTCCTTGCCCCACCGCGACGCGACATGCCGGGTGAGCGCGCCGATGCCGGCCTTGGCGGTGGCATAGGCCGGCCGCGCGGGCTCGCCCTGAAACGCGGCAGCCGACGACATGTTGACGATCGCCCCGCCTCCCCGCTCGAGCATCTTCGGAATGGCGTATTTCATGGTGGCCACGTACCCGCGGACGTTCACCGCCATCACCCGGTCCCACACCTCGAAGTCGATGTCGACCACATCGGTGTCGGCGCGGATGGTGCTCATGTCGGCACCGACGTTGAACAGCAGGTCGACTCCGTCGTAGGTCGTGGCGGCGGTGGCGATCAGGTCGCCAACCGACGCGGTGTCCGACAAATCGAAGGCGACGTGGGTCGCCGTCCCACCCGCCGCTGCGATGCGCGTGGCCGTCTGCCGCGCGGCGTCGACGGCCACGTCGCCGATGACCACCCGGCAGCCCTCGTCAGCGAGCCGGGCGGCCGTCGCCGCGCCGATGCCGGTGGCGCCGCCGACGACCACCGCAACCTTGTCCGTTAGACCTCGTAGTCCCATGGCTATTGACTTTACCTCTAGAACTGTAGAGGATCGCCTTTCATGGCTGGGATTCATCGGGAGCGTCCCGGAGCCGGCGATCTGGCGGCGGCAACCGACACCCCCGCGGTATCGCTCGACGACGACGTATGGATGTCGCCCGGTGTCTCCAACGCCTATGCGGTGGCCACCGACGAGGGGCGGGTCATCGTCAACGGTGGGCTGGTCTTCGAAGGACCGCTGCACCGCAAGGCTTTTGCCGACGTGCCGGGGCCGACGCGGGCCATCGTGACCACTCAGGGGCATGCCGACCACTGGGGTGGCGTGAATTCGCTGCGCGACGCCGACACGGATATCGTCATGCACCGCAATTACCGGTACTGGCGCGACGATAACGAACGCCTCATGGGCTACCGCGTGCCTAAAACGTCGTTCGCCTTCCAGAAGTTCTCCGATGCGGTGCTCGAACATTTCAAGACGATCGACCCCGCGACGATCGACTTCTCGTTTCCCGAGCCGACCACGACGTTCGACCAGCTCCACCGCATGACGGTCGGTGGCCGCACCTTCGAGCTGGCCTGGACACCGGGCGGTGAGACCACCGACGCGCTGGTGGTATGGCTGCCCGAGGATCGAATCCTGTTCAGCGGGAACTTGTTCGGGCCGCTGTTCGGTCACGTGCCCAATCTGATGACCATTCGCGGCGACCGCTACCGTGACCCGGCGCTCTACGTCGAATCGCTGAACGTCGTGCTGGCCTACGGACCGAAGCGGTTGATCACGGGGCACTTCGCTCCGATCGAGGGCGCCGATCGCATCGCCGAGGAGGTCACCGCGATGCGCGACGCCATGCAAGCCGTGCACGACCGGACCGTCGAACTGATGAATTCAGGTGCCGATGTCTATACGGCGATGCGCGAGGTCAGGGTGCCTGAGCGGTTCGACGTCGGCGAAGGCTACGGCCAGACGTCGTGGAATGTGCGCGCCATCTGGGAGATGTACGCCGGATGGTTTCAGCACCGCTCCACCACCGAGTTATTCGGCGTGGCCCCGGATTCCGTCGCGGCCGATGTGGTAGGCGCGACAGGCGCCGATGCGCTCGTGGATGCCGCACGCGCCCACGTGGCCGCCGGGCGTCCGGTGCAGGCGCTGCATCTCACCGACCTCGTCCTGGCGGCCGAGCCCGGCCACCCGGGAGGGCGCGCGGTTGCCGCCGACGCCCACCAGGCGCTGCTGGACGACACCGACAACTTCTGGAAAAAAGCCTGGCTCACGAAGTCGATCGACGAATTGAGGACACCGTGAAAACGACCGTCAGCTTCGACTTCGCCGGCGCCAAGGTGCTGGTGACGGGCGGCACCAGCGGTATCGGCAACGCCATCGCCGCCGAGTTCGCCAGGGCGGGCGCGGCGGTGACAATCACCGGAACCCGTTCCACACCAGCCGATTACGACGACGATCTCAGCGCCTTTCGCTACCAGCAATGCCAGATCCAAGATCCCGACTCCGTCGACGCACTGGCGGACTCGCTGGGGGAACTGGACATCCTGATCAACAACGCGGGCGGCCCGTACCCGGCGGGTGATGAATACGACCCGGACGGCTACGTCGCGTCGGTGGCCCAGAACATGTTGGGCCCCATGCGATTGACCATGCGCTGCTATGGGCGCCTGAAGGCGAGCCAGGGCGCGTCCGTCGTCAGCGTCGTCTCGATGTCCGCGTTCCGCTCGGCGATCTTCGTCCCGGGCTACGCCTCATCGAAAATGGGCCTGATCGCACTGACGATGAACCTCTCCCGCCGATGGGCCGACGACGGAATCCGCGTCAACGCCATCGCGCCCGGGCTCATCGACACGCGGATGACGCACCCCGCCATGAACATTCCCGAGGTCATGGATGTCGAGATCGGCTTTCACACTCCGCTGGGCCGACCCGGGACCCCGCAGGACTGCGCCGGCGCGGCGCTGTTCCTGTGTACCGATGCGGCGTCGTACATCACCGGCAGCACCATCGCTGTCGACGGTGGATACCTGACGGTGTGAATCATGGGCGACTACGACGACATCGCCACCCCGGACGACGTCCTGGAGCTGGCCGCGAAACGCACCGGATGCAGTGAGGCCGACTCCGACTCGTGGCGCGACGGGCTGGCGATCATGCTCGACGACCTCAACAATTCGCCGGCCTTCACGCCCTTTGGCCGCGACCGCGTCCTGGGCGACGCGACCGACGCGCTGGGCCGGCGGTTGCAGGTCCATGCCTACATCCAGGCCCACCCGGAGGTGCTCGACGCGCCCGTCGAGCGGCCACTTTTCGTGCTCGGCATGCCTCGCACCGGCACCACGGTCATCAGCTATCTGCTGGACCAGGATCCCGTGCGACGGTCGCTGCTGCACTGGGAGTGCGTGCACCCGGTGCCGCCCGCGACGAGTGAGACGCTGCGCACCGATCCGCGTTGCCTGGCCCTGCTGGACGAGCAACGCAAGATCCTGGAGCTGGTCAAGCAGGCGAAAGTGCCGCTGCCGCACTGGGAAGACGCCGACGGCCCGACCGAGGACATGTTCATCCACAACCAGGACTTCAAAGGTCTGTCCTGGGATTCCTTTCTGTCGACCTCGCGGTACGCCGAATGGTTGTTTCACGAGACCGACATGACCAGCACGTACGAATACCAGAAGCGCTACCTGCAGGTGCTGCAGTCGACCGCGCCCGGCACGTGGAGCCTGAAAATGCCGTCGCATTCGGTGCACATCGACGCACTGCTGAAGGTGTTTCCCGACGCCCGGTTCATCTGGGCGCATCGTGACCCCTACAAGGCGACCGGGTCGCTGTGCAACCTGTGGATGATGCCCAAGAAAATGGTGCTGCAACCCGGCGCCATCGACTCGAAAGCGATGGGCCGCAACGCGATGGCGCAGATGCAATACCACGTCGAGCGGCCGCTACGGGCGCGGGACCGCATCGGCGACGACCGCTTCTTCCACATGTACTACCACGAGATGATGCGCGACCCGATGGACGTCATGCGGCGCATCTACGAGTGGGCGGGCGATTCGTTGACGGCCGAAACCGAAGCGCGCATGGGCAATTGGCTGGCATCCCATCCCCAGGATCTGTTCGCCCTCAACACCTACAACCTCGACCAATACGACCTGACCGTGGACAAGCTCAAGCCGATCTTCGCCGAGTACCTCGACACCTTCGACATCGAACTGGAGGGCACGCCATGAATCCGGCGGACTGCTATCACACGGGACTGGTCGTCGAGGACATGGCGGCCGCCGCGGCGCGGCTCACCGAGGCGATGGGGTACCGGTGGACGAAACCCGTTGAAGCCGAGTTGACAGTCACGACGGCCGACGGCGACGTCGAGGTGCCGTTTCGCTTCGTCTACTCGGTGAATGCGCCCCACCTGGAACTGATTCAGGAAGTGCGGGGAACCATCTGGACCGCACCGGTCGACGGCGGCGCGCACCACCTCGGCTACTGGGTCGACGACATCGCCGCGGCAGCGGCACAACTCGAACGCACCGGATACCGGCTCGAAGCACGACCCAGCGGCGACACGCTGTCGATGTTCGCGTACTACACCGACCCCGGCGGAGTTCGCATCGAAATCGTGGACCGGGCGCTGTTTCCCGACTGGCCCGGGTTCCTGAAATCGATGGCGTCATGAAGATCTCCGTGGTGACGGGCCCGGGCAGGGCGGAGGTTGTCGACGCCGACCGTCCGCAGGTGGGCCCCGGCGACGTGCTGGTGCGGATGCGCGCCTGCGGCATCTGCGGGTCCGACGCGTTCTACATCACGATTGGGGGAATCCCGCCGCGGCAGGGCCGCACGCCGCTCGGGCACGAGCCGGCCGGGGAGGTCGCCGAGATCGGCGTCGACGTGTCAGGGATCGCAGTCGGTGATCACGTCGTCATCAACCCGATGGCTGCTCCCGGCGGCATCATCGGCAACGGCGGACCGGCGGGCGCGCTCGCGGACTACCTGTTGATCGAGAACGCCGTTCGCGGAATCAGTTTGGAGGTGATCCCCGAGCACATCCCGTGGGAAGTCGCCGCGCTCAACGAGCCGATGGCCGTTGCCCGTCACGGCGTCAACCGGTGCACACCCAAACCGTCGGACAAGGTCGTGGTGTTCGGTGCCGGCCCGATCGGGCTGGGCGCGACGCTGGCCTTCAAATCCGCCGGTGTGAGCCATGTGGTGGTCGCGGACCTGATCGCCGCCCGGCTGGACAAGGCTCTGCAGATCGGGGCCGATGCCGTCATCAACTCCGCCGAGGAGGACGTCGTGCAGCGTCTCATCGAATTGCACGGCCCGGGGGATTCGATGTTCCCGGGTAAAGCCGGCACCGACATCTATCTTGACGCCGCGGGCGCGCCGGCCGTGGTCAACACCGCGCTGGCCGCCGCCCAGAAGGGCGCCACCCTCGGAATCGTCGGCGTGCACAAGGAGCCGATCCCCGTCGAGTTCGTCAACGTGATGAGCAATGAGATCACCATCGTGGGCAGCATGGGCTACCCCGACGAAATCTTCGAGGTGACAAAGGATCTCGTCGCAAACTGGGAGAAATACGCGCTGATCGTCAGCCACACCGTGCCGTTCGCCAATGTCGGCGAAGCGCTCGACCTGGCCCGCACGCCTGGCGCCGCGGACAAGGTCGTGGTCACCTTCGCCTAGCCTCGTCGATCCAGGTAGGCGAGGGCGAGCCGCGCGGCGTTGGCGCCGCACATGCCGTGGGCCCCGGGCCCCGGCGGGGTGGCCGCCGAGCAGATGTAGTTTCCGGGCACCCCAACGGCATACGGCGACAGAGTGATTCGCGGACCGAACGTCAGCTGACGAATGTCCTTGGCGCCGGTCATGATGTCGCCGCCGACGTAGTTGGGATTGTAGGTGTCCATCTGCGCGGTCGAACGAACGGTCATCCCAGTGACCCGCTCCCGGAAGCCCGGGGCGAACCGCTCGATTTGGGCGATGATCGCCTCGGTCGCGTCGCCGGCGTAGCCGTTGGGAACGTGTGCGTAGCTCCACACCGGGTGCGTATTGCCCACCGAGCGTTGGGGATCGGCCAGATACTGCTGACCGACCAGTACGAACGGCCGTTCGGGCATGCGTCCGGCGTGGATCTCGCGCTCGGTCGCGGCAAGTTCGGCGTAGGTCCCGGCCAGGTGCACGGTGCCGGCCCGATGCGCGTCGGGATTC
>DASYBR010000005.1:0-30195 GCA_036500645.1 Mycobacterium sp. | reverse complement strand
AGTGATAGGCCGACCCGCGGGGCGCGCCGCTGTGCTCCAGGACGTCGGAAATCGCGGTGGCATGCGCGCCGCGCTCCCTGATCAGCAGCGCGGCGGAGATCACCATCCGCTCGCGTGGACTCGGCATCGCCCTCCTCAGGCCTACGGGTTATATATGATGCTATACATAATCACGGGGCCTGCGGAAGTCCTTGCGCAATTCTTCGAGCTCAGGTGCCGACCGACGGGGCCGGCTAGTTGACGGTCCAGTCGCTGGAGCCGTCGTTCTTCTTGTAGTCGCCACCGGACGAGTTCTTCACGATGATCGGGTCACCCGGGCCGAAGTTGTCGATGAACCATTTGGCGTTGCTGGGGCTGATGTTGATGCAGCCGTGGCTGACGTCGCGCTTGCCCTGGTCGTCGACCGACCAAGGGGCGCTGTGCACGTAGTCGCCGACGTTGTCGAAGCGGACCGCGTCCTCCACCGTCACCTTGTAGCCGTAGGCCGAGTTGACTGGCACCCCGTAGGTCGAGGAGTCCATCACCACGGACGCCTTCTTGTCCTGCACGTAGTAGGTGCCGTTCGGGGTTTGGTGATTACCCGCCGTCATACCCATCGACATCGGGATGGTCTTCTCCACCGTGCCGTTACGCATCACGGTCAGCTGGTGGGTGGCGTCGTCGGCGGTGGCCACCAACGTGTCCCCGGTCTGGAAGTTCGTCACGGTGCCGCCGGCATCGACGGTTACCGCGGTGTGAGCGGGCCAGAAGCTCAGCGGGCGCCACCGCAGCTGGGTGGGCGTCATCCAGTAGAACTTGCCGGGCACCGGCGGCACCGACGAGACGTGAACGGCGTCTATGGCCGCGCCCGCGTCATCGACCCTGCCCGGGAAATTGATGATGATCGGCTGGGCCACCCCGACGGTCGAACCGCCTTTGGGGACGAACGACGGCGGACCGAACGGCGCCGTCCCGGTGAACGGGGTGGGGTTCTGACCGGCGGCGGGTCCGGCTGCCGCCGGTTGCGCCATCGGGTTGGGGAATGCCGGTGGGGCCAGTGGCGGCGGCATCGGCGGCAGTGCCAACGGGGCCGGCGGAGGCGGCGGCGCGAGCGGGTCCGGCGGCGGAGGCGGGGCGGGTGGAGCCGCAACCAAACCCGGGTCGCCGGGCGGCGCCGGGTCCGGATCCGCGAGCGCCGGGCTCGAGCTGAATACCAGTGCCAGACCCATTACAGAAGCCAATCCAGCTGCGTTCAGAGCGGCGAAAAGCCTTCCCCTCGTCCAGCCCGACATATGCATCCCTCCAGTCACAGTCTTGAAACAGTGTGGCATAGGGCCGACGCCAGCTACCGTTTTCCGGGGGTTCGGCGGTTCGATCACCGCCGCAATTATGCCGCTGACCTGCGCGGCTATGAATCGCGTGAGCTTGTCGCGGCAACGTCCAGGATCCGCCGGTTGGCCGCGATGCCGAGCAGCGCCAGACCCATCAGGGCGGCCGATGCGGTCAGCATCATCGCGACGCTGCGCTCGTACAACAGCCCGCCCACCAGCGAGCCCGCCATGATGCCCACCTGGAACGCCGTCACGTACAACCCCGACGCCCCGTCGGGGTCGTCGACCCCGTTGCGCATCGCGGCGGACTGCATCATCGGCGACACGGCGGTGGCCATGGCTCCCCACAGCACGATCGCGGCGGTACCGATCAGTGCTGTGGCCGCGAAGGCTCGGCTGCCGAACGCCAGCGCGGTCAACACCAGGAAAGCGGCCGTCAAACCCGTCATGCACAAAATGACGGCGCTCTTGGGCCGGTGGTCGAGCGGTCGTGCCACCAGCGGAACCGACAGCAGCCCAGCGAGCCCGTAGGCGGCCAGCACCCACGCCAGGTTCGGTCCGCGCACGCCGACGACGTTGCGGATGATCTCGACGATGAACGTGTAGGACACGAAGTGGCCGGTGACCGCGATCATCGCCAGCACACTCACCGTGATCAGCCGGCCGTTGCGGTGATGGCGCGAGCGTGGGCCCACGTGCGCGAGCTGGTCCTCGGTGAGCACCATCGTCGGGAGCATCAACCGGGCGGCGACCGTGACGATCAGCGCGGCAACGGTGATGCACACAACGGCCAGGCGCCAACCCCACATCAGGCTCATGGCGGCGGTCAGGGGGCTCCCGACGACGAGGGCGAGGCTGGTCCCCACGTAGATCGACATCGTGGCGCGCCCGGCATGGCTCGGTGGCACCAGCCGGGTCGCGATCGGAGCGATGACCGCCCACAGCAACCCGTGGGTGACGGCGCAGAGCACCCGGCCCGCGGCAAGCACCGCGAAGTTGGGCGCCAACGCCGAGATGAGTTGCGAAATGGTCAGGCAGACCAGGCTCAGCATCAACGCTTGCCGGCGGGGCAGGTGCGCGGTCCAGCGCACCAGCGGAAATGTGGTCAGGGCCGCGACGAAGGCGTACCAGGTCAACAGGGTTCCGACTGCGAACAGGCTGACGTGCAGGTCGTGCGCGATGGACGGCAACGCGCCGACCGGCAGGATCTCAGCGGTGACGTAGGTGAAGGCCGCCGCGGCCAGCACAGCGAGTTGCGCCGCGATTCGTGGCGTCCACGTTCGCGCGGCAGCGTTGGTTTCGGGTGTCATGGCGTCGGTGTCGGCCGGGCTCCCCAGCTCCTGGGTTGTCGCGCCTAATGCGATCACACTGCCTTACCGTACGGACCGCAACCACGGCTCCCCCCGAATCAGGGCCGTAACTCGGGTCTCAACTAGATCACCGATCAGGAACGAACAAGTCTCGCGATCGCCGCGGAGGCCTCGGCAAGCTTCTCCTCGGCCTCGTCGCCTCCCTCGGCCATGGCATGGGTGACGCAGTGGCCCAGGTGCTCGTCCAGCAGGTTCAGCGCGACCGAGCGCAACGCGCTGTTGGCGGCGCTGATCTGGGTGAGGACGTCGATGCAGTACTTGTCTTCTTCGATCATGCGGGCGATCCCGCGTACCTGGCCCTCGATGCGCCGCAGCCGCTTGGCGTAGTTGTCCTTCTGCTGCGAGTATCCGTGTGCGTTCGTCATCGTCTCTTCACTCCTGCCGATAAGCTCCCGCATCCACCTTATACCCCGCTGGGGTATAACCCCGCGCATTTGCCGCCCGCGCAGGTCACGCATACTTGCAGGATGGCCACACCAACCGATTCGGCTCCGGTCGTTGACATCAAACCGCGTAGTCGTGACGTCACCGACGGTCTGGAGAAGGCCGCCGCCCGCGGCATGTTGCGCGCGGTAGGCATGGGAGACGAGGACTTCGCCAAGCCGCAGATCGGCGTCGCGTCGTCGTGGAACGAGATCACCCCGTGCAACCTCTCGCTGGACCGGCTCGCGAAGGCGGTCAAGGAAGGGGTGTTCGCGGCCGGTGGCTACCCGCTCGAGTTCGGGACGATCTCGGTGTCCGACGGCATCTCGATGGGCCACGAGGGCATGCACTTCTCGCTGGTGTCGCGCGAGGTGATCGCGGACAGTGTCGAGACCGTGATGCAGGCCGAGCGGCTCGACGGCTCGGTGCTGTTGGCCGGCTGCGACAAGTCGCTGCCCGGCATGCTGATGGCCGCGGCGCGACTGGATCTGGCGGCGGTGTTCCTGTACGCGGGCTCGATTTTGCCCGGGGTGGCCAAGCTCTCCGACGGCAGCGAGCGCGAGGTCACGATCATCGACGCGTTCGAGGCGGTCGGCGCATGTGCGCGCGGACTGATGTCCCGCGAGGACGTCGACGCCATCGAGCGCGCGATCTGTCCCGGAGAGGGCGCGTGTGGCGGCATGTACACCGCCAACACGATGGCCAGCGCCGCCGAGGCACTCGGCATGTCCCTGCCGGGCAGCGCCGCCCCACCCGCGACCGACCGCCGCCGCGACGGGTTCGCCCGCCGCAGCGGCCAGGCCGTCGTCGAACTGCTGCGGCGCGGCATCACCGCCCGCGACATCATCACCAAAGAGGCGCTCGAGAACGCGATCGCGGTGGTGATGGCGTTCGGCGGCTCGACCAACGCGGTGCTGCACCTGCTGGCCATCGCCCACGAGGCCGAAGTCGCGCTCACCCTCGACGACTTCAGCCGGATCGGGTCCAAGGTGCCGCACCTGGCCGACGTCAAGCCGTTCGGCCGCCACGTCATGTCCCACGTCGACCACATCGGCGGTGTGCCCGTGATGATGAAGGCGCTGCTGGATGCCGGCCTGCTGCGCGGTGATTGCCTGACGGTGACCGGCGCGACCGTGGCCGAGAACCTGGCCGCCATCGCCCCGCCGGACCCGGACGGCAAAGTGCTGCGCGCCATGAACAATCCGATCCACCCGACCGGCGGCATCACGATCCTGCGCGGATCGCTGGCGCCCGACGGCGCGGTGGTCAAGTCGGCCGGTTTTGACTCCGACGTGTTCGAAGGCACCGCAAGGGTTTTCGATGGCGAGCGCGCTGCTCTCGACGCGCTCGAGGACGGCACCATCACCAAGGGCGACGCCGTGGTGATCCGCTACGAGGGCCCCAAGGGCGGTCCCGGAATGCGCGAAATGCTCGCCATCACAGGCGCAATCAAGGGCGCGGGCCTCGGCAAGGACGTCCTGCTGCTGACCGACGGCAGGTTCTCCGGCGGGACGACCGGGCTGTGCGTCGGGCACATCGCGCCCGAGGCGGTCGACGGCGGCCCGATCGCATTGCTACGCGACGGCGACCGGATCCGCCTCGACGTCGCGAACCGCGTCCTGGACGTGCTGGCAGAACCGGGCGAGTTCGAGTCCCGGCGAAAGGATTTCGCGCCGCCGCCGCCGCGCTACAAGACTGGCGTGCTGGCCAAGTACGTCAAGCTGGTCAGCTCGGCGGCGATCGGCGCGGTCTGCGGCTAGCCCGACGACGGCGAGCGCCGGTATGGCGCCAGTAAGGAGTCGGGCAATCCAACCCAGCCCGGGCGATCAGGCGTGGGTGCCCGCCGCGCGGGTGCGCATACCGAAGTAGGTCGCGTTGAGGCCAAGGAACGTCAGCAACGCGCCCGCAACGACATTCGACCAAGTCATGCCTGCAGTCATCGTTACGCCCTGCATAATCCATGGCGAGACGATGACCCACACGCCGAGCACCGGCAGCGTCCATGTCATACCGTGCGCGCGGTCCAGTGTGGTCGCGAACCCGTACGCCAAGAACGCCACCGCGATCCCGACAATGAGGTCGGATGTGGCGAGCGATCCGCTGAAGCCGACGATCCACGAGGACGTGGCCACATACAGACCCGTCAGCAGAGCCAGGCCGAAAGTGAGATGCGCACTCATCGACTCGGCGACGCGCTCGTAATTCGCGCGTAGAGCCATCAAATCGGGGTGGTGATCGATTGATGAATGGACTGTACTCATTTTGTGACCTTTCTGTTATGCGGCAAGCTCGTTGTGCCACAAGCACTGTGCGCCGGCCGCAAACCATCCATCTGTAGTAGAGGTTACGCTCGGCCACCGTTCGCGGGCAACGAAAATCCCGCTCCCGCGCGCTACTTCACCAGGGCGATCGCAAAGCCGTCCCAGTGCTTGGCCCCGACCGTCTGGATCACCGCGGTGTCCAGCCGCGGGTGCTCACCCATCAGCTGCAATGTCTGCCGCGTCGCCAGCACCCGGGCATCATCGGGATCGGGGTCTAGAACCTTGCCCTCACGAATGACGTTGTCGACCACGATAACTGAACCGGGGCGCGCCAGCCGCACCGCCCAGTCCAGGTACGCGGGGTAATTCTCTTTGTCGGCATCGATGAAGATCAGGTCGTACGGGCCGCCGGACAGCGTCGGCAACGTGTCGAGCGCGGCGCCGACCAATACCTCCACGCGGTCGCCAAGACCGGCCCGCTCCACGTTGGCCCGCGCGACTTCGGCGTGCCTGGGCTCGTATTCCAGCGTCACCACGCGCCCATCCGCTCCGGCGCCCCGGGCCAGCCAGATGGTGCTGAAGCCGCCCAGCGTGCCGATCTCCAGCACCCGGCGCGCCTGTACGGCGGCAGTCAGCAGGCTCAAAAACTTTCCCTGCTGCGCCGATACCGCGATCGAGGGCAGCCCAGCCGCGTCGCTGGCCTGAAGCGCTGCGGTCAACGCCGGATCGTCGCCGACCACGGTGCTGTCCAAGAATGCGTCGACGGCTTTGGGGGTTGGTTTGTCGGTCATGCCACCAAGCTAGCCGCGCCTATGGCCGCGACCATTTACCGGATACCCCGAGGGGGTATATAGTGGAGGCGTCCACGGCCGTAGCCGCGGATATTCCCAACACGAAGAAATGGGTGAGTCAAATGCCAAGTTATGAGACAGGAACCATGCTGACCTGTGGCCACGAGGGTTGCGGGTGTCGCGTTCGCATCGAGGCCCCATGCCACTGCTCGGGTGCCAGCGAACCGTACAAATGCACCTGCGGCGACGACCTGACCCCCGTCCGTTAGCCCGCGCTCTGGCCGCGTGTTCGGGCGTCTAGACCGCGTGCATCATCGCCCGAACGTGCGACCGGCCAACTCCACCATCGCTTCCAGCCGGGGTGTGGTCGCCGAAGTGCCTACCACCACCGAATAGATCCCCGCGGCGATCCGCCAAGCGTGGGCGCCGCCGTCATAGCGGGCCAGCAGGCGCGGATCCGCCGCGATGGTCACCCGGCGCGTCGCGCCCGCCTCGAGTTCGACCCGCTCGAATCCCAGTAACCGTAACCGGCGTTCGCCGGCGGCCGCCGTCAGGTAGAGCTGCGGGACGTCGGCGCCGGCACGATCGCCGACGTTGGTCACGCTGAAGCTCACGCCGACGGTGTCGCCTCCGGTCACTTCGAGGTCGCGGTACTCAAAGCTGGTGTACGACAAGCCATGACCGAACGCGAATATCGGTTCGTGGCCACGACTGGCGAACCAGCGGTAGCCGACTTCCGCTCCCTCAAAGTAATCGATAGTGGTGGGCGTCCCCCACGGTTCGCTGAGCCCGGGCAGCTCGGGGCGTGGCGTCTGGCCGAGATCGACCGGAAAGGTGATCGGCAGTCGGCCCGATGGATTGACTTGCCCGGCAACTATTTCCGCGATCGCACGGCCACCCGCCTGACCCGGATACCACGCTTGCACGATGGCATTCACCGAGTCCCGCCACGGCATGGCCACCGGATTTCCGGTCTGCAGCACCACCACGGTATTCGGGTTGACGGCCGACACCGCGGTGATCAGCGCGTCCTGGCCCGACGGCAGCGACAGGTCGGCGATGTCGAAGCCCTCCCCTTCGACGCGGATCGCAAACACGATCACGACGTCGGCGCGTTGCGCCACCAGCACGGCCTCGGCGGGGCTGATACCGGGATCGAATTCGATTTGCGCGTTGGGGAATTGCTTTCTGAGTTCGTCGAGCGGGCTGGACGGCAGCAAGTGCAGATTGCGCATCGAGGCCATGAGTCCGTGCCCGCCGATCGGTATCACGCTCGCGTACCCGCCGGGCGGAACGACGGCGCTCGAACCGTAGCCGGTCGGCACGCCCACTTGGGCATACCCGCCGATGACCGCGATCCGGGCCGCCGAATCGGGCGACATGGGAAGCACGCCGCGATTGGTCAGTAGCACGACGCCCTGGCGGGCGATCTGAAGCGCAATCTCGTTGTGCGCGGCTATATCCGGCGACGCCGAGGCTTCCCAATCGTCGATTCCGACCGCGAACATCGACCGCAGGATGCGCCGAACCATGTCCGAGAGCCGCTCCTGGGAAAGCCTGCCGTCGGCGTGGGCGGCGCGCAGGTGCTCGGAGAACGCCTCCGACTGCCAGAACAGGGCGTCGAGCTGGGCGCCGCACTCCTGGTCGAGGCCGTGCAGCGCGCACTCCCAGCTGGGTGTCCCACCCCAGTCCGACATGACCCAACCCGGGTATCCCCAAACGCCTTTGAGCACATCGTTGATCAACACGCCGTTGGCGGCGGCGTACTCGCCGTTGACCTTGTTATACGCCGCCATCACGGCGCCGGGTTGCGACCACTCGATCGCCAGCTCGAAGGCCAGCAGGTCGGATTCGCGGTGCGCGGCGGGATCGACGACCGCATCCAGCCAGTGCCGGTTGGTCTCGTTGCAGTTCAGCGAGTAGTGCTTGACCGTCGAGATGACGCCGTGTTGCTGAATCCCGTTCACCGACGCCGCGGCGATCGTCGCGGTCAACAGCGGGTCCTCGGAGAGGTATTCGAAGTTGCGGCCGTTGCGCGGATCGCGTGCGAGGTTCATGGCCCCCGCCAGTTGCACGTTGATGCCGCGGATGCGGGCCTCGCGGCCGATCACCTCGCCGGCAGCGCGGGCCAGCGCCTTGTTGAAGCCGGCGGCCAGCGCCTGTCCGGAGGGCAGCGCGGTGGCGGTGTCGCCCGGGCGATAGCCGGGGTTGGTGACGCCCAGCCCGGAATCGTTCATGCGCAGCGCCGGAATGCCCAGGCGCGCAACGCCCGGCGCATATCCGGTACTCGTCTCGACGTCGGCCGGGATGCGTTCGTCGCGCAGCGGCCACATCTCACTCGGGCCGATCACGCAGACCAGCAACGAGAATCGCTCCTCGTCGGTCATCCGGACTTCGACCTCGCGTGCCCGGGCGTCCGGATCGCTCACCGTACGCCTTCTTTGGCGTAGACGACGCGCAGCACGTGCCCGAGTTCAGGGCCCATCACCAGCTCCGCCAACTCACAGATCGTCGCGACGAACTCCGGGCCGTGCGGCGGGTCGGCGTGACAAAGGTGATGTGCCACCTCGTGAAGCACCACCAGCTCGCGTAGCGCCCATTCGGCGGTGTCACGGTCCGGGATGGCGATAACACCTGCGCCGTCGTGGTATTCGTAGTGTGCGGCGGTGGCGGCCTGCCGGGCACGCACCCGCAGTGGCAACACGGTCGACCACTTCTTCCGCACCGCCGGGAGCGCAAGCACCTCGTCAACATAGCGCTGCACGGATTCAACCGACCCGAATCGTCCTTCCGGTGGCAGCGTCAGCTGCGTGCCGAAGAATTCGACGGCCGGTGACCCGTGCTCGTCGGCACGGTCGAACAGCGTCCGGACGAACTCCTCGGCCGCATAAACCTTGGCCCGTTGGGAGTCCCGCTTGGCGGATTGCGCCGCACTCACTGTCGCAGCGCGGAGCGCGCCCCGGGCAGCGCCGGGCTGTTGCCCAGCCGGGCTTTCCGGCCGGCGCGGTCCCCCGCGCGCCGCGCCGCCGACGAATACCCGGCCGTCGCTCGGCTGGCCTGCCAGGTGCCCCGCGCTTTCGACGCGCCGCGATAGTAGTCGTGCAGTTCGACTTCCTTGTCCCGCAAGGCAATAGCTGTACCCGGTGGGCGACGGCGATCCCTGGTTGCCTCGCGCCGGGCCTCGTCGCGGGCCTCGCTCAGCCGCTGTCCGACGCGCGCCCCGAAGGCCAACTGAAAATTGAGCCGGGCGGTGATCGTCGGCGTCGGCCGGTGCTGGCCCGAAGCGAGGTAAGCGTCCGACGCCCGCACCATCTGGACGACCAGGCTGGCGTACAGGGCGTGACTCGCATCGATGTCCTCGGCAAACCCGTACGCGTACAAAAACGTTGAATTCGAGGCGATATCGCAGCGCACGTCGTTGGCCCCCGCGATCAGCACGAAGAGCTGGACATAGGTTCGCAACCCCTTGGTACCCGCCTCCCCGATGGTGATGGTTCGCTGCGTGGGAGCCTGCGCCGCCGAGCGGTTGACCGCATGCGACCGCGCCACCGCCAGGTCGATGGAAGCCGCCGTCGCCAGCCGCTGCGCGGCGCTCATGAAAGCGTCGGCCTCGTGCGGGTTGTCGGTGCCTTCCGCCTGACGCAGCAGTGCGGCGATGCGGGTCAGCATTTTGTCGTCAGTCATAGCGCCGCTCCTCCTCATCGCTTCGCTCTGCATCGTCGCCGGCGCGAGTCACAGCGCCAAACTACGCGAGCGCTAAGACACTTTCGCCTCACAGCCGGGCCGTGATCCAAGAGACCACGTCGCCGATCACCTGCTCGCGCTCCGGCTCGTTGAACACCTCGTGGTAGAGCCCCGGATAGACCTTCAGCTCGACGTCGGTGGATCCCACGCACTCCACCAGGCGGTGGCTGCCGGCAACGGGGATCAGCCGGTCGTCCGAGCCGTGCACCACCAGCAGCGGCGCGGTCAGCGCCGGTGCCCGCTGCGGCATGGTCTCGCCGACCAGCAACAGCGCCCGGCCGATGCCGGCCGGCACCTTTCCGTGGTACACCAGCGGATCTTCCTTGTAGGCCGTCACCACGGCGGGGTCCCGGGAGATGGCATCGACGTCGAGTTCTTGCGCCGGCAGCCCGGGCACGATAGAACCCAGCACCTTGGCGGCAAACCCCAGCAGCGGTGACACCTGGTCCTGGGCCGCCACCGCCGGCCCCGACAGCACCATCAGGTCGTAGTTGTCCGGGCGTTCGACGCCGTAGGCGAAGACGATCCCACCGCCCATGCTGTGCCCCAACACGATGCACTTCAGACCGGGATGCTCCCGGGTGGCGATTTTGACGAGGGTGTCAAAGTCGGCGGTGTACTCGGAGATGTCCCGCACCAACACCCGCTTGCCACCCGAGCGGCCGTGCCCACGGTGGTCCAGCGCGTAGGTCGCCAGCCCCGCCTCCGCGAAGCGCTGCGCGACATGGTCGTAGCGGCGGGCATACTCGCCGAGACCGTGCGACAACACGACCACCGCCCGCGGCGGGGCGTCCGGTGTCCACACGTCGTAAACGATCCGCACGCCACCGAATCCGTCGAAATTGCGTTCGCTGTGGTTCACGGGCGGGTCCTAGTCATTACGGGCAGCGTAATGGCTCGGAGTACAGGCCGCGTTCCCAGACACTGCGTAGGCTCATGCGGGTGGAACTGCTCGCGCAAAACCCGAAAGGCAACGCGGCGGTCGGCGGGGATTTCTCGGCGCACGCCGAGCCGTATCGGCGTGAATTGCTCGCTCACTGCTACCGGATGACCGGGTCGGTGCACGACGCGGAGGATCTGGTCCAAGAGACGTTGCTGCGGGCCTGGAAGGCCTACGGGAAGTTCGAAGGCAAATCGTCGATGCGGACCTGGCTGCACCGGATCGCCACCAACACCTGCCTGACGGCGCTGGAAGGGCGTCAGCGGCGGCCGTTACCGGTCGGCCTCGGCGCACCCAGCTCGGACCCCACTGCCGAGCTGGAGCAGCGCGAGGTCCCCTGGCTCGAGCCGTTGCCGGACCTGACCGACGACCCGGCCGACCCGTCCGTCATCGTCGGATCGCGTGAGTCCGTGCGGTTGGCGTTTGTCGCTGCGCTGCAACATCTCTCACCGCGGCAGCGGGCGGTGTTGCTGCTGCGTGACGTACTGGGTTGGCGCTCCGCCGAAGTCGCCACGGCGATCGGCACCACCACGACGGCCGTCAACAGTCTGCTGCAACGGGCCCGCACCCAGCTGGACACTGTCGGGCCGACCTCCAACGACCGGTTGGCGGCGCCGGATTCGGCGGAGACGCAAGACCTGTTGGCCCGCTACATCGCCGCTTTCGAGACCTACGACATCGATCGCCTGGTGGAGCTGTTCACCGAAGAGGCGATCTGGGAAATGCCGCCATACGTCGGCTGGTATCAGGGCGCGCCGGACATCGTCACCCTGATTCACCAGCAGTGCCCCGCGGCACACGCCGGAGACATGCGACTGCTGCCGCTGGTCGCCAACGCCCAGCCCGCCGCGGCGATGTACATGCGCGCCGGTGAGCGGCACGTGCCGTTCCAGTTGCACGTACTCGACGTGGTCGACGGCAAAGTGGCTCACGTAGTGGCGTTTCTCGACGACACGTTGTTCCATAGGTTCGGGCTGCCCAGTTCGCTGTGACGCCCATTTTCTTTTGACGCGCGAGCCAAGGAGGCGCAGCCGATGACGGATGCCCCCGATGTTGTGCCCGTCCCGGGTAAGCCGGCGTTGTTGCTGGGCGCCTTCGAGATCGAGAGCGTCGGCTACGTCGCCGAGGAATTCTTCGTCTCCGGGACGGCCAGCTCCTACTCCCCCACGGGCGAGCTGGGATCTGACGGCCGGTGGAGCGTAACACCCTCGGACACAGCGGATTACACCACCCGGATCGTCGTGCTGACACCGGCCGACCGGTCCCGGTTCAACGGCACGGTGCTCGTGGAATGGCTCAACGTGAGCGGCGGCATCGACGCGCCGGCGCTGTGGATGATGGCGCATCGCGAGGTGCTTCGTTCGGGCTACGCCTACGTCACGGTGTCGGCCCAGAAGGTGGGCGTGGACGGCGGCGCCAGCCTGCTCGGCATCGACATGTCGCTCAAGAGCCAGGACCCGCAGCGCTACGCCGCGCTGAGCCACCCCGGCGACGCCTTTTCCTACGACATTTTTTCCCAGGTCGCCGGGCTGGTGCGCGGTCGGTTGCTGGAAGGACTACCCGCTGCGCGCGTGATCGCGGTCGGCGAATCCCAGTCGGCCATGTTCCTCACGAGTTACGTCAATGCCGTCGACCCGCTCGCCAAGGCCTACGACGGATTTCTGGTGCATTCCCGATTCGGCCCCGCCGCGCCCCTGGACGACGGCTCGATATTCGACGACGACATGGCCAGCAACACGCAGCCGGTGGCCTTCCGTCCCGACCTGCGGGTGCCGCTGCTCACGATCATCACCGAGACCGATCTGTTCGGCGGCGTACGAAACGGCTACTACTACGCAAGACGGCCCGACGACGATCGGCTGCGGGTGTGGGAGATTCCGGGCGCCGCGCACGCCGACAACTACACGATCCAGGTCGCACCGATCGACACCGGCGACGCACCGCTGGACGACATCGTCGCCGCCTACGCGCCCACCGATGTTCTGATGGGTCAGCAACTCGGGCACTACATCAACTTCGCGCCCCAACACCACTACGTGGTGCAGGCGGCGGTTGCGGCGCTAGACGCATGGGTGCGCACGGGCGAACCCGCTCCCGCGGCCCCACCCATCACGATGCGCGAAACCGAGGAACCCCGACCGGTTTTGGACGCCAATGGCATCGCCGAGGGCGGCGTCCGAACCCCCTGGGTCGACGTGCCGACCGCACGGACATCCGGCATCGGCGACGCGGACGAGGGCTCGGAAAACGGCCCGGAAAGCGCCGGCGCGAACATCATGGCCGCGATCTTCGGCTCCGGCGAGCCCTTTGACGCCGCCACCTTGAGCCGGCTCTACCCCGGCGGCGTCACGGAGTATGTGGAGAAGTTCACCGCGGCGCTCGACACGGCGATCCAATCCGGGTTCATCCTTCCCGCCGATCGGGCCGAAATCCTGAAGCTGGCCGCCGCAACATACTCTGGCGCAATCTGATTCGGATTTACGCCGCTCCTAGAACAGCCGGCTATCCGGCGACGGACCTTCCACCGAGCGAACAAGACCAGTCCCGGTGACCAGCGGCAGGTCCAGTGCGGACAGCAGGCCCGGCGGGGCCGCACACACCGCGGGGATGGCGTTGACCATCCGCGACGAACCGGCGATGCGGGCGCCCAGGTCGTGGTCGTGGTCTTCGGCCATCTCGAATTCGCACCGCATGGACGGCGAACCCTCGATCTCCACCCGGTACAGGCCGCGGCCGGATGCCGTGCCGTAGCCGAGGTCTTTCGGCGGAATGCTGATGTGCGGCTGCGGCCAGTCCGGCGCGATGTCGTCCCGCATGCGGGTCACGTGGTCGAGGACGAAAGTTGCCTTCCCTCCGACATATCCGGTGAGCGTCGAGCGCATCGCCGCGATCGTTCCGGCCGCGATGTGGCCGGTCGGCGTGTCGAAGGACTCGGTTGCGGGGATCCGCTCATTGCTCTCCTCGATGTTGTCGATCTTGACACCCAGCCCGGCGGCGAGTTGGTGCACGACGGGTCCCCAGCCGAACGTGAAGATCCCGGGCGTGGCCGCGAACGCCTCGTACTCCGGCGGCTTGCCGAAGCCGAGGATCTCGTACACCGCCGATTTGTCCGGATAGGTCGCGTAATTGAACATCTCGGTCACCCGGACCGACTCGATCACCCGCGAGACACCGGTAAGCACCAGTGGCAGAACGTCATTGGCGAACCCGCTGTCGATTCCGGTGGTGAAGAACGACACCCCGCCGTCCAATGCGGCCTGTCGCAGCGGATCGGTGAACGCCGCGTCGACGGCGTCGGGGTAGACCAGCGGAACCACCGAACACGACACCACGTTCTTCCCGGCCCGCAAGATGGACACCATGTCCTCGACGGCCTCCAGCGGCCGCAGGTTGGCGCCCGCCGCATACACCACGACGTCGGCATCACCGGCGAGCAGCGCCGCCGGATCCTGCGTCGCCGTCACCCCGACGGGCGCGACGCCGCACAGCTCGCCCGCGTCGCGTCCCGCCTTGGCGTCGCTGTGCACCACGACATCGACCAGCTGCAACTCCGGGTGGTCGATCACCCCGCGCAGGGCGATCACCCCCATGGAACCCGGCCCCCAAACTCCCACCTTAAACACAATTTCTCCTAATATTAGGACGTATATGCTTACATTTTGGACGGATCGTAGGGAGGTCACCGTGGATACGTCAATGGTCGCTTCGGTGGGCGCCTCGAACGCCAAATCGCCGCCGACCGGCCGCGTGATGGATGTGCTTGCCGCCCTGGCGGATTCACCGAGCGGACTAACGTCGGCCGAGCTGGCGAAGAGCTGCGCGATCAGCACCTCGACCTGCGCCCTGGTGCTGGCCGAACTCGAACGGCGCGCGTGGGTGGCGCGGCGTGGGGACCGCCGCTACGTGCTGGGCAGCGGCCTGTTCGGTTTGGTCCACGGGCTGCGGGCGCAGTTCCCGCTGCTGGACCGGGGACGCGAAGCGCTGCGCTTTCTGCACGACGCGCTGGGTGCGGGTTGCTCGATGTCGAAGATCGGCGGCCGGCACCTGACGACCGTTGACACGCTGGGCCACGGCACCGACGGCGAGCACGCCGTCGGCCAGCGTTTCCCCATCGACCCTCCGTTCGGTTTGGTCGCGATGGCCTGGCGCGACGACGATTTCGTCCAGGCCTGGCTGCACCGCGTGATGCCGCGGCTGACCCGCGCCGAGGTCGCCGAGCATCTGCGGGTGCTCGCCGATATCCGGGCCCGTGGCTACGGCGCGTGGCGGTTCGATGACACCCACCAGTCGCTGCACAACAGGCTGGCCGACGTGTTGGCGTCGCTGGAGCCGACTTCCCAAGTCACCCGGCAGCTGACCACACTGATGACGATGGTGACGCTCCAGTCGGTGACCGGTGTGCTCGAAATAGACTTGGCGGCAGCGGAGTTCGTTGTCCTGCCAATTTTCTCACCTGACGGGCAGCCGGAATATCAGATCGAGATCCACCTGGGCCGCTCGGACGAGTTGACCCTGCCCCAGCTTGACGCCGCGCTTCGGCATGCGCAGGGGATGCTCGCCGCCGGGGTGGCCTGAGGTGGCCCGTTAGGCTGGTGCCATGCCTGCCAACGCGGATATCCGGCGTGCGGCCGGCCGGTCCGTCACCACGACGCCCTGGCTCACATCCCGTCACTCCTTCTCGTTCGGCGATCATTACGACCCGGATAACACCCACTACGGGCTGCTGTTGGTGAACAACGACGACACTGTCGCGCCCGGAACCGGATTCGACACCCATCCGCATCGGGACATGGAGATCGTGACGTGGGTGTTGCAGGGCGAGCTGACGCACAGGGATTCGGCCGGAAATAGCGGAGTCATCTATCCCGGCCTGGCGCAACGGATGTCGGCGGGCAGCGGGATCCTGCACTCGGAGCGCAACGATTCGGCAACAGAGCCAGTGCATTTCGTGCAGATGTGGGTGGTGCCCGACACGGCTGGGGTTCGCCCCGGTTATCAACAGCACGAGATCGGTCAGGATCTGTTGGACGGCGACCTGGTGACCATCGCCTCGGGCATGCCCAGCCGTGCTGCGGCGATCACCCTGCACAACCGCAGTGCCGCGCTGCATGCCACGCGGTTGCGGACCGGCGCGGCGGTGAACCTGCCGTCGGCGCCCTACGTACATCTCTTTGCCGCCCGCGGCGGGGTCACCATGGAAGGCATCGGCGACCTCGAGCAGGGCGACGCCGTGCGGTTCACCGATGCCGACGGCCGCCGTGTGACAGCGAGCGGGCCCTCGGAGCTGCTGATCTGGGAGATGAACGCGAAACTCGACATGTGAGGCCATTCCGCCGTTGAGACCATAGAGTGGGCACGACAGACAGGAGCCGGCATGCCTGAATCGCATCCGCAGCACGCGGCGCCTCACCCCAACCGGAACATCGATGCGATCCGCACCGTGCGGTTCTGGGGGGCGCCACTGGCCATCACGCTGGCGCTGATGTCGGCACTGTGCGCGCTCTATCTCGGCGGCATCTTGAACCCGACGACCAACCTGCGACATTTCCCAATCGCCGTGGTCAACGAGGACGCCGGCCCGGGGGGTGCCCAGATTGTCGACCGACTGGTCAATGGCTTGGACAAGAACAAGTTCGACGTGCGCGTCGTGACCCTGAGCGAGGCCAAGCACCAGCTGGACACCGGCCGGGTGTACGGCTCGGTGCTGATACCGCCGAGCTTCTCGTCGAAACTGCGCGACCTCGCCACGAGTGCGGTGATGCCCAGCCGCGCCGACCGACCGGTGATCACCATCTCGACTAATCCGCGGGCCGGAACACTCGGTTCGTCCATCGCCGGCCAGACGCTGAACACGGCGATGGGGATCGCCAATGGCGTTGCCGGCGAACGACTTCTGTCGGAGGTAGCGGCACAGACGGGCGGAGCGCCGCTGGCCGGGGCCGCGGAGGTGGGCCTGTCGGCCCCGATCGATATCGAGTCGACCGTGTACAACCCGCTGCCGAATGGCACCGGAAACGGATTGTCGGCCTTCTACTATGCGCTCTTGCTGCTGCTGGCCGGATTCACCGGCAGCATTGTCGTCAGCACACTGGTCGACGCGCTCTTAGGCTATGTACCAGCCGAATTCGGCCCGGTGTACCGTTTCGCGGAGCAGGTCAGGATTTCGCGGTTCCAGACGCTGCTGGTCAAGTGGGTCATGATGGTGCTGCTGGCGTTGCTCACCTCGGCGGCCTACCTGGCGATCGCCGGCGGGCTCGGCATGCCGATCGACCTTGGTTGGCAGCTGTGGGCATTCGGCGTGTTCGCCATCGCGGCGGTGGGCATCACGTCCAGTTCTCTGCTCTCGGTGCTCGGCACGGCGGGCCTGCTGGTGAGCCTGCTCATCTTCGTGATCCTCGGGTTGCCGTCGGCCGGCGCCACGGTCCCGCTGGAGGCGACGCCGCCGTTCTTCGGTTGGCTGGCCGAATTCGAGCCGATGCACCAGGTGTTCCTGGGCGCGCGGTCGCTGCTGTATTTCAAGGGACACGCGGACACCGGCCTGTCCGAGGCGCTGACCATGACGGCGATCGGCCTGATTATCGGGCTGTTATTGGGCGGAATCGTCACACACCTGTACGACCGCAAGGGTTTTCACCGGATTCAGGGGGCGGCCGAGATGGCGGTCGCCGCCGAGCACCAGGCTCAGCACCAGGCGCGGCAAGGCAAGACGAAGCCCGAGGCCGGGTTCGAAAGTTCAAGCGAGCAAACGTAATTCGAGCGTAGCTAAAGCGTCACCCGCCCGTTATTTATGTTGACAGTGTGGCCAATGTGGCTGATGCTGTTCATGTTGCATCCAGATCAGGGCGGAAAGGGCTACCTTGCTGACCCAACGCGCCAGCTTCCGCCGGCTGGTGGCGGCCTGCACCACCTTCGTTTCGTGCGTCGCTTTGGCGAGCACCGTGGGACAACCCGTCGCGCGCGCCGCCGACGGCCGGGATCTGCTCGCCAACGCCATCAACGTCACCAAGGGTTCGTATCTGGTCTACAACTTCGGTCCCGGTCATCCCACGCCCATGCTCAACGCCGCAGGCAACTGGTCCGAGATGGACAACGGCGGCCATCTGATGATCATCAAGAACGCGGCGGGACGTCTTTCGCCGCATCTGCTGGTCGACACCCACCAGGGCGACCAGGCGCGATGCGAAAACAACCCGGGAGCCCGTACCGGCGAGGGACTTTGGCAGGCCTCAGAGCTCTACGCGCCGCTTCAGGCGTGGCAGCGGATGGGCCAGCCCACGATCGCGATCAACGCCAACTTCTTTGACGTGCGCGGGCAAAAGGCGGGCTCGTGGCGCCAGACCGGCTGCAGTTCGCCGCTGGGCGCCTTCGTAGACAACACCCACGGCCAGGGCCGCGCGAACCAGGCGGTCACCGGCACCGTCGCCTATCCGGGCAAGCAAGGCCTCTCGGGCGGCGGCGAGAGCTGGAGCGTCCTGACGACGATGATCCTGCCGTCGGGTGGCGCGCCATATGTGGTCTGGCCCAAGTCGAAAAGCGACTATGACTCCGCCACCCCGGTGGTCCAGGACCTGCTCAACAAGAACGACCGGTTCGTCGCGGTATCGGGCATCGGACTGCTCGCGCCCGGCAACACCGGACAGCTGCACGACGGCGGGCCCAGCGCCGCGCGAACGGCTTTGGCCTACTCGCGCCAGAAGGACGAGATGTACATATTCGAGGGCGGCAACTACACGCCGGACAACATGCAGGACCTGTTTCGCGGACTGGGCGCCGACAACGCGATCTTGCTCGACGGCGGCGGGTCGTCGGCCATTGTGTTGCGCCGTGACACCGGCGGCATGTGGGCCGGCGCGGGAACGCCGCGCGGGTCTTGCGACACCCACCAGGTTCTCTGCGACTCCCACGAGCGCGCGCTGCCCAGCTGGCTGGCGTTCAACTAGCCGTCGGTTCGCCCGAACCGGAAGATCAGCAGACTGGTCGCGATCACCGTTGCCGCAACGACGAACACCGGAGCAACCACGAATCGTGTCATCGTCGCGCCGAGAAATGCGCCGGCGCACATCGTGAAAACCACAGTCAGGCGCAGCTTTTGGCGGTCGCCGGTGCCGCCGGCCAGCCGGCTGTCCAGACCGAGGCTGACGATCGTCGACGTCAACACGGTGGTGGAAAGCTCCTGAATTCCGAATTGGCGCGCGCTCGAGTGCTGCAGACCGAACGTCACCGCGAGGATGCCGATCATGATCAGTTTGGTGTTGTCGTAGTAGTGCAGCGTGCCCGTGCCGGCCAAGATCGACAACACCACCAACAAGGTGATTTCCGTTGTCAACACAGTGGTGATCCACGGTCGTGTCCGGTCACCGAAACGCCGTGCCAATCGACCGCTGACGATGGTGGTGCACACAAAGGTGGGCATCGCCACCGCGACCGCCCTCAGATCGATGGTGGTGTTCGGGGCGAGCCAGAAACCCAGGAAGATCGTATTGCCGGTCATGTTGGCAACGAACACGTGACCGAGGACCAGGATGCTGGTCGCGTCGGCCAAACCGGTGGCAAAGGTCAACAGCAGCAACGCAACAACGGTCGAGCGCTCGGATACCGGGGAGACAACGGGCATGAGCCGTAGCAGAGCGCGCTACTCGTGCGGCGTCAAGTCCAGCGAGGTGATCGTCGTCATCCTGGTCACCAGCCAACGGTTGTCCGTGCGCTTCAGAAACAACCGGTAGGACAGGTATTTCAGCGACGGTACGTTCTTGGTCAGCGGACTGGTGGACGTCGTGTTGGTATAGACGATGACGGCTGCGTTGGGATCGTCGAGCGACTCCACGGCCGCGCCGGTCACCACGGTGCTGTTGGTGACCTTGGCTTGCTTGTTGGGGGCCACGATGGTGTCGACGAATTTGCGGTACTGCGCCTCGAAATCGCCGCTGAGATAGGCCGACGCGCGATCGGCGAGGGTATCCATGTTCTCGGGCGTGTAAGTCCACAGCGTGGTGATCGCGTTGGCCGCGGTCCTAGCGACCTTCATTTTGGTTGCGGCAGCGGCGCGATCGCTCAGGTACGGCTGCACTGCGGCGCCGGCGAACGCCGCGGAGCCGACGAAGAGCACGGCGGCGACCACGACGGTGATCGCCGCCCACTTACCCGCCAGCAACTTCTTCCGAGCGCGACCGGCCGAGGGAGGATCCGTGTCCCCCTTACCAACCTCTGCAGCGCCGTCTTCGCCCTCGGCCGTTTCACCGTCGCCATCGGCGGATTCTTCTGCCGCAGCGGTGTTTTCATTCGGCTCGGAAACCTCGTCCTCGGGTGCTTTCGAAGCCGCGTCGGCGGTCAGATCACCTGCTGCAGGTTGCTGATCTTCCACTGATTTCCTTCCCGCGTAGCGGTGGCCGCCCACCGGTTGGTGTTCTCCAAGACTTGCTTCTCATCGGGCGATTTCGTCGTGATCGCGGTGGCCACCATGACGTTTGCGCTGCCATCGTCGTTCCATCGTTCCACTCCGGCGTCCAGGACGGTGCCGGTGGCGGGTTCGGCCCGAGCGACCTGCAGGAGGATCTCGTTCGCGTTCTGCCGGTACTGCTTGGCGAAGTCGCCGGTCGCCTGGGCCAGAATCCGCGTGACATAGTCGTTGGCGTGGAAGGGATCGATGGAGACGAACTTCGTCATGAACCCCGTCACGTAACTGACGACCTCGCGGTCCTTTGCGGCGGTGCGCGCCGTCTTTTCATGGGAGACCAGCATCAGCGCGCTAATCGTAATCGCGAGCACCATCAGCAAAGCGGCTATCGCGAAGGACGTCGGGAGGATCCAGGGCCGATCTCGGCCCACCCGCTGCGCGATCAGCAATCCTCGCTCGCCGGGCTGAAACTTGCGGCGCGGACTCATTTTCCGTTCCCGGCCGGTGTGGGCTTGGTCAGCACGGTCAGATCGTCTACGCGCCAGCGGTCGTCGCCCTCTTTGGCGAAGACCACCCGAACGGTGGCGCTGATGTAGCGCACCTGGGGATCCACACCGCGGCGGCCCTGCATGAACATCAACATCGTCGCGCGATCCGGCGACGCCGACTCGATCGAATCGTTGGTCACCCAGTATTCGTTGATGACCGGGTTCTTGTTCTTGACCACGTCCTGCTGCACCGTCAGCTGGCTTCGATACTTGTCGGTCGCCAGCGACCGGGCCCGCGCGAAATCGGTATCGAGTGATTTAGGGTCGTAGGTCAGCATTTGCGCGACGATCTTCGGGCCCTGGGTCTTGAGCAGTGCGATCGACTGCTCGGCGCCCCGCTCCTGCGAATACACCACCGCGTAGCTCATGGCGGCGCCCGCCAGGCACAGAACGGCCGCCGCCGACACCGCGATCACGCTCCACCGCCGGATGCCGGCCAGCGCCTCGTCAGGTTCGCGACGATGCGCTTCGGTGCGCAGCAACAAATCGGCAAAGGTGCGGTGGCGTGAATCCCAGAGTGGCCAAAGCCATCCCACCACCGACGCGGTATCGAGCAGGTGCGCGAGTTCCCTGAGCAGCAGGGTCCACGGCCCGGTGGCCTCGCCATCACGGCGCACCACCGCGATCCCGAACATGGCACGTCCCAGGCTCCAGCCCGTGATCGTCGGCAACAGCAACCGGTTGACCAACGTCAACAGGGTGACGACTCCGATGACCGAAATGCAGACCCACCACCACACGGCGCGGTTCGGCACGGTGCACGACACCAACGCCATCGTCGCGATAACGGCGACGCTCGGAAAGACGTCGAGGGCGAATGCGCCGACGCGAGAACGCCACGGCGCCAAGGCGATCTGGGGTGACTCCTGGACTCCGGTGGCGTGAGTTTCCTCGACCACAACCGTCACTTCGTCACCTGGTCGAGCTTGGATATCTTGTACTGGCCATCGGCCAGGGCCATTTTCACCCGCAGCCGGTAGCCGGTTTCGTTCTGCTGCTGGTCGTTTGCCACCTTGATGCGGAGCGCGACGAGCACGTCGACCGAACCGTCAGGATTGTTGTGCTCGACCGCAGCCCGCACGTCGGACACCTGAACGTGAATGTTGGCGGCCTGATACGCCTGAACGAGCTGGCTGGTGTACAGCAGCGCCTGGGCGCGGAAAGCGTCTGTGCCACAGTCGATGATCTTCTGCTCGCTGGCGACCATCGCATTGGTGTCCGGCGCCTGGGTGGCCGAAACGCAGTCGACCGCTGCCTTGAGCGCCGCGGCGTCGTTGCGGGCTATCGCCTGGCTGTCGTGGTGGAAACGAAGCGCAAAGTAGCCGCCCGCACCGATGGCGCCCGCACACAACACCAGCAGCGCCGCGATGCCGGCCAGCCAGCCGCGACTCAGGCGCGACGGTCTACGCTTGGCCGGCACGTCGTGGTCGGCTGCGCCTTCGGATTCTGTCGAGTCTTCGGGGTCGCTCTGGTCGGCTCCGTCACCGGACTCCGACGGTTCCTCGGTCACCGTCTCGGTTTCCGGCGGATCCTCGAGCTTCAACGAATCATCCGCGTCGATGGGGTTCAGCCGGCTGGCGCCAGCATCTCCTTCCATCCGTCGTCTCCTGTTCGGGTCGAGTTCTCGACGGAGTATTTGACTCCGTCCGGCCCAACCAGCTCACCGCTTTGGGGACTGTAAACCGCCGAGGGAGGCCCGGGGGTGTAGACACACGGGTTGGGCTGCTGGCCGTTGCACTGCACGGTACCGGACCCCGGCCGTGACAAAGGGTCGCTGGTAGGCGGGGGTGTGCCCGCCACTCGGTCCGAGGGCGCCGGGTTCATCCCGTTGTTGATCGTCGGCGCGGGGATCACCATGCCGGGTTTCACGGGCTGGTCGCAGCGCGCGGAGGGCGCTGGACACGTCACGATCTGGTTGGGGTCGCCGTACCAGGGGTTGGTTCCCGCCGGGACGTACGGCTTGGGATCGCGGCATTCTCGCGGGGAGGCCGCGCGCTTGCCGGGGATATCCACGCACGGGATGTTGCGCGACCCGCGCACGCTGTTGGCCGGCGTGTCCATCGGGATCTTGCAGTACGTGCCCCCCGGCAAGGGTTGCATGCTGGTGTCGGCCGGCGATCGCCACTCGGACGCCGGAAGGAAGCCGGTCAGGCATGGCGGCGGCTGGTTGATCGACAACCCCAGGTCCAGTGCGGCCATGTTCGGGAAGGGCGCCGCCACCGTCTGCGCGATCGACGCACCCTGCGGCAGGAACACCAGCACCTGCTCGACGCCGGTGTGGTAGCGCTTGAGCAGGTCGAATACGACCTCGAGGTTCGCCAGCGTCTGGGGCAGCGATTCGCGAACGTCACTGAACACCGCGTTGACGTCATCGGCCGTCGGCGCCGCCTGGCGCAGCACGCTCTTCAGGTGTTGATCCTGCTGCGCGGACTGCGCGCCCAGTCTGTTCAGGTTGCGCGCCCAGCGCTCGATCGCGCTCCCCGAGTTGACCTGGCTTTCCAGGACTGGACCGGAGTTCTGGATGATGTCGTTGACGTCGTTGATATTGGTTTTGAAGTCACCGACGATCGCCTGTGTGGAATCGACCAGTCGTTGCAGGGCGGGACCCAGGCCGCCGACGGACTGTGCTGTCTCGTCGAGCAATTGGGCGATCTTGTCCTTCGGCAACACGGAAAGACCGCGGTTCGCCGTGTCCAGGGCCGGTCCGATCTCGGCGGGCACCGTCGCCTTAGTGATGGTCTGCCCGGACGAGAGGTACTTGCCGGGGTTGCCGGTCGACTCGAGGTCCAGGTACTGCTCACCGACGGCCGACACCGAGTGCACGTTGGCCGACGCGTCGATCGGGATCTTGTAGCGACTGTCGATGCTCATAGTGGCTTCGGCGCCCCGCTCGGTGGGCTCGACATCCGTCACCTTGCCGATGGTGATGCCGCGGTATGTCACGTTGGCGGTCGGATACAGCCCGCCCGACGCCGGCAGCTCGGCCTTCAGCGTGTAGCGGCCGATGCCGACCAGGCTCGGGATCTGCAGGTAATAAACACCGAGGACTAGCAGCGCGACGACCGTCAGGATCCCGAACGCGATCAGCTGGCGTCTAATGAAGGAAGTCAGCAATTCCTGTCCCCCCTTTCCACCAGTGGTCCACCCGGCGCGTCGTTCGGGTTCGGCGTGTAGCGCACGTCCGGGATCATCGTCTCGGGATCGCGGCCATACGACTGCTCGAGCGCACGCAGGGCTCCCGACAGTCCGGTACCGGTGAGGAACGCGTTGTCCACGGCACTGTAGGTCAGGTCCAGCGTCAGCGAGATGTTGATGTAGTCACCGCGGAAGATCTTCGGGACGGTGTCGATATCGAACGGCTGCGTGAGGATCAACTTCAGCGCGCCGATCAAGTACGGCGAGGCGCGGCCGAGCTCCTTCAGCGGGCATTGCAGCGACTGCAGATCGGTGTGCAGCGGCCCCCGAGCTTGCGACAGGTACTGGTCGGCGGCCTGGCTGAGCCGTCCGACCGCGTCGACGGCGTTGATGAGCAGGTTCTTGGTGTCCGCGAAATGCTTGATCAGCGGCGGGATGTCGGTGAGGACCCGGTCCAGAACGTCCGACCGGTTACCCACGTAGGTCAGCAGCCGGTTGGTCGAGTCGATGGCGTGCGTGATGTCATCGCGCTGGTCGTTGAGCTGTCTGGTGAAGGTGTCCAGCTTGCCCAGGAAGGACCGGATCTGGGTTCCACGCCCGTTGAAGATGTTGTAGACCTCGTTCTGCAGCACTTCCAGGTTGGGAATGCCGCCGCCACGGAGGATCAGCGCCAGGCTGGCCAGGGTCTGCTCAGTCGTGGGGTACGAGGTCGCGTTCTTCAGTGGAATGGTGTCGCCATCCTTCAGCATCTGCCGCGACGGGTTGGCCGGCGCGGCCAGCTCCACGTGCTGGGAACCCAGCAGCGACGTCTGGCCGATCCTGGCCGTGGCGTTCTTGGGCAGCTTGACGCTCTTGTTGAGGCCCAGCGTCAAGGTCGCGATCCAGTTCTTCAACTGAATCGCCTTGATCGAGCCGACGAACACGTCGGCAACCATCACCTTGCTGTTTCCGTTGATCGCCAGGGTGTCGGGCACCTGCACGTAGACGGTGTACGAGCTGCCCCCGCTGCCCGGGCCGCCGGGGATCGCCACATTGGAAATCCCGTGCCAGCCACACGAACTCAGCACCAGCGCGGCCATCAGCAACACCAGGCTCTGCCAGGTCCGGTGGCGGATCATCCGCGCGAACGCGCTCATCGACGGCTTCACCTGACTATCGTTCGCCGCTCTCTTCGCGCCCACGGCGCTCATCGACGGCTTCACCTGCCTATGGTTCGCCGCTCTCTTCGCGCGCACGGCGCTCATCGACGGCTTCACTGACCTGCTCCTACGTCAGGCGGGCCACCCGCATTCGGCGCGGGTGCGGCCACCGGCGCCGGCGTCGGCGCCACCGGGCCCGGGACCACCTCCGGTCCGGGCGGCGGCGGTTGGATCGGCACCGGGGCGTTCAGACCCATGGGCGGCACGACCGGGTATTCGTCGTAGGCATTCGGCGGTCCCGGCGGTGTCTGCAGCGTCGACTGGACGGGCTCGATGTTGGGCCCACCCATCAGTTCGGCGAGCGAGTCCGGCGTCATCAGGCCCGCGGTGATCGGCCCGACCTGCTGACCCTGCATGCCCGGGGCGACGATCCAGCCCGGTTGGGTGTTGCGGTGCGACGTCGGCGTATCCGGTGACCAGATACCCGGGACGGTGGTGTCCTTATAACCGTTCGGCGGGTGCAGCCGCGGCTCGGAGTAGGCCACTTCCTTGGGAAGCGTCTCGGCGGTGCTGAACAGGTTCAGGCCGAACGGCGGGTAGTTGAACTTGATCGCGTCGAGGATCGGCGCGAGGTATTCGGCACACAGCTCGGCGGACTCCTGGTAACCGAGTCGGCTGCCCGCCTGGATCGAGCTGCAGATGAACTGCATCGGGTTCGCGAAGTTCGTGATCGACGGGATGGCGACCACCGAACCGTGCGAGGGGTGATAGATCTGGTTGATGTTCGCCGCGGCCGTCGGCAGGACGTGCAGCGCCGTCTCCAACCCGTTCAGCGGGTCCGGCTGCAACAGCGTGTTCGTCACCGTCGCCAGGTTGTTGACGTCGTGGGCCAGCACCTCGCGGTTCTGAGCGAGCCACGGGCGCACGGTGGTCAGCAGGCTGTCGAACTGCTGGATCGCGTTGGACAGGTCGTTGTCCGAGCCCGCGAGCCGGGTGGTGAAATCCGCCAGGTTCTGGTTCAGCGCGACAAACTGCTGGTCGTCTTTGTGCAGCGCGTTGACGAACAGCGCCAGGCTGCGCACCACCTGGAAGAAGTCGCCGCGTCCTTCATTCAGCGCGGTCAACGCCTGCGACAGGCTGCTCAGCGTGGTGTTGATCTCCTTGCCCTTGCCGGCCAGCCCGTAGGCGAAGGACTCGATGACCTCACCGAACGGACCTTTCGGCTGCTCGGGTGTTGGGCCCAGCTTGGAGATGATGTTGGTGATGCTGTTACGCAGCTGGTCCCATTCCACCGGGACCTGCGTGCGCTCTTCGGGGATCACCGAGTTGTCGGCCAGCACCGGGCCGCCCTTGTAGGCCGGCTCCAGCTGGATCGCCCGCGACGCCACCAGGGTGGGGTTGAGGATGACCGCCGAGGCGTTGGCCGGGACCTTGTACTTGTTCTCGTAGTGGAAGGTGACCTTCATCTTGTCGCCGGCGGGCTGGATCTTGTCGATCGCGCCCACCCGCAGACCCATGATCTGGACCTTGTCCCCCGGATACAGCGCGTTCGCCGCCGGGAAGTAGGCCACCACGCTGTTGTTCGTCAGCTTCTCGTACAGCCGCCAGCCGACGTAGCCGACGACGAGGGCCAGGACGATCACCAACGATCCGATGATCACCGACGCGCGGGTCATCCTTGGTAACCGCAGGTTGCGGATGTCAAAGATGGTGCTCAATTCTGGCTACCTCCCCCCGCTGCTCCAGTACCGCCCGTTCCGCCTGGGTTGATGAACGGCGCCGGCAACTGGTTGCCAGGTCCGGGTGGCGCCGCTGGACCGGGCGGGAGGCCCGGCGCGAACGTCGACGGCGGCGGGACCGGCCCTGCTGGTCCGAGGTTCTCGGTACGCGCACCCGGCGGTGCCTGAGCAGGCAGCGGCACGGGTGTCCCCGGAACGTCCGGCGGTGGATCGCCCGGCCGCCCGGCGATCGGGATGCCCGGTGTCGGCGGCAGGCCGACCGGGTTCGGCGGCGAAGTCATGACGTCGAACGGCGCCGGGAACCCCGGTCCACCGAACGGGCCGATCGTCGCGCCCGCACACGGCATCACATTGTCGGGCCGGGGCAGCTGGTCGGCCGCCGGGGTGTACGAGCATGGCGATCCCGGCGGGACGGCCGGGCCGGGATGGTCCGGCGTGCCTTCGAGCACCGGCGGCGCCGGCGGCGGCGCGCCGTTGGGGAACCGGGTGCCGTTGGGGTCGGGGAACCGGTAGGCCGGCAGGCCGGCGCCGCGCCAGAAGTTCTCCGGGTCGATGCCGCGCTTCTTGAACGCCGCGTCGACCCAGGGCTGGACGATCTGGTACAGCGCCAGGTTGTGCAGCACCACTTTGAAGAACGGTCCCGACGCGATGGCCTCGTTCAGGGACGGGAGGAACTTGCCGACCTCGGTCAGCCCTTTGGCGACGTCGTCTTTGCGCTCAACCAGGATGTCGCTGACAGTGCGCAGCTGCTCGAGCACGTGGTTCAGGTTCGGGTTGTCGTTGATCAGGCCCTTGACCTGTTCGGAGAACGCGGCGACGTTGGACAGCAGCGCGTTGATGGCCCGACCGCGTTCGTTGAAGGCGGCCAGCAGCGTCTTCGCGTTGACCAACAACCGATCGACCTGATCACTGCGATCGCCGAGGATGGTCGCCACCTGGTTGGCCTGGGCGAGCAGGTGCTTGACCTGCTCGTCGCGCTTTCCGATCGTGTCGGAGAACTTGGCCACTCCGTCGAGCGCCGCGCTCAGGTGCGGGTAGGTCTGGTCGACGGTGTCGGACAACACGTGCAGTGATTGCTTGACGGTGTCGATGTCCCAGCCTTGCGCGGCCTTGGTGACGTCGAAGAAGGCGTCGTAGATCTGATAGGGGGTCGTGCTCTGGCCCAGCGGCAACGTGGCCCCGGGCCGTAGCGCATTGGTCCCGCGGGCCTCCACATCGAGGACCTTCTTACCCAGGATGGTGTCGGTCTTGATGGCCAGCCGGCTCTCGGTGCCGATGGAGTTGGTGCCGATCGAGAACTTCAGCAGGATGTGGTCGCCGTCGATCTTGAGGCCTTCCACCTTCCCGACGTCCATCCCGGCAATGCGCACCTTGTCACCGGTGTTGATGCCGCCGGAGTCGGTGAATTGGCCGTAGTAGCTCGGCTTGGCGAAAATTATCGGAACACTGGTGAAGCTTTGGCCGACGCCGATGACGAGCAGCGTCACCACGATGCCCATCAGGCCGATGCGCATCCGGTTGGGCGGTTCCAAAGTCCTCATTGCGGCGTGCACCTACCCGTCGGCTGCTGGAAGAGCCGGACCGTGCGGACGGGACCGCCAGCCTGCAGCCCGTTGATCTTGAGCGTGATGTCGCAGGCGTAGAAGTTCACGAAGTCCCCGTAGGACCCGATGGCACGCCCGATCATGTTCAACGCGGTCGGCACCTTTTTCAGGTAGTCCTGCAACTGGTCGCGCTGATCGATGAGCGGCTGCTGAACCGAATCCAGGTAGTTGATGGATTTGTGCAACAGGCCGCGATCCTCGGCCAGCAGGTCGGCGACCGTTCCGGCGGCGTTGCTGATGTGGGCGGTGCCGCCCGCCAGCTGATCGCCGTGGTCCTTCAGGCCGGTGATCAGAACCTCGAGGTTGTTGACCGTCTGGTCGAATTGCTGCCGATGCCGGACCGTGGTGTCCAGGACGATGTTCAGGTTCTTGATCACCTCGCCGATCGCCTGGTCCCGCTCGCCGAGCTGCGTCGTCAGTTGGGCGGTCTGATCGAGGATGTCGTTGATGGTGCCGCCCTGGCCCTGGAACACGGTGACCAGCGCCGTGGCGATGGTGTTGACCTTCTGCGGGTCCAGCGCGCGGAACAGCGGTTTGAATCCACCGATGAGGGCGTCGAGGTCAAGTGCCGGCGACGTTCTCGACATCGGGATGAACCCGCCCGGCGGCAGGATCCTGTCGGCGCCGTCACCTTCGCCGCGCTTGAGCTCGAGGTAACGATTGCCGATCAGGTCGAGATAGCGGATCTGCGCGCCCGTCGACTGGTACAGCGGGATCGCACGGTCGACGTTGAAATCCACCCGCGCCCGCTTACCACCGTCGACGAGCTGCACCGAATCGACCTTGCCGACCTCGACACCGGAGGCGCGGACGAACTGACCCGCCCGCAGGCCGCTGACGTTGGTGAACTCCGCCGAATATCCGTAGGTCCGGTCGAAACGCATCTGACCAAACACCACGATGATCATTACGGTGAAGAGCAGCAGCACCAACGAGAAGATGCCGAGTTTGACGATGGTCCCGGAGATTTTCATGGGTTGATCGTGTTATCCCCTACTTGGCGGCCCCAGACGAACTCGATCGCATACGGCGATCCGGTGTCCAGGTGGTTGTACGGCGCGATGCTGTTGCCGCTGTCCATCACCAACTCCGGTGCGGGCCACAGGTCGTGGGTGAGCGGCTGCCAGCAGCCCGGCGCGCCGCCCGGGCCACCGCGAGCGTTCACCCGCGGCAGGTTCTCCGGGAAGGTGTAAGGGTTCGGCGCACCGCCGACCAACCCGGCGAGCCCGCCGAGCCCCATCGTCAGCGCGGCGACGGCGACCAGCGACAGCGGATTCGCCACCAGACCCAGGCCGGACAGCGCCTGGGTGTGGCTGTTGAGCGAGTAACCGTTACCACCGAGGAAAGCGGCGGCCTTGGGCTCGATGTCGTGGTAGTTGCGCAGCGTGCAGAAGAGCTCGGGGCTGTAGGTGTCCAGCAACTGGGCGGTGGGCACCAGGTCTTCTGCTCCACGAGCCAGATACGGCCCACCGCGTTGGAAGATGTCCGCACCGGTGTTCCCGAACCCGGCCGCCGACAACAACGCCTGATCCAGATCCTTCTGCTGCGCGTTGATCGTGCGCGAGGTGATCACCGCATTGTTGAGGAACTCCAACAAGTCCGGCGAGGCGTCGGCGTAGGTGTCCCCCAACGCCGCCAACTGCGCAATGTCATGCTTAGCCTGCGGCATCTGCGGATTCACATCGTCAAGAATCGCGTTGGCGTTGACCACCGACTGCCCGAACTTGTCACCCAACCCGGCCAGCGACTGGGCCGCCGCGCTCAGCGTCAAATTCAGCTTGACCGGATCCACCTTCT
>DASYBR010000004.1:0-14532 GCA_036500645.1 Mycobacterium sp. | reverse complement strand
GCCTCGGGACAACCAATCCTTGCGATGTTGTATGTAAAGGGGTTACGAGGCCGGGGAGCCAAAACGTTCACGCGAAGCGACGGTGCGCTTCAGCAGCCGCGGCGCGATGACCCGATGTACTGGGCCGACCACCGTCCAGATTGTTCCGGCGGCAATCGTGTGGCGGTAGTGCAGGCGGGTGGTCAGTGTGGCGGCCTGACCGTCCTGGCGCCGCAGCGTCAGCCGGCCCCGCATCAGTGGGCCGCGCGCCTTCAACACGATCTCATCGTGATCCGAACTCGCGATCGCCCAGCCGATGATGTGATCGGGCGAGGAATACGGACCCAGGCGAAACCCCAATACGTGGCGGTGGATCCACCCGACGGCGCTTGCGCCCGCGCCCGGATTGTTCCCCACGGCGTCGCGCAACGATTGTTCGGCGCTGCGCTCGTCGTCGGGCAGGATCGGGACTTCGAAGAAGTCCGTGTAGTCGGCGCAGTCTTCGCAAATTGCTTTCGCCGCAACGTGTTTAAGCATTCTGCGAACCACGACGCGGTGTGCGCCGGTGCCGATGACGAGGGCGCGATACGCCTTGCCGTGGACGCCCGGGAAGTCCGCCCAGGTCCGTGCCCGCAACCGGGTGCACTGGGCGCAGTCTTGCGTCAACTCGAACACCAGCCGGTAGACGGCGAACGGATGGCGGCCTTTCAGCGCTAATCGCACCGGTGGTCGCGCCTCCTGCACAACGAAGCCGGTCGGCACCGTCGTGGGGTCGTGCGCGTCGCGACACATCAGTTCTAGCAGGGCGGACCACGTGTCATCGCGATCGGCGTTCACGGTTATGGCATGCTCATCGATATAGGGCAATCGTTTCATATAGAAGGAATGTACTAGATCATGGCACCGCCACGGAAGCATGGAACCGATGTGATCCTCGACGCTGCCCGGGCGCTGGTGCTCGACGGCGGGCCGCGCGCGGCCAGCGTGGCCGCGATCGCGAAGGCGAGCGGAGCCCCGGCCGGCACCTTGTACCACCGGTTCGGCAACCGCGACGGAATCCTGGCCGCGGCGTGGCTGCGCGCGCTGGAGCGCTTCCAGGCGCGAGCGCTGGCTGCCGATGCCGAAACCGCGCTCAAGACCGCCATCGCCATGGCCGTGGCTGCGGTCACCTTTGCGCGTGAGCTTCCCGAGGATGCCCGGTTGTTGTTGACGATCCGGCCGACAGACCTGCTCGACGGCGAGCCCGATGCGTCGTTTCAGGAGACGCTTGCGGCGATGAACAAGCCCCTGACCGAGCGGGTCAGCCACCTGGCACGAAAACTCTACGGGCGCAGCGACTTGCGGTCCATCGATGCCGTAAGCCGGGCGGTCGCCGATCTGCCCTACGCCGTGGTGCGGCGCCACGCGCACGACGACCCGCTGCCCAAATGGCTGGAGGCCGACGTCGCGGCGTCGGTGCGGGCGGTGCTAGAAAGCTTTGGCGAACGCCCGTAGCGAATCGACCTGCGCCGGGTTCAGTGAGGGACGCACCGCTTGGCGTGCCGCCGCGAGATCGGCCGCGGTCACGTCGGTGGCGTCGATGGATCGCCGCATTGCGGTCAGCGCGGCCTCGCGCAGCAGTGCCACGCAGTCGGCGGCGCTGTAGCCGTCGAGTCCGGCGGCCACCTCGTCGAGGTCGACGTCGGCACTCAACGGGATGGATTTCCCAGCGGTGCGCAAGATTTCGCGTCGAGCCGCGGCGTCGGGTGGTTCGACGAAAACCAGCCGCTCGAGCCGGCCCGGGCGCAGCAACGCGGGATCGATGAGTTCGGGCCGGTTGGTGGCGCCGAGTACGACGACGTCGCGCAGCGGGTTGACACCGTCGAGCTCGGTCAGCAGCGCGGCCACCACGCGATCGGTCACGCCCGAGTCGAAGCTCTGGCCGCGCCGCGGCGCCAGCGCGTCGATCTCGTCGAGGAACACTAGTGACGGGGCGGAATCACGTGCGCGCCTGAACAATTCACGGACGGCCTTTTCGGAGCTGCCCACCCACTTGTCCATCAGCTCGGAGCCTTTGACGGTGTGGACGCTGAGTTGCCCGGTGCTGGCGAGCGCGCGGACGATGAAGGTCTTGCCGCAGCCGGGCGGACCGTACAGCAGCACGCCGCGGGGCGGCTCGACCCCCAGGCGCGCGAAGGTGTCGGGGTGTTGCAGCGGCCACAGCACGGCTTCGGTCAGCGCTTGTCTGGCCTCGGCCATGTCACCGACATCGTTGAGCGTGACGTTGCCGACCGTCAGTTCTTCACTGGCCGAGCGGGACAGCGGCCGGATGACGGTCAGCGCGCCGACGAGATCCTCCTGGCTCAGCTTCGGCGGCTGGCCGTCGGTGCTGGCCCGCGACGCCGCCCGCAGCGCCGCCTCGCGGATCAGCGCAGCCAGGTCGGCAACGACGAAACCCGGCGTTCGAGAAGCAATCTCGTCGAGGTCGAGGTCTTTGGTGGGTACTGCTTTCAGTAGCGACTCCAGTAGCGCCTTGCGGGTGGCGGCGTCGGGGAGCGGCAGGCTCAGTTCCCTATCGCACAGATCGGGGGCCCGCAGCCGGGCATCGATCTGGTCGGGCCGCGCGGAGGTGGCGATCAATGCGATGCCCTCGGTGGCCACGGCCGTCCGCAGCTCGGAAAGGATCAGCGCGGCAACCGGTTCGGTGGTGGCCGGCAGCAGGGCGTCGACATCGGTGATCAGCAGCACGCCGCCGCCGTCTCGAACCGTCTTCACCGCCGAGGCCACGGTTCGGAGTCGGTCGTCGGGAGCCAGCGCCCCCGTCTCGGGGCCTTCCAGTGTGACGAGCCTGCGGTCGCCACACACGGTGCGCACCAGCGTCACCTTGCCCACGCCGGCCGGCCCCGAGACCAGCACGCCGAGGTTGGCACCTGCGCCCAGGGTCTTCAGCAGGTGCGGTTCGTCGAGGGCGAGCTTGAGCCATTCGACGAGCTTGGCCGCCTGCGGCTGGGAGCCTTTGAGTTCCTCGACGACCATCACCGGGCTGGCGACTTCGACAGATATCTGCGATGACGTCGCGGCGCCGGGTGGAACACCCACGCCCCAGGTGACCAGCGAGTTGGGCTGCACGCTGACCGGACCTCGGGGGTCGACGCCGGTGACGGTCAATAGCTCGGAGGTCCAGCTGATGCCCACCGAGGCGGCCAACCTCCGGGAGGCCTCCGACGTCGAGGTGCCCGGACCCAGGTCGCGGGGCAGCAGCGACACGGCATCGCCGACGGTCACCACCTTGCCGAGCAGGGCCTGTCGCAGCGTGACCGGCGTAATCGATTGGGAGGCAAGTGATGAGCCGGACAGCGTTACCGACCGAGCGCCGTAGACGGTGACCGCGCCGACGATCACGGCGGTGCCCTCGCGCAGCCCGGCGTTGGACAGCGCCACGTCGTCGAGCAGCACGGTGCCGACCGGGGTGTCCGGGCCGGCCAGGCCCGCGACGGCCGCCGTGGTTCGCGACCCGGTCAGCGATATCGCGTCCCACTCCCGAATTCCCAGTGCGGCAACAGCACTCGGATGCAATCGAACGACGCCGCGGCGGGAGTCTACGGCGGACGTGTTCAGCCGAGCGGTCAAAGTGAGCTGGCGACCCGCATCGTCGGCGGGGGCGGTCACGGCAGGCGCCCGCCCGGCTTGCGCAAGCCCAGCCGCGCCACCGAGCGGCGGTTCGGCTGTGCCCGGCGGGTTGCGCGCCGCGCGGCGCGACGTTGTTTGGGAGCGTCGGCCCACGCCTCGGGGTGGGCGGCCAGCCAGCGCTGGTTGCGGACCGCGAACGGCACATGGCACAGGTAGGCGATGATGATCACCCAGATCAGGACGTAGGGAGCCAGCACCGCCGCCGCCGCGCAGATCGCCAGGATGGCCAGCAGCGGGGCCGCCCAATTGGGGGGCACCGCGGCGGCGTGCATCTTGCGCATCGGGATCTTGCTGATCATCAGGATCGAGGTCCCCGCGATCCAGATGCACAGGAAAACGGTTGACGTCCACCAGCCGTCGCCAAACTGCAGTTTGAGCCCGAGCAGACCGATCATCGAGATCGCACCCGCCGGCGCGGGCATCCCGACGAAGAATTCGCGTGTGTAGGCGGGCTGGCTGCCGTCGTCCTGCAGGGCGTTGAACCTCGCCAGCCGCAAGACGACGCACACCGCGTAGAGCAGGATCGCCACCCAACCGGCCGGTGACTTGGTCAACAGCGTCACATACAGAACGATCGCGGGGGTCACGCCGAAGTTCACCGCATCGGCCAGCGAGTCGATCTCTTCGCCCATCCGCGACTGGGCGTCCAGGATGCGGGCCACCCGACCGTCCAGTCCGTCCAGGATGGCCGCCGCGGCGATCAGTGCCATCGCAGCCTTGGGCTGGTGTTCGAGGGCGAACCTGATCGCGGTCAACCCCGCGCAGATGGACAGCACCGTCATCGCGCTGGGCAGGATTTGCAGGTTGACCGGCCCCCGGGCGCGCGGCTTGCTGATCATGGCAGCTCGGCCAGCACAGTCTCACCGGCGATCGCGCGCTGGCCGATCAGCACCAGCGGTTCGGCGCCCACCGGCAGGTAGGTATCCAGCCGGGAGCCGAATCGGATCAGGCCGTAGGTGTCCCCGATCGCCAACTTGTCCCCGACGTGCGCGTCGCAGATGATGCGACGCGCCAGCAGGCCGGCGACCTGCACCGCAACCACCTCGGCGCCGCCGCCCGTACGGATCCGCAGGCTGGTGCGTTCGTTCTCGGTGCTGGCCGCGGCGAGGTCGGCCGACCCGAAGCGGCCCGGGCGGTGCTGCACGTCGATCACCTCACCGCCGACGGGCGCGCGCTGCACGTGGGCGTCCAACAGCGACAGAAAGATGCTGACCCGGGGCCGGGGTGCGTCGCCCATGTTGAGTTCGGCGGGCGGGGCGGCCGAGTCGATCACGCAAATCACGCCGTCGGCGGGGGCCACGATCGCGCCGGTCCGCGTGGGTGGCACCCGTGGCGGGTGACGGAAGAACCCCGCGCAGGCACCCGCCGCCAGCAGACCCGCCCGGCGCAGCCACCGGTAGTTGCGTCCCACGAGGGCCAGTCCCAGCGCGGCGCCGATGAATGGGCGCCCGGCCGGGTGCACCGGCGGAATGGCGGAGCGCACCAATTCCAGCACGTGCTGCGGGCTGAAGCTGGGGTCCTCGGCAGTGGGACCGACGATCGGGGGGCGGCGTGCCACGCGGCTATCTTAGAAGAGCGTGGCCGGGGTTGGTCCACGGCTGCGATGGGAACGCCCACCTTCGAAATGCAAGCACACGATCGCGACGGCCCGGTCCCTGCGTTGCGGCGCGCGAAGGTCGGCGTCACTGCCGCGTTCATCGCGCACGCCGTGGTGTTCTCGTCGTGGGCCGCCCATATTCCCCGGATCAAGGCCGAGTTGGGCCTTTCCGATGCCGCACTGGGGACGGCCCTGTTCGGTGCGCCGCTGGGGTCGGTCGTGGCGACGCTGATCAGCCACTGGGCGCTGCCCCGCTGGGGTAGCAACCGATTGATTCCCATCACGGTCGCGGGCTACGCCACGGCGGGCACGACGGTGGGGCTGGCCAGATCGGGGCCGTCGCTGTTCTTGGCGCTGGCGTTGTGGGGTCTGTTCCAGGGTGGGCTGGACGTGGCGATGAACACGCAGGCCGGCACGGTCGAGCGGCTGGCGCGGGCCCCGATCATGGCCCGCTTCCACGCGATGTGGAGCGTCGGCGCGTTCCTGGGAGCCATGATCGGCGCGGCGTGCGTCGCCGCGGGTGTCGGCCTGGCCGTTCAATTGGCGGTCCTCGGGGTCGTTGTCCTGATCGTCGTGGGGGCGCTCACCCGCCGGCTGATCCCCGATCGGGCGGGCGCGCCCGTCGCATCGTCATCGTCGGATCCGCCCAAGCGGGCTTGGATGACGCCGACCGTGGCGATCCTCGCGACCGTGTCGTTCGGGTCGTTCCTGTGCGAGGGCGCCGCCACCGACTGGTCGGCGAACTACCTGCGCAACGTCGTCGGGGCCGGCCCAGCCGTCTCCGCGTTGAGCTACGCGGGCTACACCCTGTCGATGGTCGTCACCCGGTTGGGCGCCGGCCGGCTGCACTCGCGGATGTCCAGCCGCCGGTTGCTGCCCGCCCTCGCGATGATCGCCGTGGCGGGCATGGCCGTGACGCTGGTGGCCGCCGATTCCGCTGTCAGCGTTGTCGGTTTCGCGTGTCTGGGTGTCGGCGTCGCGCTGCTTGTGCCGACCGCGTTCAGCGCCGCCTACGGCGCCAGCAGTGCGGGATCGGCGATCGCCATCGTCGCCGCGACCGGCTGGCTGGGCTACCTGCTCGGGCCGCCGCTCATCGGTCACCTGGCGGGTGCGGTCGGGCTTGCGGGCGCGCTGGTCACCATTCCAGTGATGATGTCGATCGTCGCGATCGCCATCCGCTGCACCGCCGCTTTCGACAAAGCCGACGAGTTTCACCGGGATGTCGCCACCCCGGCGGGCTAGCTCAGATCCCAGACCTGCAGCTGGGTTCCGGCGGCGACTTCCACCACGTCCTCGGGGATATCCAGCAACGCATTGGCCGACGCCAGCCAGCGAAGGTGATGCGACGCCGGCGGCCCGTAACTGGTGACGATGCTCGCGTCGTGGTCGAGCACCGCGCGGCGGAATTGACGCTTGCCGCGCGGCGAGGTCAATGATTCGGCCAGGACCGCGGCCCGGTGTGGACGCTCCGGATCCGGCAGTCCCATCGCCCTGCGAAGCGGGCACCGGATGAACACCTCGAACGACACCAGCGCGCTGACCGGGTTGCCGGGCAGGGTGACGATGGTCGCGCCGGCCACGCGCCCGATGCCCTGCGGCATTCCCGGCTGCATCGCCACCTTCACGAATTCCACGCCCTGGTCGCCCTCGCGCCCGAAGGCGTCTTTGACCACCTCGTAGGCTCCGGCGCTGACCCCACCGCTGGTGATGATCAGATCCGTCTCACCGGCGTATCGGTCGATGATCGCGGCGAACTGCGCGACGTCGTCCTCGGCGGTCGCCACCGCGACCACGTCGGCGCCGGCGTCGCGAACAGCGCCCGCCAGCATGATCGAGTTGGACTCGTAGATCTGCCCCGGCCGCAGCGGAGTGCCCGGCGTCACCAGCTCGGAGCCGGTCGATATCACCAACACGCGCTGACGCGGAATCACCGGCAGCTCAGCCATTCCCAACGCCGCCGCCAAGCCCAGCACGGCCGGAGTCACGACGTGGCCTTCGCGCAAGACGGTGGTGCCGGCTGCGACGTCCTCACCGGCCAGCCGGATGTGCTTGCCGGGCTGGCGTGGCCCCCGGATCTCGACGGAGTCCACACCGCCGTCGGTATCCTCGACCGGCACGATGGCCGTCGCGCCGGCCGGTACCGGCGCGCCCGTCATGATTCGGTGCGCGGTCTTCGGTTGCAACGTCAGCTCGTCGGTGCGCCCGGCGGGGATATCCTCGGCGACCGGCAGCACCACCGGGTGTTCGGGTGTGGCGTCGGCGGTGTCTTCGGCACGCACCGCGTAGCCGTCCATCGCGGAGTTGTCGAAGACCGGCAGGGCAAGCTGCGCGACCACGTCCTCGGCCAAGACCAGCCCTTGCGCATCGGTCAGGGCGACCCTGGCCGCCGGCCGGGCACGAATCAGTTCGGCTACGACGCGCTGATGTTCTTCGACGGACCGCACGGGGCCATTATCGGCCGACCGGATTCGGAAAGCTCACGCCGGTGAGTTCTTCGGAGACCGCCCAGAGGCGACGTTGCAGCTCCTCGTCGTGGGACTGCGCGCTGGACTTGACCAGCTTGGGACGGCCACGCTGCTCGAAAAGGCCGTCTGGGCCGTAATACTCGCCGCCCTCGACGGCCGGATCGGTGGCGGCTCGCAGCGTCGGCAGCGCGCCCATCGCCGGGCTTTGGAACAGCACCGGCCCCAGCACGGCCTTCACCGGCTGGAAGATCCCCGGCAGGTTGCGGGCCAGCTCGGTGTTCGAGCCGCCCGGGTGCGCGGCTACGGCGATGGTCTTCGTGTCGGGCTGGGCGGCCAGCCGGCGCTGCAGCTCGTAGGTGAACAACAAATTGGCGAGCTTGGACTGCCCATAGGCGGCGATACGGTCGTAGTTGTGTTCCCACTGCAGGTCGTCGAAGTGGATCGCGGCACGCAGCCGGTGGCCGAGACTGCTGACGGTCACCACTCGCGAATCCCGCACCGGGACCAGGTTGTCGAGTAGCAAGCCCGTCAACGCGAAGTGGCCGAGATGATTGGTGCCGAACTGCAATTCGAACCCGTCCTTGGTGACCTGCTTGGGCGTCCACATCACCCCGGCGTTGTTGATCAGCAAGTCGATCCGCGGGTACGCCACGCGCAGTGCGTTCGCGGCGGAACGCACCGATTCCAGCGAGGTCAGGTCCAGTTCCTGCAGCGTGACATTTACTTTTCGGGCCCCTCGGCCCGCGGCGGCGACGATGCGCGACAGCGCGGCGTTGCCCTTCTCCAGATCGCGAACGGCGAGCACGACGTGCGCGCCGCGGTAGGCCAGGACAGCCGCCGCCTGATACCCGATGCCGGTATTGGCGCCGGTGATGACCGCGACGCGGCCGCTCTGGTCGCCGACATCGGCCTCCGACCACCCGCGGCTGTCTTTGTCGTTGGAAGCCATGGCCCCCAAACATACTCATTCGGGTCGGCCATCGCCGGGCGGGCGATCGAGCGCTAGGTTGAGAACGTGATTACCGGACTGGCCCACAGCGGAGTGTGCGTCCCGGACTGCGAGGCCGCCGTGGCGTTCTACCGAGACGTATTAGGCCTGCGCGTGCTCTCACCGCCATATGTCATGACCGGTAATGCCATTCGCGACGACATGGGTGAGCTGGTTTCCGATCCCGCCATGAAGGCGGCCATCCTCGGATTCGACGACGACGGTGACCGGGTGCTCGAGGTGATCGAATACCTCAACGTCGACGACTGCGCTGCCGGCAGGTCCCTCACCGACCACGGCCTGTCGCACGTCGGGCTGATCTGTGAGGATCTCGACGCCACCCGGGCGGAGCTCGAAAGCAGGGGGCTGCGTTTCCTGGTCAGCGGAATCGCCGACGTCGCGCGAGTGCGCACCACCTGGTTCGTCGACCCGTGGGGTGTGGTGTTCATCCTGGTGGAAAAGAGCCGGCCCGAGCGCCCCTATTTCGCGCAGGGACTCTGATGGTTCCGAAGCCCGCGGTCGCGATCATCGGTGCGGGCGCCGGCGGCATCGCGATGGGGATCCAGCTGGCCGAGGCCGGCTACGAGTTCACCATCTTCGACCGGGCCGACGGATTCGGCGGGACCTGGCGGCACAACACCTTTCCGGGTGCGGCCTGCGACGTCCCGTCACACCTGTACTCGTATTCCTTTGCGCTCAACCCGCGGTGGAGCAAGACCTACGCGAATCAGCCCGAGATCCTGGCCTACCTGGAGAAGGTGGCTCTTGACCACGGGCTAGGTCCGCACCTGCGGCGGGGCACCGCGATCAGCACGGTGCGATGGTCAGATGCCCGGCGACGCTGGACGCTGATCACCGACGAGGGCGACGAGCACGAATTCGACGCCGTGGTAAGCGCCGTCGGGATGCTCGATGTGCCCCACATCCCGGACCTCCCGGGGGCGCAACGGTTTCGGGGACGCCGGTTTCATTCGGCGCGTTGGGATCACCGCAAGTCGACGGCGGGGGAGCGGGTGGCCTCGATCGGCACCGGAGCCAGCGCGATCCAGTACGTGCCCGCAATCGCGCGAAAGACCGTGCATCTCACGGTCTTTCAGCGGACCCCGATCTGGATCGCACCCCGGTTCGACTTCCCGTTCACGTCCGAGCAGCACGAGGAGTTCGAGCGCGACCCGGCGACGGCGCAAAAGCTGCGTGACGAAGCCTTCGACGCATATGAGTCGGCCAGTTTCGACACCGACCACGCGCAGACGCGCGAGGCGACCGAGTTGGCCCGAAGCTACCTGCACCGCAAGGTATCCGACCCCGAGTTGCGGGCGAAGCTGACGCCGGACTATCCCGCCGGCTGCAAGCGGCCGCTGATGTCACGCGACTGGTACCCCACCTTCGCGTTGCCCAACGTCAGCCTGGAAACCACCGGCATCGCCGAACTGACCGAACGCGGGGTGCGCACCGTAGACGGCGTCGAGCACCGCGTCGATACCATCATCTACGGCACCGGGTTCAAAGCCGCCGACTATCTGGCCAGCATCGACGTGTACGGGACCGGCGGCCGTCATCTCCGCGACGAGTGGAGCGAGGGCGCCGAGGCGTACCTGGGCACGCTGGTGACCGGGTATCCGAATTTCTTTATGCTGTACGGCCCTAACACGAATGGGGTCAACTCGATCATCTACATCCATGAGGCACAGACGACCTTCATCCGCCACATCCTCGACGTGATGGGTGACCGTGGCGCACACACCGTCGAGGTGACGCCCGAGGCGCAGCGCCGTTACAACGACGAGATCCAGGCCGACATGGTAGGCAAGGTCTGGCTGGCCTGCACCAATTACTTCCGTCATCCCAGTGGCAAGGTGGTCACCCAATTACCTTACAGCGGAATGAAATTCTTCGAGCGCACTCGCGCCATGGTGCCAGGGGATTACGAGCTGAGCTGAGTGCGCAGCCAGGCGATCAACTTCGGCACCACCTCCGGAGCCTTGCTCATCGCGCAATGCCCGGTGCCCTCGATCAAGTCAACCTCGGTGTTCGGGCGCCCCCGGAAGACCAGGGTGTCCGACTGCGGAACGAAGTAGTCGTCGGCGCCGTTTACCACCAATGTCGGCGAATTTCGTTGCTGTGCCAGTAGCTCTCGGCGGTTGAGCTGCTGGAGGCCGGCCATCAGCTCGTCAAGCGTGGGCGAGTGGTCCCAGTGCATGGCGTTGCCGAGAATGTCGTGCATGCCGAAGGGCAGGTTCTTCGCGTTCTCGGCGCCAAATGCGGCGACCACGGGCCCGCCCAAGTCGATGGCCGCGTCCACGATTTCGGTCAAGCCCGACATCGCTGCGAAGTTGCCGCCGAACGAGACGCCGAAGTGGGCGACGTGGGCGTCACCGAGTGTTCTTGCGTAGTCCGCGATTCCGCGGATCACCTCATCGGCGTACTGGTCGAGCGGGATCGCCGTTTCACCGGTGCCGGGGTGATCGAAGGCCAGGGTGGTCACCCCGGCGTTCATCGTGAAGCCGACCCACCACGGATGGATGTCCATCTTCCAGGTGTCCACTCCGCCGCTGGCGATCAGCACCGGTCGCGCCGGGTAGTCGCCGTCGCCTGAGTACAGGTGCACGGCAACCTCGGCGGTGCCGCCGCGATAGGGTACCGTGATGACCCGCCGTTCGAAATTCACCGGGAATTCCTTGGCCGCCAGCTCGAATTGCTCGAGCTGGTTCTGCAGGGCCCGCACCCGTGTCCGGTCGGCCAGGCAGGGGAACTTCGCGCAGCCGTAGGCCAGTGACGCCAGGTAGTGGTCGCCGCGGCCGGCGTAATCGGCAGCCAGATTCGACCATTCGTAGGGCCAGCCGCCGGGCGCGTCGACCCACATGTCGGTGGTTGCCGCGGCGACCCGGTTGATGTCTTCGAGTGGGATGCCGAACTTCTCGAACTGGTGGGTGCGGTCTTTGAACATGGCCGCGGCGGTGACGTCATAGGTGTACATGGATTTCAGTTCCTCACTTTGGCGAAGTATTCGGCGACGGTTGTCGTGTCGTCCAGGGAGGCGACGGCGCCGATGTAGCCGTCGGGCCGAATCACTACACGCCCACCCTTCTTCAGGCCAAATCGCTGCGCGACAATCTCTTTCGGGTCAGCGATGACGGCGTCGTAGCCGGCGACGTGTGTGGCGTCTCCGGCCACCAGCACCTGCGTCTGACCCTCCCCCGCGGCCGGGGCCACTTGCGACGAGGCAACGGTGAGCACGACGTGACTGGTGTTCTGCGCTCCGCAAACGACACTGAGTTGCTTCTGCAACGCCTCATCGACGACGTGCGGAACATGCTGGCCGGCAGCGACTTTGGCGCCTTTCGGGCGCCGTCCCACGGCGATCGGGCTGTTCTGGTAGCCGACGTTGACCTCTTCGGCTGTTTCGGCCATGAACCGTCGCGCGGCAGGAAGGTGGGAAAGTGCCTGCACCGCCAGGTCGCGCAGCTGGCGCGGCAGGCCGGACAGCGTGCCGACCTTGGTGAGACGATTGGTGAACGCGATGACACCGTCGGCGACCGGCATGCGCTCGGCTTCGTAGCTGTTCAGCAGGATCTGGCCTGCGTCGCCCTTGATCACCGCAGCCAGCTTCCAGGAGAGATTGAACGCGTCCTGCATGCCGGTGTTCATGCCCTGGCCGCCGGCCGGGCTGTGGATGTGGGCGGCGTCACCGGCCAGGAAGACACGGCCCCAGCGGTAGGCCGGAACGCGCGCGTGGTGGATTTCGAAGCACGTCAGCCAGTGCGGCTGCACGATCCTGATGCCACCGATGCGCCGGTCGAGGATCGCCTGGAGCTCATCCGGCGTCGGGTTCAAGTTCAGCGGCGTGCCTGGCGCGTCGTGGATCTCGGCGAGAAATCTCATCCGCCCGCCGCGCATTGGCAGCACGACCACCGGTCCGTCGGGCGCGAAGAACGTGTGCATGGCATCCAGATCCAGGGTGTGCTCGGCCACGACGTCGCCGAGCAGAAAACGCTCACCCACAAACGAACCGGAAAGCTTGGTGCCGACCAGTTTGCGCGTGTTGCTGTGGCCGCCGTCGGCACCGATCACCCAGGAGACGCTGGCCTGTTCGGTCGAACCGTCCTCGCGCCGAAGGTTCACCTGCACGGCCTGCTCGTCCTGAGTCAGCCCGACGAGCTCGACACCACGCTCGACCGCGATCCCAAGCGACAACAAGTGCTCGCCGAGCACACGTTCGGTTTCGGTCTGAGCCGTCGTGAGGGTGAACGGGAACGCGCTGTCAACCTCACTGAACGGTACGCGGAACAGCTTGCGGCCGGCCGCGTACAGCTCCATCGCGACAGCCCTGATGCCGGTGCTCAGCATCTCGTCGACGATTCCCATCCGGTCGAGCATGTCCAGGCTGCGGGCATGGACCGCGATCGCGCGGGACTGGTCGGTCGGGTGTGCCAGCTTGTCGATCACCCGAACGCGGATGCCGCGCCGGGCGAGTTCGGCGCCCGCAACCAGACCGACCGGTCCGGCGCCTACGACGAGTACTTCCGCGTCTGGGGTGGTGCTCATGGTCGCTCCCTGATTTTCACGTAGCGTTGAAACTCTGGACGAGTCTCACGCTACGTTGAAACTAGTCTCAACGCAAGAGGAATTTCACGCTATGATGAAACTTATGGCAAAGATGGCGACGACACCAGGCCCACGGGATGAACGCGGAGTGCTGGCCGCCCGGATCGTCGGCGCCGCTCGCACCGAATTCGCCGAACAAGGCTGGGCCGGAACGACGATCCGGGCCGTCGCGCGTGCGGCCGACGTCGATCCCGCGCTGGTCTACCACTACTTCGGCTCGAAGGGGGGCCTGCTGGACGCCGCGACGAATCCGCCGCAGAAGTGGCTGGAAAGCGTAGCCAAGGTATGGACCAGCCCGATCGACGAGCTCGGCGCTGCGCTGATCAGACTCCTGCTGGCCAGCTGGGCCGACGACGAGATCGGGCCGACACTGCGGGCCATCTTACAAACCGCGGCCCACGAACCCTCCACCCGCGAGAAACTGCGCCGCGTCGTCGAGGGCAGCCTGATGGGCGTCTCGCAGTTGGGTGTCGACGAACGGGACCGCCTGATCCGCAGCGGGCTCATCTCGTCACAGATGATGGGCTTCGGCCTGATGCGCTACGTCTGGAAAATCGAGCCTGTCGCGTCAATGACCGACGACGAGGCGATCGCGGCGATCGCCCCCAACCTGCAGCGCTACGTCAACGGCGACTTGACGGCGGCTCAGACGAAATAGTTGTCGTGCCGAACGAACCACTCCCGCCGCTCGTCATCGGTCATGTCGGCCAGCGACGCAAACCCTTCGAAGTAGGCCTCGCGCGGCGCCCCGGGGGCGAAGAGCATCAGGATCGACGCCGACTCGTCGGCCTCGTTGCGGAAACCGTGGACGCCGCCCGGCGGCACGTAGAGGAAATCACCCTGATGGCCGTCGACCCAGTCGGTGCCGTCGTAGAGCTTCATCGTCCCGGATAGGACAAAGAAGGCCTCCGACATCGCGCGATGGAAATGTGGTCCGGGACCACCGGCGGCCGGGCCGATGTCGACCCGGTACAGCCCGTAATCGCCGTCGGTGGCCTGTTGATTCGCCAGGTAGCGGTACTTGACCCCCGGTGTCTCATAGTCCGGCGGCTGGTCGGCTCGCTTCAGCCAGGCGCTGGCCTCCGGCTCGTCGGCGGTATAGCGGGGCGGCGGATAGGGCGGCACGACGAGGGACATGTCTTCAGTGTCGCCCGCCGCGCGGGTCAGTCGAAGGGGTAGACGACGCCGGTGAGTTCCTCGGAGACCGCCCACAACCGGCGCTGCACGTC
>DASYBR010000003.1:0-11862 GCA_036500645.1 Mycobacterium sp. | reverse complement strand
TTCCAGCGTTCGCGCTCGATGTGATCCCGCAATAGCCGGAACTCCGGCGGCGTGAGAAACACCGTCTCCTCCACGCGCGTGTGCGGCAGCCGCCGGCCCTGGCATGGGTTGGACGCGATCACGCCGGCGCGCACCGCGGCGTTGAGCGCCCCCGACAAAAACCCGTGCTTGTTCGCGATCGTCTTTCCGCTGCCGCCGAGCTGCTTCACCCAGCGCGCGATAGTGGTCTCGGTGACCGCCGAGACCGGCATCGGGCCAAACACCGGATCAATGTCGCGCGCGACGTAGGTGCGGTAGCGCACGAGGGTCGCCGGCTCCACACCAGTCAGGTTCTCGATGTGCGTGTAGAGCCACTCGGTGACCGTCGGGACGTGACGACCGATCTCGTCGAGCTCGATAATGCGCAGCGCCTCGTCCGGACCGTGGTCCTCCAACAGGGCCTTGAAACGCTCTGCGGCAGGGAGGTTTTCGAAGGACAGCGAGCGCTGGCGGCCATCCTGGCGCCCCAGCACGCGATAGGTGTTCTCGGTGCGATTCTTTTGGGCGTGGATACTTGCCACAACCCCTGATGTTACGTCATCTGTTGCGTCACATCCGGCGTAACTTCAAAAGCTATATCTGACCTGTGGAAATGCGGTGGAGCTAAGGGGATTCGAACCCCTGACCTACTCGATGCGAACGAGTCGCGCTACCAACTGCGCCATAGCCCCTGATCGCTAGCAGGCTACCAGCCGCGACACCAATGGCCGAACTGCGAGCGCTATTGGCCCACGGCGCGCGGCAAGTCCCGCGGCCAGCCGTAGTTGCGCATCGGCATCGCGTACTCCAAATGCTCGAAGATCGGGTCCTCGTCGTCGATTTCCAGGACCACCGCGCCCGGGCGGCGCAACCGCGACGGGACCACCTCGTACTCGCGGTCGTGGGTGTTCTCCACGCCAAGGCGCGAACGCGCCATCCGTTGCATCCGGCGACGGCGCACCTTCTCCTCGATGCGGGTCTGGCGGCGCAGGTAGACCAGGTAGAGCATCGTCACCGTGGTGGCGCTGCCGCACACCCACCACGCGCTGGGCGACACCTCGAACGCCGCCGTGGCCGAGCCGACCAGGACGACGGCCATCACCATCAGCACACGCCTGCGGAACGCGTATTTGCGGGCCGTGACCGCGGCGGCGGTCTTTTCGTCGAACCGGCGTCGCCGTGACGCATTCCGCGGGCCGGGCGACGGCATCTCCTCGTCGGCTTCGTCGTCGCCCTCGGGCTCCAAACCCGAAGAGTCGTCGACGTATTCGTAGCTGTCGTCGTCTTCGTCGCTGCGTTGGGCGATGCCCTCGGTGTCGAGTTCGGCCTCGTCGTCCGCATCGGCGTCCGCTTCGGTGTCCGCCGACGATTCCGGCTCGGACACCACGGCACTGACGCCCACCGGAAGCGCTTGGGAGTCCTCGACCACATCGACGTCGAGGTAGTCGGGCTCGGTCCGCTCGGCGGCCGCGAACTTCATGACAACCGCGCCCCGTGGCCGCAGCTCGTCGGTGTCGTCGTTGTCCTCGCCTTCTAGATCCTCGTCGCGGTCCGCATCCTCGGAGAAGTCGCGCTCCTCGTCGAACTCGCTCTCGGCCGAGTCCTCCTCCGGCTTCCAGTCGGGATCGCTGCGGTGACCCGCGGCCGGGCCGGTTCTCTTGATCAGGCGCGAGTTGGCGCCGCCGTTGAGTACTCGGGTCGCCAGCGCCACGTCGCTGGTGCGGCGCACCGCGTCACGCTTGCTGACCAGCATTGGAACCAGAACGAACAGCCAGAGCACCACAAGCGAAATCCACAACAATGACTGCGGGATGCTGGGCATGACGACCTGCTCTCTTTGGTTCCCATCCCCGCGAGGCCATCTGTGGCCCGCGCGGCCGGGTCATAGCGACCAGGACAATTACACACCTGTAATTTGCCTCTCACAAGCACCAAGTGTCACTCGTGTCGCGCTAGCCACAGTTCGTAGCCCGGATCAACAGCGATCAGGCCCAGCGAGCATGCCCCGAGCGGACCAGGGCCGATGCGACCGAACCGGCCACCTCCTCGACGGTGATGGCCATCAACAGGTGATCCCGCCACGCCCGGTCGACCTCGAGATAGCGCTCGAGCAAACCTTCTTGCCGAAAGCCGACCTTCGACAGCACCGCCCGGCTGGCGGCGTTCTCGGGACGCACCGTGGCCTCGACGCGATGCAACATCACCGGGCCAAAACAGTGGTCGAGGCCCAGCGCCAGCGCCGCGGTGGCCACCCCGCCGCCGGTTGCCGAGCGTGGCACCCAGTAACCGATCCACGCCGAACGCAACGCCCCGTGGGTCACGTTGCCGATGGTCAGCTGACCGCAGAACTGCCCGTCCAGCTCGATGACGTAGGGCAGCATGCGACCCTTGCGGGCCTCGGAACGCAGCCCCGAACACAACGGCGGCCACGCGGCAACCGCATGGCGGATTATCCAATCGCCGTCGGCGCTTGGTTCCCACGGCTCGAGATGGGCGCGATCCGCCAACCGGATGCGGCTCCATTGCGCGCCGTCACGCATCCGCACCGCCCGCAGTCGCACAGTTCCGGCCGGAACCCGAAGCGGCCCAACGCTTTGGGGCCAACCAGGATGACGAGAATTGGAGCGCAAAAGATTCACGGGCGTTTGCAGCGTCCGGATCAGCCGCGCTGCGCGAGGAACGCGACGTCCACGATCTCACCGGTGCGAATCTGCTCGGCGCCGCTGGGCACCACGACCAGACAGTTCGCTTCGGCGAGGGTGGCCAGCAGGTGCGATGACGCTCCCGGAGCTCCCCCAAGCGCCTGCACCAGGTACTCCCCGCTCTCCTGGTCGCGCATCAGCTGGCCGCGCAGGTAGCCCTTGCGCCCGGCGACCGACGCGATCGGTGACAGAGTGCGGGCCTGCACGATACGGCGCATCGGCTGACGCTTACCCAGCGACAACCGGATCAGCGGCCGGACCATCACCTCGAAGACGACTAGAGCGCTGACCGGATTGGCGGGCAGTAGAAACGTCGGGACACGGTCGCGGCCCAGCTGACCGAAGCCCTGAATGGACCCCGGATGCATCCCGACTCGGACCACTTCCATCTCCCCGAGCTCGGAAAGCAACAACCGCACCGCCTCGGTCGATGCGCCGCCGACGCCACCCGCGATCACGAGGACCTCAGAACGATTGATCTGGCCCTCGACCATGTCGCGCAGTTCTTTGGGGTCGCTGCCGACGATGCCGATCCGGTTGACCTCGGCGCCGGCATCGCGGCCCGCGGCCGCCAACGCGTAGGAGTTGACGTCGTAGACCTGCCCGTTTCCCGGGGTGCGCGAGATGTCGACCAGTTCTCCGCCCACCGCCATGACCGACAGCCGGGGCCGCGGGTGCACCAATACCCGTTCGCGCCCAACCGCCGCCAGCAGTCCGACCTGCGCCGCGCCGATGACCGTTCCGGCGCGCACCGCCACGTCGCCGGGCTGGACATCGTCCCCGGCCCGACGCACATAGGCACCCGACGGCGCCCCCCGCAGGATGCGCACGCGCGACGTACCACCGTCCGTCCACCGCAATGGGAGGACCGCATCTGCCAGCGTGGGCAGCGGGGCACCGGTGTGCACCCGGGCGGCCTGCTTGGGTTGCAGGCGGCTGGGCGAGCGCGCGCCGGCCTCGATGGTGCCCATCACCGGCAGCACCAGCCCCTCGCGCCGGTCTTCGTATTCGCCCACGTCGCCCGAGTCGTCCGCCAACTCACCGAGACTCTCGCCGCCCAGCTCGCCGATACCCAGCACGTCGACGCTGCGTACCGCATAACCGTCGATCGCGGCCTGGTCGAACCCGGGCATGGGCCGCTCGGTCACCACTTCCTCGGCGCACATCAATCCCTGCGCCTCGGCGATCGCCACACGTATCGGTCGCGGAGCAACCGCGGCGGCAGTTATCCGGGCCTGCTGCTCCTCCACAGAACGCACAGCGCGCCTCTCTGCCCTCGGTGCCTTGACGGGTCGCGCGCTACGGCTCGGCTACCGCTCGGCCAGGCCCAATCGGGAAACCAGCCATCGCCGCAACTCCGGGCCGTAGTCATCACGATCCAATGCAAAGTCAACCGCAGCCTTGAGGTAGCCGCCGGGATTTCCCAAGTCGTGTCGAGATCCGCGATGCACGACGACGTGCACCGGGTGGCCCTCAGAAATGAGCAACGCGATCGCGTCGGTGAGCTGAACTTCGTTGCCGGTCCCGCGGTGGATGCGGCGCAACGCGTCGAAGACCGCACGGTCCAGCACGTAGCGGCCCGCCGCGGCGAACATCGATGGGGCGTCCTCGGTCTTCGGCTTCTCGACCATGCCGTTGACCTTGAGCACGTCGGGGTTGTCGTCCCCGGGCACCGGTTCGACGTCGAAAACGCCGTAGGCGCTGATCTCTTCGGGTGCCACCTCGATGGCGCACAGCACACTGCCGCCGTAATGGGCCCGCACTTTCGACATGATCTGCAGTACGCCGGTGGGCAGCACCAAATCGTCGGGCAGCAGCACCGCTACGGCGTCCTCGTCGTCGGACAGCGTGGGCTCCACACACCCGATCGCATGGCCCAAGCCCAGCGGTTCGGTTTGCACGACGGATTCGACCTTGATCAGTTGCGACGCGCGACGGACCTTGTCGAGCATCGCCGTTTTTCCGCGTTGCTCCAGGGTGCTTTCCAGCACCAGGTCCTCGACGAAATGCGCGACGACACCGTCTTTGCCCTCGGAGGTGATGATCACCAGCCGCTCGGCACCTGCCTCGGCCGCCTCGGCGGCGACCAGCTCAATGCCGGGCGTATCGACGACGGGCAGCAGCTCTTTGGGAACGGTCTTCGTCGCTGGCAAAAAGCGGGTACCAAGGCCGGCGGCGGGCACGATCGCCGTGCGTGGAACCACCACGTTTGGGCTTGACATTGTTCACACGATAACCCTCATCCGGTTTGCCGAGTCGATGTGGCGCGGGCAAACCTCGGCCTGTCATGGTTGGGGCATGCCGACCACGAGCAAAGCCGCGTTGCGCGAACAGTTGCTCGCTGCCCGGCGCCGCGTTGCCGACGAGGTTCGAGCCACCGAGGCGCGGCTGCTTCGCGAGCAACTGGAAGCTCTGCAAAACATCGTGAGCAGCGACAGCACGGTCTGCGCCTATGTGCCCGTGGGCGCGGAACCGGGGTCCGTCGAGATGCTCGATGTGTTGCTGGAGCGCTCTGGACGCGTCCTGCTGCCGGTCGCGCGGACCGACGCCGACAACGCGGCCCTGCCGCTGCGCTGGGGCGAGTACCGGCCCGGGTCACTGGCCGCCGGGCGGTGGGGGTTGCTCGAGCCGCCTCAACCGTGGCTGCCGGCCTCTGCACTAGCGGAGGCCGGCCTGGTGCTCGTGCCGGCGCTGGCCGTGGACCACGCCGGGGTGCGGCTGGGGCGGGGGCGGGGTTTTTACGATCGCTCCCTTGGCGCCCGCGACCCGCACGCGCGGCTCATCGCGGTGGTGCGCGACACTGAGCTGGTCGACGCGCTGCCGGCGGAGCCGCATGACATCCCTATGACCCACGCGCTGACGCCGCGGGCTGGTTTGATCGCTCTCAATGCTTCGATGACACATCGGGAATGAGACATGTCACGTGGCGGTTCTAGCACTTAGGACGCTAGAGTGCTAATTAGATTGGAATCATCCGGAGGTTTTAGTGCCGACTTATAGCTACCAGTGCACCGAGTGCGATGATCGCTTCGACGTCGTGCAGGCCTTCACCGACGATGCGCTGACCACGTGCGAACGCTGCTCCGGTCGGCTGCGCAAGCGTTTCAACTCCGTGGGCGTGGTGTTCAAGGGCAGCGGTTTCTACCGCACCGACAGCCGGGAGTCCTCCAAGAGTTCGAAGGCCTCGACCAACGGTTCCTCGACGAGCGACAGCGGATCGAGTTCCAGCTCGAGCGACAACTCCAGCTCGAGCGACAAGTCCAGCTCGACCGAAAAGTCCGGCGCCAGCGACAAGTCGAGCAGCAGCTCCACTGCATCGACCGCTGCCGCCACCAGCTGACGAGTTATCCACAACGCGTCTCCGCCCCGCATTCCGAGCGGTCTTTTTGCGCCTAGCGTTGCGGCGTGGGCGAATCTTCGCTGAACCCAAGCCTATTCAGCCGGCTGTCGATCTGGTTGCGTCCTGACTGGACGCGAACCGTGCTCGCGCGGCGAGTCGCCGCGGCCGGGCTCGTAGTGCTGGCCGGGGTGGCCGCGCTGCGCTCAGATCCCGCCGGTGAGTATGCCCAAGTCGTGGTGGTCGAGCGCGACCTGCGTCCGGGCACCGCGCTGACCCCCGCCGACGTGGGACTCGAAAAGCGCTTGGCGACAACCGTTCCCGACGGGTCGCAGGTCGACGTGGGCGCGGTGATCGGCGCGACCCTGGCCGGCCCGACGAGGCGCGGCGAGGTGCTTACCGACGTCCGGCTACTGGGCAGCCGACTGGCCGAGGCCGCAATCGCGTCGAAGGCGGGACCCGGCGCCCGCATCGTGCCGCTGCACCTGGCGGACGGGGCGTTGATCGACCTGGTCCGCGTCGGCGACGTCGTCGACGTGCTGGCAGCGCCGACCAGCGGCCCGCAGGAGATCGCTCAAGCCACCCCCAAGGTGGTGGCCACCGACGCGGTGGTGGTACTCGTGTCGGCCAAGGAAAAAGTCCAGGCCGCAGACAGTGACCGCGTAGTGTTAGTTGCGCTGCCGGCTCGCGTGGCGAACACGGTTGCCGGTTCGACGTTGGGGCAGGCCGTGACGCTGACCCTGCACTGAGCCTGAAGGCCGCTGCCCGCCACGCGATCTGCAGCAAACTCTGTCCGGTACAGAAAGGGACCGCCCAATGTTCAAGGGGTTCAAGGAGTTTCTCTCACGGGGCAACATCATCGATCTATCGACCGCGGTCGTTATCGGTACCGCGTTCACCGCGCTGGTCACGCAATTCACCGACAGCATCATCAAACCGCTGATCAACCGGATCGGGGTCAACCAGAAGTCCGATATCGGCGTCCTGCGTATCAGCATCGGCGGCGGTCAGACCATCGACCTCAACAATGTCTTGTCGGCCGCCATCAACTTCATCATCATCGCCGCGGTGGTGTACTTCCTGGTCGTGCTGCCGTACACGACGCTGCGCAAGCGGGGTGAGGTCGAGCAGGCCGACGATGCTCAGATCGTGTTGCTCACCGAGATCCGCGACCTGCTGGGCCAGACGAACGGGAGTTCGTCCGGCAAGCACGGCGGGACGGCCACCACGCCGCCTCCTGAGCACGGGCCCCGGGCGGACGCCGAGCGCCTCTGATCTCGGGCGGGCTCAGATCTCCAGGCTCGACAGCTGCCCGATGATCTGGGCTGCCAGCGGATTTAGCGTCGCCATCCCGTCGCGCACCGCGTAGCGGGAACCGGCCAGATTCACCACCAGGGTGCTTCCGGACACGCCGGCCAGACCGCGGGATAGCCCGGCGTCGATGATTCCTGCGGAGAGTCCCGACGCCCGAATGGCTTCCGCGATACCCAGGATCTCCCGATCCAGGATCTCGCGGGTGGCTTCCGGGGTGACGTCGCGCGGCGTGACACCCGTCCCGCCGACCGAGACCACCAGGTCCACCCCGCCAATCACCGCAGTGTTCAGCGCATTTCGAATCTCGACCTCGTCAGCCGCTACCGCGACCACACCGTCGACGACGAACCCCGCCTCGGTGAGCAGCTCGGTGACCAGCGGCCCATTGTGGTCCTCGTCGCCGTGCGCGGTGCGATCGTCGACCACCACGACCAGAGCCCGGCCGACTACCAACTCGGCACCCGTTTCCATGGGTGCAACCGTATATCCGAGCTCGGATAAACCCGTCACCGAGGGTTCCTCGACTCTCATCACTGGTCCGCCTTCCCCAGGGTCACCGGCACGGTACGGCTGCCACCAGCGGGATCGGAGAAGGTCAGCGAAATCTTGTCGCCGGGCGCTTTGGATCGCACGGCGGCGACCAATGCGTCGGCACTGTTGATCGGGCGGTCGTCCACCTTGGTGACGGTCACGTTCTTCGGCACGCCGGCCGTCGCGGCCGCACCGTTGGGAACGACGTCGACAACCTTGGCGCCCGGGGTGCCCTTGTCACTGGTGACCTGCACACCGAGCGAAGCGTGAGAAGCCTTGCCGGTGCTGATCAACTCGTCGGCGATGCGCTTGGCCTGGTCGACCGGGATCGCGAAGCCCAGGCCGATGGACCCGCTCTGGGCATCCGGCGAATCGGCGCCCAGGGTGGCGATCGCGGAGTTGACGCCCACCAGCTGGCCGTTCATGTTGACCAGCGCACCACCGGAGTTACCCGGGTTGATCGCGGCATCGGTCTGGATCGCATCCAGCACGGTGTTCTGGTTGCCCGACTCGCCCGTCGTGGAGACCGGCCGGTTCATGGCGCTGATAATGCCCGTGGTCACCGTGCCCGACAGGCCCAGTGGCGATCCGATCGCCACAACCGGCTGACCGACGCGCAGATCGGAGGACGACCCCAACGAGATGGGCGTGAGTCCCGAAACGCCTTGCACGCGAATCACGGCGATATCGCTGGTTGGGTCGGCACCCAACACCGTGAACGGCGCCGTGCGACCGTCGGAGAACGTCACCGTGGTCTTGGCAGCGGGACCACCGGGCGCACCACTGGGACCCCCGGGGCCACCAGGACCACCGGGACCGCCGGGGCCACCAGGACCACTCGGACCGCCAGGACCACCCGGGATTACGGGGCCGCCTTGGCTGCCTGGGCCGCCAGGCCCCTTGGCGGGGCTCGCGGCAGCCGCGACCACGTGGTTGTTGGTCAGGATCAGCCCGTCGGCCGACAGAATAATGCCGGAACCCTCTTCGGACTGACGCCCCAGATCCGTCTCCAGCATCACTACGCTGGGCACCACCTTCGAGGCGACCTGTTCCACGCTGCCGGGCGGCATGTTGGCGGCCGGGACGCTTGGCGCGGCCCCGCCGAGGATGCTGTGCCCGTTGCCGCCGGTGGAGTGGGTGCCCAGCTCGACGACGGTTGCCGCGGCACCACCGATGCCGGCCGACACCACCGCGATGGCCACCGCACCTGCCGTCAAGAGTCCTGCACGAGAACGCTTTTGGGGCGGCTGGTGAGCAGGCGGGGGCGGCATCATGCCGGGGATTGGCGCTGTCCCGGGGCCGCCAGGAATCCGGCCCGGGGTGCCGCTGAACGGCTCATACGGGGGACGGAACTGGGTCGTCTGAGACGGCTGCGATCGATAGCGCCAGTCGAATTGCTGGTTATACGGTTGCTGATGCCCCTGCCCGTAGGCTGGGGGCCCGCCATGGCTCGGGACGGGACCCGGCTGGTGCGGCGCCGGAGGGTATCCCGGCTGCTGCGGCGGTGGCGAATACCTCGGGTCATTCGTCATGTCGCTAAGTCGCTCTTCCTCTATCTCAGGTGTTCCGGCTCGTCGGCTCGACTCGGCTCGGATTAACAGTAGCTGCAGACCTACCTTGCCCGCGCGGACTGAGAGTCCACTGAGATAACGTTCGCCGATTCCCGAGAGTTCGCCTGGTTGCCAACTACGGGGGCACTCGGTTGGCTTCCGGCCTGCGACCCTGGGGTTTCGACCCCGTCAGCCGACCCGGGATACGTCGGACCGGGCATCGGCCGGCCGGGGAGCAGCACGTAAAAAGAGGTTCCCGGGGGTTGGCCGCCCGACACGGTGTCCTCGACGCGCAACATTCCCCCGTGGTTGAGCACCACCTTCTTGACGATCGCCAGGCCGAGCCCCGAACCGGGCATGGCTCGCGCCGTCGTCGAGCGGTAGAACCGCTCGAACACCAGACGGCGCTCGTGTGGCGGGATTCCCGGCCCGTGGTCGGCAACCACCAGCTCCGCGTACGACGCGTCGAGTTGCCTCATCGTGACACCGACGTGGCCACCCGGCGGGCTCCACTTGGCCGCGTTGTCCAGCAGGTTCAGCACCGCCCGCGACAGACCGGCGGTATCGCCGTACATCTGCCAGGGGGTGACTTCGACATCGAAGTGAATGTCGTTGCGCCGCCGCCTAACTCGCTCGAGGCTGCGATCGACGATCTCGGACATGTCGACCTGCTCGTGCACCACCTGACCCGCGTCGTCGCGGGTGAGGTCTACCAAATCGCCTACCAGCGTTGACAATTCCTCGATCTGGGCGAGCACGTCGGCACGCAGGTCGACCATCTCCTGCTCGGGCAGCCGCGGCGCCCCCGGTTCCATCGAAGCCATCAGCAGCTCGACGTTGGTACGCAGTGACGTCAGCGGAGTTCGCAATTCGTGTCCGGCATCGGTGACCAATCGCGCCTGCCGCTCCCGGGACTCGGCCAACGCCCGCAGCATCAAGTTGAAAGCCTCAGTGAGCCTGGCCAATTCGTCGCTCCCGAACACCGGGATGGGCCGCAGGTCGTCGGTGCGCGCCACCCGCTCAGCGGCTTCGGTCAGCCGGCCCACCGGACGCAGCCCGGCCCGGGTGACCATGCCACCCGCCACCGCGGCGACCGCCACCCCGATGCCGCCGACGAGCAACAGCACCCAGCGCAGTTTGGTCATCACCGCCTCGGTCGGCTTGAGGCTCTTGGAGATCAACAACGAACTGCCGTTGGGCAGGTGGATGGCGAGGATGCGCTGATCGCCGGCGGTGCGCCGGGACATGAACAAATCACCGTGGATGACGGCCTTTTCCGCCGAACCCACGGGCAGGGTCTGACCGGGCTGCTGCGCGGTGTAGATGAAGTGGCCGGGATTCACCAGCATCGCGTTGACGTCCGAGTATGCGGTGCCCTCGATGGCCTTGCCGGGGTCCGCGGCCAACGAACCGCTGGCGATCAGTAGCTGCGCCCGGCTTTGCAGTTGGTTGTCGATATCGCTGTAGAGCGCGGCCGAAATCACGGCGTAGACAGCGAAGGCCATCAGCACGACGACCATCGCCACCATCGACATCGCCAGCAGCATGACTCGCCAGCGCAACGACAGCGAACTCGTCGCCCGCAGCGGCGCGCGCTGGTGCCGTTGGAACCAGATCATCGTTGGAACCGCATCATTAAGGAGGCGTCTCCCGAAGGACGTATCCGACCCCGCGCACCGTGTGGATCAGTCGCGGCTCACCGTCGGCTTCGGTTTTGCGGCGCAAGTAGCCTACGTAGACCTCCAGCGCATTGCCCGAGGTGGGGAAGTCGAATCCCCAGACCTCCTCGAGGATGCGGCTGCGGGTGAGCACCCGGCGCGGGTTGGCGATCAACATTTCAAGCAGTGAGAACTCGGTGCGGGTCAGGCTGATCCGGCGCTGCCCGCGCATGACCTCACGGGTCACCGGGTCCAGAGTCAGGTCGGAGAACTGCATCGCGACCCAGTCGGCGTCCTCCTCCGGCTTGGTGCGACGCAGCAGCGCCCGCATCCGGGCCAGCAGCTCCTCGAGGGCGAACGGCTTGGGCAGGTAGTCGTCGGCGCCGGCGTCCAGGCCGGCCACCCGCTCGGACACCGAATCGCGGGCGGTGAGCACCAGGATCGGCAGGTCGTCGCCGGTGCTGCGGAGCTGACGGCACACCTCGAGCCCGTCCAGGCGTGGCATCATCACGTCCAGCACGAGCGCGTCGGGCCGATCGCTGGCGATGATGTCGAGGGCCTCGACCCCGTCATGAGCTAACTCGACGGAGTAGCCGTTGAACGCCAACGACCTCCGCAGCGACTCGCGCACCGCGCGATCGTCGTCAACGACCAATATCCGCACGGCCACTAGTTTCGTCCTAGCGCCTGAGAGCGGCCTGAGAGGCGCGCCGGGTATTTGCCGAGATCTCTAGCTAACGGCGGTCGAGATC
>DASYBR010000002.1:0-12371 GCA_036500645.1 Mycobacterium sp. | reverse complement strand
CGGAGGCCGACTTTGCCCGCATGCTCAAGCTGACGCAGGAGTTGTTCGGCAGTGAAGACAGCGAATTCAAGCGCGGCAGCGGCAGCGAGGATCAGCTGCCGGCTCTACTCGACATGTTTCAATACTTCAACGGAGTGACTGCCGCGCGCCGCGAGCATCCCACCGAGGACCTCGCGTCGGCGATCGCGAACGCCCGCGTCGACGGCGAACCATTGTCGGACATCGAAACCGTCTCTTACTACCTCATCGTTGCCACCGCCGGCCACGACACCACCAGCGCCACCATCTCCGGCGGCTTGCACGCGCTGATCGAAAACCCTGATCAGCTTGCGCGCTTGCGTGACAACCTCGACTTGATGCCATTGGCGACCGAGGAGATGATCCGCTGGGTCACCCCGGTCAAGGAATTCATGCGCACCGCCGCGACGGATACCATCGTGCGGGGCATGCCCATTGCCGCGGGGGAATCGGTGCTGCTGTCCTATGTCTCGGCCAACCGCGACGAGGAGGCCTTCGACGACCCGTTCCGCTTCGACGTGGGTCGCGACGCGAACAAGCACGTGGCCTTCGGTTACGGCGTGCACTTCTGCATGGGTGCCGCGCTGGCCCGCATGGAGGTCAACAGCTTCTTCTCGGAGCTGCTGCCCCGACTGAAATCCATTGAACTGACCGGTGACCCGGAACTGACTGCCACCACCTTCGTCGGCGGACTGAAGCATCTGCCGATTCGCTACTTGCTGGTGTGAGTGGGCGAACGCGATCGCTAGACTCCTCGCGGAGGTCTGGCAATGAGGCGTAGGACGATTCTCATCACGGGTGCCAGTGACGGCATCGGCGCCGCGGCGGCACGACGCATACGGGGCGCCGGCGAGAACGTGGTGCTGGTGGGCCGGTCGGAAAGCAAGGCCGCCGACATAGCCGCGGAGCTGGACGCGGACTATTTCGTTGCCGACTACGCCGACCTGTCCCAGGTGCGAGCGTTGGCTGACAAAATTCGCGCCCAATACCCACGCATCGACGTGTTGGGCAACAACGCCGGCGGCGTGTTCAGCAAGCTGCACGAGACGGGCGACGGTCACGAGATCACGTTCCAGGTCAATTACCTGGCGCCGTTCTTGCTCACCACGCTGTTGATGGGTGTGCTGCTGGATTCGCGTGCCACAATCGTCAACACGTCCAGCTCGTCGCAGAAACTGCTTCGCAAAGTCAGCATCACCGATTTCGAAACCACCGCTCGGCGCCGGCCCAGCGGGGCCTATGCGCTGGCGAAGCTGGCAAACATCTTGTTTACCAGGGAATTACATCGGCGCTACCGTGGCGACGGCCTTTCGGCGGTGGTCGTCCACCCCGGCTTCGTCAATACCAACATCGGCCACTCGTCCGGGTCACGGTTTCTGACGACCATGCAACGCACGCCGGTGAGCCGACTGATCAAGACCGCCGACCATGGCGCCGATCAGCTGGTCTGGCTGGCGACCAGCACGCCCGGCGTCGACTGGGCTGCCGGCGAGTACTACGCGAAGGGCAAAATCGCGAAAGCCAATCGCGCGGCGGACGATCCCGTCCTCGCGCGCGAACTGTGGGTACGTAGCCTGGCCAAGGTCGGCTGCGCGTAGGGTACGAAAAATGTTGGCCCTCAAGGCAATCGGTGCTCGATTTCAAAAGCCAGACACAGTTCGGCGAGATCCTTTGGCCGCGAGAGCGATCGGTCCGTCAGCTGCTCGATACGGTGCAGACGGTGCCGCACGGTGTTGGGGTGGCAGAAGATCTTGGCCGCAGTGTCATTGGCGGAGCCGCCGGCGTCCACCCACGCCCGGAAGGTATCGAGCAGGATCGAACGTTCCTCGTCCGGCAGCGCGTTCAACCGGCCCAGCACCGACGATTCGATCTTCGCCATGACCTCCGGTGCGCTGACCGCCGCCACGGCAAGCGGGGTGTCGTCGAACACCGCGACGAGTGAGTCGGGCTGGGGCTTTCCGGTGAGCGCCAGCCGCGCGAAGCGCAGGGCGTCATTGGTTTCGGACAACTCGTGAAACGGCGGGCTGATCCCGACCCGCGCGCTCGCGGCCTGCCCAAGCACCTCGACGAGCGCGTCGAGGGCATCAGCTGTCTTGGGGCCCCTCAGGTGGACGATGCCGACCTGTAGGTCGGGCAGCAGTCGCCACGCCGATCGGATGTCACGAACCGACAGCCTGTTCTCGATGGTCGGCAATCCCAGCTTTCCGATCGCAGGCAGTTCCGCCGCGACGACGGCGTACGGTCCCGACGTGGGAAGCCGCAGCAGGTCGGCCGCTTCCCACAGGTTGTGTCTGTCGGTGATCCGCCGCGACAGCAGCGCTTCCACCAGCGCCGATCGCTCTTCTTCCCGCTCGAGGATCTGCGCGGTCAGTTGTTGGCGGTAGGCGGTGCTCATCGCCTGAACGAAGGTGTCCTGGGCGAGGAAGACCCGCGCGGTGGCATCCAGGATCGAGTCGGTGGGTATCGCCGCTTCGCGCGCGGTCGCGAGGGTCTTTTCCCACATGAATCGGAAACCGATCCGGTAGGCGGTCATCACGGCCGGCAGCGGCACACCGGCGAGCGCGCGGGCGGTACCGGTTTGAGCCGCGATCGAAACGTCGGCATCGTCGTTCCCGGTGAGCGAGTCGAAGATGAAAGTCACGTTGGCGACGCAACTTTCGGCCACCTTGGCCTTGCTGACGACGGTACCGTCGCGGTACGCGTCGATCTCGCGGCAGAGTAGCTCCGCCATCGCCTTGCCCAGTCCCCGGGCCTGGGCAAGCATGAGTTTGCCCAGCTCGACGACGTACGGATCAGCTGCCGCGCTGCGCCCGGTTCCGCGGGTTTTCGATGCCGTTCCCATACTCCGAGACCCTATGCCCGGGTATCGGCAGATGTGCGCGTTAACAGTGAACCGGATTTGGCGTTGTTTGCGGAGACATTGTGGTGTGCCGCCGTGAAGACCACCCTGGGAATAGCACGTCAAGCACTTCGTAGGAGGCTCCCCATGACAGCTTTGAGCGCCAACCTCGTCGCGTCGAAGGATCGCAATCCCGACCGCGTGGCACTGCGCTGCGACGACTTGCAGTTCACCTTCGCCGAATTCGACGCCGCAGCCGCTCGCGTCGCAACGCTGTTGGAGCGGGCCGGGGTTGAGCCCGGCGATCGGGTGGGCGTGATGCTGCCGAACACCCCCGCCTTTGCCATTGCTTTCTACGGGATCATGTATCGGGGTGCTGTCGCGGTCCCGATGAACCCTCTCCTGAAGTCCCGCGAGGTGGCCTACTACCTGTCCAACAGCGGCGCCAAGGCGTTGTTCGCGGCACCGGCCTTCGCCGCGGAGGCCACCGCCGGCGCGGCCGAGGTGCGCGCTCGGTGCTGGGTGGTCGACGACGCCGGGCTGGCCAAGCTCACCGCCGATCTGCCCGCGCAAGAGTCCCCGGTGCAACGCGACGACGACGACGTCGCGGTCATCCTGCACACGTCGGGCACCACCGGCAAGCCCAAGGGCGCCATGCTCACTCACGGCAACCTGAGCCGCAACGCCGAAGTCAGCGTCCGCACCCTCGTCGAGACGGGACCCGACGACGTGGTGATGGGCTGCTTGCCACTGTTTCACGTCTTCGGACTGACGTGCGGGCTCAACGGATCAGTACTTGCGGGCGCGATGATGACCCTCATCCCGCGCTTCGACCCGCGCAAAGCACTCGAGGTCATCGAGCGCGACCGCGTCACGGTGTTCGAGGGTGTGCCGACGATGTACTCGGCGCTGCTCGGTGTGGCAGACGAAGCCAAACCCGGGTCGACGCGGAGTCTACGGGTATGTGTTTCCGGCGGTGCAGCGATGCCCGTCCAGGTCCTCACCGACTTCGAAAAGGCTTTTGGGTGCGCCGTTCTCGAGGGGTACGGGCTCTCCGAGAGCTCTCCGGCCGCCGCGTTCAACCACCCGAGCCGGCCCCGCAAGGCGGGTTCCATCGGCACCCCGATCGACGGCGTCGAGATGCGGGTGGTCGATCTGGACGGAGTCGAGGTCCCGCAAGGACAGACGGGTGAGATCCAGATCCGGGGCCACAACGTAATGAAGGGCTATTGGAATCTGCCGGACGCCACCAAGGCCACGATCACCCCCGACGGGTGGCTGAATACCGGCGACGTCGGACGCATCGACGAGGACGGCTACTTCTACATCGTCGACCGGACAAAGGACATGATCATCCGCGGCGGCTACAACGTTTACCCGCGCGAGATCGAGGAGGTGTTCTACGAGCACCCGGACGTGGCCGAGGCCGCCGTGGTCGGCATCCCGCACGACTCCCTTGGCGAAGAGGTCGGCGCCGCGGTCGCTCTCAAGAAGGGGGCCACAGCGACCGTCGACGAGTTGCGCGACTACGTCAAGGCCCGGGTGGCCGCCTACAAGTACCCGCGGACGGTGTGGCTCGTCGAGGAGCTGCCCAAAGGACCCACCGGCAAGGTCCAGAAACGCGACATCCGCGTTCCGACGGAGGGACCCGTTCCGACAACCGAAAGCACGCGATAATCATGGCTACGCCCAAGGGCCCCACGACCGGAGTCGACGAGCTGGCCGCGCCGCTCGACCTGCTCCTGACCAGCGCCACAAAGCCATTCGCCAGCCGAATGATGCCGAACGCCACTTGGGCCCGCCTTGCCGGCAACCTCGCTCAGCACCCCGGTGCGGTGGCCGACCGGGTAGGCACGTTGACGCGTGAACTCAGCGCTATAGCGATCGGAAAGTCGCATCGCGCTCCGGCACGCGCCGACAAACGCTTCGCCGACCCTGCGTGGCAAGGTAATCCGTTGTTGCACCGAATCATGCAGGCCTATCTCGCGGGCTCCGAGACCGCCGAGGAGTTGCTTGCCGACGCACAGCTGGATTGGCGCGACAATGAGAAGATGCAGTTCGTCGTCGACAACGTTGTGGAGGGCCTGGCGCCCAGCAACAACCCGCTGATCAGTCCGCTGGGCTGGAAGGCGCTAATCGACACCGGCGGCCTGAGCGCGGTACGAGGCATGAGAGCCTTTGCCCGCGACATGCTTTCGAAGCCACGCGTGCCCGCGATGGTCGAGCCCGATTCCTTTGTGGTGGGGGAGAATCTGGCCGTCACCAAGGGGGCGGTGGTGCTGCAAACCTCGGTGTTCGAACTGATTCAATACGCCCCGCAAACCCCCAAGGTGCGCGAGATCCCACTGCTTCTGGTGCCACCGGTGATCAACAAGTATTACGTCATGGACATCGCGCCCGGCCGCAGCATGATTGAGTACTTCGTCCAGCAAGGTCAGCAGGTTTTCGTCATCTCGTGGCGCAACCCACAAGCCCGCCACCGGGATTGGGGCTTCGACGCCTACGGCGCGGCGATCGTGGAGGCAATGGCCGCGACGGCGAAAATCACCGGGGCCGACAGCACCCACCTGCTGGCGACCTGCTCTGGTGGCATCTTGGCGGCGATGACGGCGGCCCACCTGGCCGAAATCGGTGAGGGTGACCGGGTCGCGGGCCTCAACCTGGCGGTGACCGTGCTGGATGAGACCAGAGCAGGATTCGCGGCGGCCGCGATGAGCGATCGCGCGGCGCAGGCAGCGATTCGAGTGTCGACCCGGAAGGGTTTCCTCGACGGGCGCGACATGGCGGAGATTTTCGCCTGGCTCCGGCCCACCGACCTGGTGTGGCGGTACGTGGTGAACAACTACGTGCAGGGCCGTAAGCCGGCGCCTTTCGACGTGTTGTTCTGGAACGCCGACACCACCCGGATGGCCGCCGCGCTGCACCACGACCTGGTGTTGATGGGGCTGCACAACGCGCTGGTCACTCCTGGCGCGGCCAGCATGTTGGGCAGCCCGGTCGACCTGTCGAAGATCACTGCCGATGCTTATGTCGTCGGCGGCATCGCCGATCACATCTCTCCGTGGCAGGCCACCTATCGAAGCGCCCGCCTGCTCGGCAGTAAGGACAACCGCTATGTGCTGTCCACAAACGGTCACATCGCGGCGCTGGTCAACCCGCCCGGCAACCCCAAGGCGTCGTTCCGCGTCGCCCCCGTCGACGCCGAGGATCCCCAACAGTGGCTCGAGTCCGCCCAGAAGCACCCTGGCTCCTGGTGGCCGGACTACGTCGGCTGGCTCGCCGAGCGCAGCGGTCCAGAGGTGGACGCTCCTAAAGCCCTTGGTGGCGAGGACCTTCCGCCGCTCGGTCCGGCGCCGGGCAGCTACGTGATGGAGAAATGAGCGATGCGCGGCTCAACCCAGAGGAGGCTTCGAGTGGTATCGCCCAGCACGATCGGCGAAGAGCGATACATCTGTGCCGGTGGTCAGCGGATCCGAGTCAACGTGCGCCGCGGGAACGGCGTCCCGCTGGTGGTGTGCAACGGCATCGGCGCCAGCCTGGAGGTGCTTGATCCCCTGGTCGAGCATTTGGACTGCACAGTCGTCAGATTCGACGTCCCCGGGACGGGTGGATCGCCCACCTCCCTTGCGCCCTATGGGTTTCCCTACCTCGTCTGGGTACTGGGCCGGGTGCTGTCCAAACTGGGATTCGGCGTGGTCGATGTGCTCGGGCTCTCCTGGGGAGGGGCTCTTGCGCAGCAGTTCGCCTTCCAGAACCCGCGCCGCTGCCGGCGCCTGGTGCTGGTGGCGACCGGCACGGGAGCACTGATGGTGCCGGCGCATCCACGCGTGTTGGCGAAAATGGTGACCCCGCGCAGGTTCTCGGATCCCGACTACGCCGCGGCTATTGCGGGCGAGCTTTACGGCGGTACGGTTCGAGCCCACGGTGAGGACGTGGCGCGACTGTTCGTGCGGCAGTTGCACGCCGGGTCGAAGATCGGCTACCTGCACCAGTTGCTTGCGGGGACGATCTGGACCAGCCTGTTCGCGCTCCCGGCGGTGCGGCAGGAGACCTTGATCGTGTCCGGCACCGATGATCCGATCATCCCGGTGATAAACGCCCACGTCATGAACGCGTTGCTGCCCCATTCGCGGCTGCACCTGCATGCCGGCGGACACATCGACCTGGTTCACAACGCGGCCGAGCTCGCTCCCGTCGTCGAGGAGTTTCTGCGCGAGCCCGGGGAAAGGGCATGAGCGACAAGGACATTCATTCCTCGCTGGCTGGGCCTTTTGCACGGGATCTGGTTGGAGCACAATGTGGGTCGCTTGGTCCAGACGCCGAGGCGATCTACTCGTCTGAAGGCACTCGGGAGATGAACACCCCGACCGTGGGCCGAGCGATTACCGGGCTGAGCGCCTTCGCCTGAAGGCCGTCATGGCGTCAGCACCACCGAGCCGACCGTCTTGCGGCCCTCGAGGTCGCGGTGGGCTTGGGTGGCATTCTCGAGTGGATAATGGCCACCCACCGTCACCGTGATGGTGCCTGCGGCGATCGCATCAAAGAGTTGACCTGTGCGCCAAGTGAACTCGTCACGCGTGAGGATGAAATGCGGCCGTGACGGACGGGTCAGATACACTGAACCGGCGGCGTTGAGGCGCTGCGGATCAAGGGGCGGCACCGGCCCGCTGGCAGCACCGAACAGCGCAAGTGTGCCCCGGATCGCCAGGCTGGCGAGGCTTGCATCGAAGGTGGACTTACCCACCCCGTCGTAGACCGCGGCGACGCCTTCGCCGCCGGTGAGCGCGCGCACTTGCGCGCCGAACTGCTGCGGGTCTTCCGGATAGTCGAGCACCTCGACGGCGCCGGCGCCGCGCGAGAGTTCCGCTTTGCGCGGGGTGGAGGCGGTCGTGATGACCCGGGCCCCAAGGGTGGTCGCCCATTGCGTCAGTATCAAGCTCACCCCGCCGGCCCCGGCGTGCAGCAGCACAGCGTCACCGGACTCCACGGCGTACACCGATTTGATGAGCAGGTGTGCGGTCATCCCCTTCAGGATGGCCGCCGCGGCAACGTCGGAACTCACGCTGTCCGGCACCGATGCCACGACATCGGCTGCGGCAAGGCAGTATTCGGAATAGGCTCCGACCGCGTCCGCGGTCGCGACCCTGTCCCCGGCTCGTAGCGCAGTCACTCCGTCGCCGACCGCGGCGACGGTGCCGGCAACCTCGGCGCCCAGGATGAACGGCAGTTGGTGGGGATAGGACCCCGAGCGGAAATAGGTGTCCACGAAGTTCACGCCTATTGCCTCGGCTTTGATCAACACCTCGCCGGGTCCGGGGGAGGGCCGCGGCTTTTCGACGTAGGAGAGGACCTCAGGGCCGCCGGTTTGCTTGACCTCGATCGCGTACACGTTAAGCATTCCAGCACGACGCGCGGTTGCCGTCGATGTGATCAGGGACAGCGACGCGCGGGCACCCCTGTCGCCCGAAACATGGACTGCGTGATCGGCCCAGTGGAAGCTGATACCTGGGCGTGGCGACCCTGACGCGACGGAAGGACCAAAGATGCCGATATATACCTGCACCACAACCCAATCCACGCTGTCCGCGCACACCAAGGAGGCGCTGGCGGGTGAGATCGGGACTATCCACTCAGAGATCAATCATGTGCCGAGTACCTACGTGAATGTGGTGTTCCACGAGCTATCCGCCGACAGCGTCTACACCGACGGCGTGCCGGCCAGCCCGGTGCTCATCAGCGGTTGGATACGCGAGGGACACCCGAGATCCGAAGTCACCCGCCTTGCCACAGAAATCGCCGCCGCGGTGACCCGGGTGGCGGGCGTCCCCGCCGAGCGGGTGATCGTGGTTTTCGAGAGCAGTCCCGCCAGCTTCGCTGTTGAAGGCGGTCGCGTCCTGCCCGAGCCCGGTGAGGAAGCGGCCTGGATCGCCGACCGCGCCTAGTTATCCACTGCTTGCAGGAATCGCCCCGCGTGCAGGTCGGTGCCGAAACCGGGAGCGAATTCACCTGCGGCGTAAACGACTTGACCACCGACGATGGTGGCGGCCACGAGGTCGTCGTTGCGGTTCACCATCCGCTTGACGTCCGGCGCTCCCGGGTAGGGCGCTTCGGCGTAGGCGGCACTCGAGCCGTCGAATCCCGCGGGGTCGATGACCGCGACGTCGGCCCGTTTGCCTCCCGCGAGGTACCCCGCGTCGAGTCCGTACCAGTCGGCCAGTTCGCCGGTGAGCCTGTGCACAGCGGTTTCGACCGGCATGGACCTCCGGTGGTGAACACGTTCGAGCATGCGAAGCCCGGAGTTGTAGAACGCCATGTTGCGCAGATGCGCACCGGAATCGGAGAAGCCGATCTGCACGTTGGGTGATCGCTGGAGCCGGTCCAGAACGTCCTCACGATCGTTGGCGACGGTCGTGCGCCACCGCAGCGCCGCACCGTGCTCGACGGTCAGGTCGAGCAACGCGTCGGCGGGTTCGACGCCGCGAATCGCGGCGACATCGGCGAACGATTGCCCGACGACGCCCATGTCGGGGCAGGCGACGATTTCGGCGTCGGACAGGTCGCGAGTCCACACCCGCGGACCGAATCGCTTGGTCAGGTCTTTGCGGAATTGGCGTCGGTAGGATTCGTCGGCGAGTAAGCGGCCGCGACTCATTTCGTCGCGGAAGTTCAGTGCCGCTGAGCCGGAACCGAACTCCTCGAACACGACGAGATCGACGCCATCGGCATACATCTCGAACGGCACCGGCAGGTGCTGCCACCGGAAGTTGCCGCCGACCCGGTTGGTGAGGGCTGCGGCCAGCACGGTCATCCGTGCCGCCTTCCGGTCCGCCTTGACGTCCGCGGCCGCGATCAAGGTCGTCTTCAGCGGCCGACGGAATCCGCGGCCGATGCTTTGCGCGAGGTAGCGGCTGACTTCGGCCTGCCGCGCCAGATTCGGGGTGCTCTGGTGCACGCGGCCGCGTTTGCGCAGCACGTTGTTCAGAGCAGCGAACTCCGACCACGTCGCGTACGTAGAGGGCAGTTGCCTCGCCGGGAAGCGCGCACCCTCGAGCTTGGAGAAGGAACTGCGCAAAGTGGACAGCCCTACAAAGCCGGCGTCCAGGGCGTCGGTGAGCATCTGCCGCATCCGGTTTATTTCCGCACGGGTGGGGCGATAGTCGGCGTCGACCGACTGGCCCAACCCCAACACCGCGGCACGGATGTCGGAGTGGCCGATGAACGCGGCGACGTTCACGCCGAGCGGTAGCGAATCCACTGCCTTCACGTATCCGGCTGGGCTATCCCAAGTTTGGGCCTCCTTGACCGCATCGTGAACGATCTGCCACGGGAGCGCCTCCACCCGGGCGAACATGTCGGCGCAGTCGTCGGCGTCACTGTAGACCGTCGACAACGAGCAGTTGCCCAGGACGATCGAGGTGGTCCCGTGCCGGGCCGACTCACCGAGCCCGGGACTGAGCAGAACCTCGGCGTCGTAGTGCGTGTGCACGTCAAGCAGGCCGGGCATCACCCACTTGCCCCGCGCGTCGATCGTCTGCGCGCCATCGGACAGTCCCGGTGCGATGGCGGCCACCTTGCCGTCGCGGATTCCGACGTCGGCGCTGATCGGGGCCGAGCCTGCTCCGTCGAACACCTTCCCGCCGAGAATAACCAGCTCGAAGTCGGTCATCTCCACCATCCTTTCGATACTCATGAGTATCCAGTCGATACTGTGGAGTATGCTGCTGACCATGTCGCCTGTCAAGCCGCACCGAACCCGCCCCACCCGCGGCGAGGTTCGCGACCGGATCCTGGACGCGGCGTCGAAGGTTTTCGCCGCCGAAGGCTTCGCCGGTGCCACCATCGACGCTATCGGCCAGGCCGCGGGCTTCACCAAAGGTGCGGTCTACTCCAATTTCGAATCCAAGGACGAACTGTTCCTGGCCCTGCTCGACCGCGAGTTCGAGCTGCGCGGCGAGCAGATCGCCACAGCGCTGGAAAGCGGCGGCGACACCGCGACGGCCGCACGGGCGCTGAGCCGGTCGGTGCTCGACTCGATTCACGGCCACGCCGACTACTACGTCTTGTTCGTCGAGTACTGGCTGCGCGCCGTGCGTGACCCGCAGCTGCGTGAGCGCTTGATCGCGCGCCGCCGCGCCGCCGCCGCCGACCAAGCGCTGCACATCGCCGAATCGACCGCCACCGAGCAGTCCGAGCGGCGGTTGGCAGAGCTCGCCCAACTCGTCGTCACCATCAACTTGGGTATCGGGATGGAAGAAGTCCTGCAGCCTGGAATCATTGACCCTGACCTGCTCGCACAACTGATCACCACGCTCCTGGAATCAGTTGCGGTCCAAGGCGATTAGGGAGAACGTCACCGTGGATACAAATGACGAGCCGAACGCTGCTGCGCCGGTGATCACCGCCGACGGATTAGGTGTTGACGGCGAGCACGGTCCCCTCTTCTCGGGTATCGATCTTTCGCTCACGCCGGGTTTTCACGCGATTCAGATGCCGGGTGGGCCAGGACAGACCACGCTGCTGTTGACGCTCGCGGGACGTTTCAAGCCCACACACGGCACGCTGAGCGTCCTCGGCGAAACGACGCCGCGGGCGATACGCCGGCACTGCTCGATCGCGGCTTTCGAAGACATCGACGACCTGGAGGAATCGGTGACCGTCGAAACCGTGCTCGCCGAGCAACGGCGGTGGCTGGCGCCGTGGTATTCGCTGGTGCCGCTGCAAGCCGGCCAGGCCGAGCTGACCGAGGTTTTCGGCGAAACACCCACGCCGTCCCACGACTCCTACATCGTTGAATTGTCGGACCTGGAACTGTTTTTGCTGCGAATCACGCTGGCGTTGTTGTCGTACCGGCCCATCTTGGTGGTCGGAGATCTCGAGCAGGTTCGCGACAATGCCCGGCGCGCGATTGCGGTCGACAGACTCGGCACGATCGCGAAACAGCGAACCGTCGTCGTCGGGGTGACCAACCCGCTCGGCACGGACGCCCCCGACCACGAACTACACGATTACCGCACACTGACCGGAGGGGACTGACGATGCTGGCTGGACTCGCATTCGGCTCGGAAATCAAACGTTTCGGCCGCAACCGAATGACCCGGGTGGCAATCGTCGTGCTGATGCTGCTGCCGCTGGTGTACGGGGCGCTGTACCTGTGGGCGTTTTGGGACCCGTTCGGCCATGTGAACAAGATGCCTGTGGCACTGGTCAACTCCGACCGGGGCGCAGTGGTGTCCGGGCAGCCGTTCAACGCAGGCAACGAGATAGCCAAGAGCCTCACTGCCGACGGCAGCCTGGACTGGCACGTCGTCAGCCCTGAGGAGGCGCACCGCGGAGTCGAACACGGCAAGTACTACTTCATGGTCGAGCTGCCACCGGATTTCAGTGCGGCGATCGCTTCGCCGGTGACCGGGCAACCGAAGAAGGCCAACCTGATCGCCGTGTACAACGACGCCAACAACTACATCTCGACGAGTATCGGCCGTACCGCGATCGACCAGGTGCTCAACGCCGTCTC
>DASYBR010000001.1:0-16746 GCA_036500645.1 Mycobacterium sp. | reverse complement strand
GATCTGCGCCTGGCCTTCGACGGTGGCGACGGGCAGCGCTTGGTCACGGTCGACCATGAGATTCATGTCGATGGGGTCAACGCGAGCCAGCGTTGCGTCGCTGTGCTTTTCGCCGCCATGTACGGCGACACCAACTTGCGGACCACCGGGGTGTTTCACGACACGCTGACCTACGAGCGCGGCGGTTGGTATTTCACTTCCCGTGCCCTGCGGTGGGACTCGGTGCCGAGCCGGCACCCGCTCGTCATGTGAGTTGCACCGCTACGTGGAGCAAGACCTCAGTTATCAACTGACTTTCGGTACTTACCCGGATGCGCTGCGGATGGTCGGCGCGAAGAATGAGCCGCGCACCGCGGCCACGGCCATCAGCGGTGCGCGCATCCAGTTGTTCGCCGCGATGGTCCACGACAGCAATCGTTCGTATTGGGACGCGGAGTTCGCCCGCCAGAAGTGGGGCGGCCTGCTGGCTCCGCCGGCCCTGTTGATGGGCTGGCTGGTACCGCCACCCTGGCAACCCGGTGGCCGACCCCCGGCCGCATCGCTTGCCCTGCGAGTCCCATTGCCGGGCACCACATTCATCAACGCGGCCAACGATGTCGAGTTCTTCGCGCCCATCGTCGAAGGCGATGTGCTGACCGCCGTCGAGGAACTGGTGTCGGTGTCACCGGAGAAGCAAACGCGGCTGGGCGTCGGCCATTTCGTCGAGACGCTTGATACCTATAGCCGCCAGGACGGGACAGTGGTCGCCACGAGTCGAAATACACTGTTCCGCTTCACCCCTGGGGCGCCGTCTTGACCGGTGAGGATCTGAACTGGAATGAGATCGCCGTTCCGGTCGACCTGCCGGAGGTGATCGACCAGATCAGCTATCAGCGGGTCGTGGAGAACTCCGGAGCGACGTGGGACTACTTCCCCGGCCATTTCGATCCGGAATATGCTCAAAGCCAGGGCAATCCGACGATTTACGTCAACACGATGCATCTGGCCGGCTTCGCGGACCGCGTCGCGACTGATTGGGCGGGACCCGGCAGCCGCGTGGTGCGGCGCTCGATGCGGCTGGCCGGCTCGATCTACGCCGGCGACACGATGATCGGCCGGGCCCGCGCGGTGGGCAAGCGGTGCGACACCTCGACGGACCCGCCGCGCTACCTCGTCGACATCCAGATCCAGGTCGTCAATCAGCATGGCGCGCTGTGCTGTCCGGTCGAGTTGACGTTGCAGATGCCGATTGTCGCACCTGGCCGATGACGCGGTAACCGCACTGGTCCCGAGTGGCTTGCGCTAGAGGGACGCCGAAAGTGACCCCCAGGCAAGGCTTCTCGACCGGCCGCTTTATAGCGGCGGTAACGTCCCCTTGGCGATCACCGTCTGGAGCTCGACGTATTCGTCCAAGCCTTCCGGCCCGAATTCCCGGCCGATGCCCGAATGCTTGAAACCGCCGAACGGGCTACCGATGTCGAGCGTGTACATGTTGATGCCGTAAGTGCCGGCACGCACCCTGGCAGCGACCTCGAGGCCGTGGGCGACGTCCGCCGTCCACACCGAACCGGCCAGGCCGTAATCGCTCTCGTTGGCGATGCGCAACGCGTCTTCTTCGTCGCGGTAGCGCAGCACGGTCAGCACCGGGCCGAAGATCTCCTCCCGGGCGATACGCATGTCGTTGGTGGCGTCGGTGAAAAGCGTGGGCCGCACATACCAGCCCCGCTCGGCCGGACTGTCCTGTGCGGTATTCAGGCCGCCGAGCACGATGCGGGCTCCCTCACTTTGGCCGGACCGGATGTACTCCTGGACTTGATGTTGATGCCGCTTCGCGAAAAGAGGTCCGATGTCGGTTTCCTCGTCTGCAGGATCGCCGACCTGCAGGGCGGACATCATCGCGGCCACTGCGTCAACTACTTCGTCATGACGCTGTTCGCTGACCAAGATTCGGGTCTGCGCGACGCAGGCCTGACCGTTGTTCATCAGGCTGGCCGATTTCAGCGACGCGACGGTCTTGCCGATATCGGCGTCGTCGAGGATGATCGCCGCCGACTTACCGCCGAGTTCGAGGCTCACCCTCTTGAGCTGTTCGCCGCAGAGCGTGGCGATGCGGCGTCCGACGGCACTGGAACCGGTGAACGCGACCTTGTCCACGCCGGGATGGCGCACCAGGGCTTCGCCGACATCCGTGCCCCCCGGCAGCACGGACACCACGCCGTCGGGTAGGCCGATCTGCTCAATCATTTCAGCCAACCACAAAGCGTCCAAGGGTGTTTCGGGTGCGGGTTTGATGATGACCGTGCAGCCGGCGATCAAAGCCGGGATCAGCTTGGGCATGATCAAGAACTGCGGCACATTCCACGGCACGATCGCCGCGACCACCCCGACCGGCGCGCGGCGCAGGTGCACCTCGCCGAGCACACCTTGGCGGCGTTCGGCCCACGGGAAGTCGCGCGCAGCGGCCAGCGTCAGGTGAATCATCGCTGCCGCGGCCGCCCCTTGACCCATCCGGCTGAAGCTGCGCGGGGACCCCATCTCGTCGGTGATCAGGTCGGCCATCTCGTCGACGTGCCCGGCATAGATCGCGGCGAGCTCTTCAACCTTGGCCATCCGCTCGGCATGGGTCAGTCGTGACCACGGGCCGTGGTCGAACGCCTGTCGCGCGGCGGCGACGGCGGCATCGACATCCTCGGGACCGGCCACCTGGACGTGGCCAATCGGCTCTTCGGAATGTGGCGAGATGACGGCGAGTTGCTGCGGATTGGCGGGCTTACGCCACTGCCCCCCGATGAACAGTTCGTTGTAGGAGCGATGGCCGGAATTCTCTGTCATCGGGGCACTTCCTTGCGGCAGGGGCGCGGTGCGGGATGAGACCGTGACCGTAATCTCGCTATTGACGCTAACATAGCGAAAAAAGCAGGATTGCGCCGTAGGCAACGAAGCCCGGGCGGAGGCGACATTGAACAACGACTGGCGCAGGTACCCATTTCGGTTGGTGCCGGCTGATAGCCAGCTGGACTTTCCCGAAGCCGAAGGCGAGCACCCCGACCAGGAATCGGACACCTGGTTCGTCGCCGGTCAGCTGGATGCCGCCGACGGTGGCCGCTCATTCGCGTTCCTGACCATCTTCAACAAGAACCGGCCCGGGGGAACGGTCGTTGCCGACTTCTACACGATGGCGCTGTTCGATCTGGATTCCGGCGACTACGGGACCTATACGGATTACGACATGCCGCCGGCCAACATGAAACCGGGAGCGCAGGGCAAGCTCGACATGGCGACGGGTCACCTCGACATCAGCTACCACTGCAGCGCCGGAACCGCGTCATGGAGCGCGTCCCGTGACGGCGACGGCGAGTTGCTGCCCTACACCTACCGCGTCAGCGTCGTCGGCGAGGACCATTCCGGCCGGCCCATGAGGCTGGACCTGGCCGTAACGCCCACGCGCCCACCGACACCGCTGGGTGCATCGACCTACAACGGAAAGATCGCCTGCTTCGGCCAGAGTGACACATACTCCTATTTCCAAACCGGAATGGCGATGACCGGGACCTTGCGTTGGGGCGATGTGGTGCAGCAGGTCTCGGGCAGCAGCGGGCACATCGACCGCCAGTGGTTTCCCAAATACGCCGGCGGCGGGGGAAGCGGGGGAGACCCGCGGGCCAGGTCGCACGAATGGCGCACGATCAACTTCGACAACGGCGTCGACCTGAGCATCTGGCGGCAGTTCGACCGGATCAACGGCAATGCGCTGCAGCCGTTTACCGGAGTGACGGCGAGCTACCCCGACCCGGACGTACCGCCCGAGTGCGCCGAGGACGTGGACGTCACGATCAGCAGCTATGTCCGCTGGCCGGAATCGGTACGGCCGCTGGTGCGCCCGCCGGCCCCGGCCCGATACATGCCTGACCGACACCGGATTACCTGCGCCACAATGCAACTGGATCTCATCGGAGAACCGCTGGTGGCGGCCCCGGCGCACGGCCTGCCGATCGAATACATGGAAGGCCCGTACCGCTATCGCGGCACGATGTGGGGAAAACCGGTGACCGGCTTCGCGTTCAACGAGCGGTCGCTGGCGATGTACCGGGATTGGGAGCTGGTCGAGGTGCTTGCCACCACCGTCGCGAACACCGAGCAGCCGGACCCGGAGCTGCAGACAACGGTGGAGCGGGTGGTGTCGTTGGTGGCCGCCGGCCGTCGTGGCGCGGCGGTTGAGGTGCTCTCCGAGATGACGTCCCACCAAAACGACGCGCTGACAACGCTTCTCGACGACTTGATCGCCGTGTTGTCCCAGACGGAGTTAGCCGACAGCACCTGACCGTGCCAGCTCCTCGGCCCAGGTGATGTGGCGGTGCTGCAGTCCCGGTTCGTTACGCCCGAACAGCAGGTGATCGCGAGCGCCCGACTCGAAGTTGGCCTGCAGCCCCGCGACCAGCCGGTAGTCCTCGTCGCGCACCGTGGCATGGGCGTATTCGAAGACGGCCTGCGCGCCGGTGGCCACGGATTCGTCGGAGAGGTCCTGTGGCGTCGCATTCTGGTGAACGGTGATGGACCTGCCCGGCCGGTCGGCGGGGTAGACGCGGAACAGCTCGCCGTTGGCGATCGTCACCGAGAGCACGATATTGGGGAACAGTGCGTAGATCACCACCATGTTGTGGAACGGGTTCCACTCCTCCTCGGGGGCGTTGTCGAGGTCGAGGATCGTGTTGAGCGGGAAGATCAGTCGGTGATGCGGCCCGAAGGAGTCGAACACCGTGCAATTGCTGCGGGCGATGGCGGCGAAGGTCTGCTGGTGCACGGTGGCGAAATGGTAGTTCTCCGCGAAGGTGTCGATCGCCAGCTTCCAGTTGATCGGGGAGTCGAGGACCTTCTCGCCCAGCGGTGACCATCGTCCGATGCCCCACGAGTCGAGTTCATCGGCTAGCGGTCCCAGGTGCGCGGCGATGTCGAGCGAGGTGCCGGAATCCAGTGCCACCCAAAGGAATCCGGCGAACTCGGTCGCCGGAAGCTCGGTCAAGCCGTCGTACTTGGGCGTGACTGCCGGGAACCCCTCTCGTCCCGGCAGTCCGACCAAGCGCCCGGTGTTGTCGTAGGTCCACGCGTGGTACGGGCAGGTGAACCGTTTGGCGGTGCCGCATCCCGTGACCACCCGCGACTGCCGGTGCAGGCAGACGTTGTCGAACGCCTTGACCGATCCGTCGGATGTTCTGGTCAGCAGGATGGATCGCCCCATCACCGTCTTGGTGCAGTACGCGCCGGGGGCGGGAAGCTCGGAGACGTAGCCGACCAACTGGGGGCTGGACAGCAGCAGCGCCCTGTCGCGGTCGTGGCGCTCGACCGAGGTGTAATCGGCGGCGTCGACCGTGTGCTCGGCGGGCGCGAGGTCGGTCGTCTTGTCGCGCGCCAACTTCAAGGCGCGCCGAGTCAGATCGATGAGCTGATCGCGGTCCATCTGCTCAGTACAGACCTTGCGACAGTTGTAAGGTCAAGGCGTGGCTGAGCAGTTGCTGATCGGCGACGTCACGGCCCTGACCGGAATCGCCTCGGGCCGTATCCGCCACTACGAGAAAATCGGCCTGCTGCGCGCGGAACACCTGTCCAACGGCTACCGGGTTTTCGACGTCGACCAGGTCCTCGATCTGCTGCGCATCGACCTCATGCGAAGCCTCGGCATCGGCATCAACGACATTCAGCGGTTGATCGAGGGTGGACACACCACGCTGGCGGGCCTGCTCGACGAGCACCGTGCGTTGTTGGTGCGGCAGCGGGACCGCCTCGATCAGCTGATCGGCGCCATTGACGAATCGCGCGAATCGCGCGCGGCCATCGAACGTCGCGCCAGCGACGTCAACGACGACATCTTGCGCAGGCTGGCGACCACGCACCGCGACAGCATCGGTGTCATCGGGCGGCTCAGTGCCCCGCTGTCGGCACGGGTGGCGGCGATGTACGCCGACCTCTTCAACGAGTGGGACCTGCCGGTTCCGGCCCTGTTCGGCCAAATGGTCCTGCCCGCGGCGGCCAGTACCTTGCTGGCCCAACTGGCCGAGACACCCGGACACCCTGTGCTGTTCGATCGGTTGCGCAAGCTCGCCGGTGATGTGGTCACGCTGGATGAAAATGGTTCGGCGGCAATAGAACTCGCGCGCCGCTGGATCGACCAGCAGCTGGCCGAACCGTTGCCCGACGACGTGGTCGGCGTGCTGCGCGGGGTGCAGCCGTTGTTGGAGCGCGACCCGGTGATCGTGCAGGGCTTCCGGGCGTGGGCGGCATCGATCGGCCCGGCCGCCGCCGATTTCATCGACGAGATCGCCCGCCAGACATCACAGCGCGGCCTGGACGCCGTCAGCGTGATCGTGCTGCCCCGGGCCGCACTGGCCTAAACGGACGATGCGGCACTGTGATGCACATGTGACCAGCGTGATCAATGTGTTGGATGATGTTTCTGTCGTACCCTGTGGCTTGTGTCATCGGTTTCGCGACGCGATCTCCTCAAGTTCGCGGCGGCGACCCCAGCATTACTAGGTCTGGGGGTCGCGGCTGCGTCGGTGTGCGCCGCGCCGGCAACGGCATCGCTCGGCACTCTGCTGGACTACGCGGCGGGAGTCATTCCGGCCAGCCAGATCAGGGCGGCCGGCGCCGTGGGATCGATCAGATACGTGTCGGATCGGCGGCCGGGCGGCAACTGGATGCTGGGCAAGCCAATCCAGCTCACGGAGGCGCGTGACCTGAGCAGTAACGGCCTGAAGATCGTCTCCTGCTACCAATTCGGCAAGGGCAACAGCGCCGACTGGCTCGCCGGCGCCGGCGCCGGCGTCAAACACGCGGAGCGCGGCATGCAACTGCACGCCGCCGCCGGCGGCCCCGCTACCGCCCCGATCTACGCCTCAATCGACGACGACCCATCCTATGACCAGTACAAACAGCTGATTGCGCCGTATCTGCGTTCGTGGGAGTCGGTGGTCGGACATCAGCGCACAGGCGTGTACGCCAACTCGAAGACGATCGATTGGGCGCTGCACGACGGCTTGGGTTCATACTTCTGGCAGCACAACTGGGGCTCGCCCAAGGGATTCGCCCACCCAGCGGCCAGTTTGCATCAAGTTGAGATCGACGAACGCAGTGTCGGCGGGGTCGGGGTGGACATCAATGAGATCCTCAAGCCCCAATTCGGACAATGGGCGTAGTTTCGCGACCCCGGTCCGGCCCTAATTCTTCAAGCCCAGCAAACACTCGTTCGCTCAATTTCTGTCGATGCGATTGTCGGCGACCGTCCGACAATGCGATTCATGCGGTCTTTGCGCGGCTCGAAGGCTCGAAATTTTTACATAACGATTACATAACAAAACTGCTTTGATCTGCGCAGTTATAGCTACTCGACCGTAACCACCTGCATGCAGCACGTTTGTTCGCGGTGCTCACGCCGCGGCTTAAACGTCGTGTTACCCACGACACGGTTACCCGTGCGTAGAACTCACCAGTAACCGATCAGCACGCAAAACGGGGGTCGATCCTTATGACACTCTTAGTACAGCCGATGGAGTCCGAAGCGCCGCTCAACTCACCCGGAGCGGCCCGCTGACACCACACCGGCCAGCCGTTTCCCGGCTGTGATTCGACGCGGAATCGACGGACACCCCGCCCGCCGGTGGTGACCGGCAGACGAACCGAGACATAAAGACGCATACAGGGGAGACATACAAGGTGACGATCCACGAGCACGACCGGGTATCCGCTGATCGCGACGATAGGGGCCAGCACCCACCGGCCGGTGACACCCATGCTCTGGTCGACCGCCTCACGACCGGCGAGCCGTACGCCGTCGCATTCGGCGGCCAGGGCAGTGACTGGCTGGAGACCCTCGAAGAACTGGTGTCGTCGGCCGGGATCGAATCTGAGTTGGCGACACTGGTCGGCGAAGTGCAGCTGCTCCTCGAGCCCGTAGCAAAAGAGCTGGTCGTCGTGCGTCCGATCGGTTTCGAGCCGCTGAATTGGGTGCGTGCGCTGGCGGCCGAGGACCCGATTCCCTCCGGCAAGCACCTGACGTCCGCCGCGGTGTCGATCCCGGGCGTGCTGCTCACCCAGATCGCAGCCGTGCGTGCGCTGGCGCGCCAGGGCATGGACCTGACCGAGACCCCGCCGGTCGCCGTGGCCGGACACTCGCAAGGCGTGCTGGCCGTCGAGGCGCTCAAGGGCGCGGGCGCGCGCGATGTCGAGCTGCTGGCGATGGCCCAGCTGATCGGTGCGGCCGGGACGCTCGTGGCCCGACGTCGTGGCATCTCCGTGCTCGGTGACCGCCCGCCGATGGTGTCGGTCACCAACGCCGATCCCGAGCGCATCGGCCGCCTGCTCGACGAGTTCGCACAGGACGTCCGCACCGTGCTGCCTCCGGTGCTGTCCATCCGCAACGGCCGTCGTTCCGTCGTCATCACCGGCACCCCCGAGCAACTCTCCCGCTTCGAGCTGTACTGCCGGCAGATCGCCGAGAAGGAAGAGGCCGACCGCAAGAACAAGCTGCGCGGCGGCGACGTCTTCTCGCCGGTCTTCGACCCGGTCCAGGTGGAGGTGGGCTTCCACACGCCACGGCTGGCCGACGGCATCGACATCGTCGGCGCCTGGGCGGAGAAGGTCGGCCTGGACGTCGCGCTGGCCCGGGAACTGACCGAGGCGATCCTGGTGCGTCCAGTCGACTGGGTCGAGGAGATCACCCGCGTTCACAAGTCGGGTGCGCGCTGGATCCTCGACCTGGGTCCCGGCGACATCCTGACCCGGCTCACCGCGCCGGTGATCCGCGGCCTGGGCGTCGGCATCGTGCCCGCGGCGACGCGCGGGGGCCAGCGCAATCTCTTCACCGTCGGGGCCGTGCCCGAGGTGGCGCGGGCCTGGGCAAGCTACGCACCCACGGTGGTCACCCTGCCCGACGGCAGGGTCAAGCTCTCGACGAAGTTCACCCGGCTGACCGGACGCTCGCCCATTCTGCTCGCGGGCATGACCCCGACCACCGTCGACGCCAGGATCGTCGCCGCCGCGGCCAACGCCGGGCACTGGGCCGAGTTGGCCGGTGGCGGGCAGGTCACCGAGGAGATCTTCGCCGACCGCATCGACGAGCTCGCCAACCTGCTCGAGCCGGGTCGTACCTATCAGTTCAATGCACTGTTCCTCGACCCATACCTGTGGAAGCTTCAGGTGGGCGGCAAGCGGTTGGTGCAAAAGGCGCGTCAGTCCGGCGCGGCGATCGACGGTCTGGTGATCAGCGCCGGCATCCCGGATCTCGAGGATGCGGTCGAGCTGATCGAAGAGCTCAACGAGGTCGGCATCAGCCACGTTGTGTTCAAGCCCGGAACGGTCGAGCAGATCCGCTCGGTGATCCGGATCGCGACCGAGGTGTCCACCAAGCCGGTGATCGTGCATATCGAGGGTGGGCGTGCCGGGGGCCACCATTCGTGGGAAGACCTCGACGACCTGCTGCTGGCGACCTACTCGGAGCTGCGGTCGCGCCGCAACATCACCGTCTGCGTGGGCGGCGGCATCGGCACTCCCGAGCGGGCGGCCGAATACCTGTCCGGGCGCTGGGCCGAGTCGTACGGCTTCCCGCTGATGCCGATCGACGGCATCCTGGTCGGCACCGCCGCGATGGCGACCAAGGAAGCCACCACGTCGCCATCGGTGAAACGGATGCTGGTCGAGACGCAAGGCACCGAACACTGGATCGGCGCCGGAAAAGCCGTGGGCGGCATGGCTTCCAGCCGCAGCCAACTCGGTGCGGACATCCACGAGATCGACAACAGCGCCTCGCGTTGCGGCCGGCTACTCGACGAGGTCGCCGGTGACGCCGAGGCGGTCGCCGAGCGCCGCGACGAGATCATCGCCGCGATGGCCAATACCGCCAAGCCGTACTTCGGCGACGTCGCGGAGATGACCTACCTGCAGTGGCTGCAGCGTTATGTCGAACTGGCCATCGGCGAGGGCAACTCCACCGCCGACACCGCCGCGCCGGGTAGCCCGTGGCTGGCCGACACGTGGCGCGACCGGTTCGAGGCGATGCTGAAGCGGACCGAGGCGCGTTTGCACGCAAAGGATTCCGGGCCGATCCACACGCTGTTCGACGACTCGGCCCTGCTGGAAAGCCCCCAGCAGGCCCTCGCCACGCTGGTTGCCGAATACCCGGACGCCGAGTCCGTGCAACTGCACCCGGCCGACGTTCCGTTCTTCGTCACGCTGTGCAAGACATTGGGCAAGCCCGTCAATTTCGTGCCGGTCATCGACAAGGACGTTCGGCGCTGGTGGCGCAGCGACTCGCTGTGGCAGGCCCACGACGCCCGCTACGACGCCGACCAGGTGTGCATCATCCCGGGTACCGCGGCGGTGGCGGGCATCACCCGGATGGACGAGCCCGTAGGCGAATTGCTCGACCGATTCGAGCAGGCCGCGATCGACGAGGTAGTCGCCAGCAACGGGCAGCCACGTGCCGTCACGTCGCGCCGGCTGGGCCGTCTGGACGTGACCGGGCCGCTGGCCGTCGTGCTCGACGCCCCGGACGTGCAGTGGGCCGGCCGCACCGCGACCAACCCGGTCCACCGCATCGCCGATCCCAGCGACTGGCTGGTGTACGACGGACCCGAAAGCCGGCGCGCCACCCACTCATCCACGGGTGCGCGGCTCCACGCCGACGGTGACCGGGTCATTCTCAGCGTGCCGCTGTCCGGCACCTGGGTGGACATTCCATTTACCTTGCCCGCCAACACCGTTGATGGCGGTACCCCGGCGGTCTCCACCGAAGACGCCGCGACGGCCATGCGCGCCGTGCTGGCGATCGCCGCCGGTGTGGACGGGCCGGACATGCTGCCCGCGGTCACCGACGGAACGGCCACCGTGACCGTGGCCTGGGACCCCGAGCGGGTCGCCGACCACACCGGCGTGACCGCCACTTTCGGAGAGCCGCTGGCGCCCAGCCTCACCACCGTGCCCGATGCGCTGGTCGGTCCTTGCTGGCCTGCGGTGTTCGCGGCGATCGGCGCGGCGGCCACCGACTCCGGCGTTCCGGTCGTCGAGGGCCTGCTGAGCCTGGTTCATCTCGACCACGGCGCCCACATGGTCGGCAAGCTGCCGACCGTGCCGGCGGAATTGACAATCAGCGCAACGGCTTCGCCGGCCTCCGACACCGACATGGGACGAGTCGTTCGGGTCGCAGTGACCATCACCGGTGCCGACGACGCGGTAATCGCCACGCTCGACGAGCGTTTCGCGATCCTCGGGCGCACCGGTACCGCCGAGCTCACGGACCCGCAGCGCGCGGGCGGCGCGATCTCCGAGAACGCCACCGACACCCCGCGTCGCCGCCGCCGCGACGTCATGCTGACCGCACCGGTCAACATGCATCCGTTCGCGGTGGTCTCCGGTGACCACAACCCGATCCACACCGACCGGGCAGCCGCATTGCTGGCCGGCCTGGAAACGCCCATCGTGCACGGCATGTGGCTGTCGGCCGCAGCGCAGCACGCCGTGACCGCCACCGACGGTCAGGCGCGTCCACCCGCCCGGCTGGTCGGCTGGACCGCCCGGTTCCTCGGCATGGTGCGTCCCGGCGATGAGGTCGACTTCCGCGTCGACCGTGTCGGAATCGACCAGGGCGCAGAGGTTTTGGAAGTAGCAGCACGCGTCGGTTCGGATCTGGTGATGTCGGCCACCGCGCGGCTCGCCGCTCCGAAGACGGTGTACGCCTTCCCCGGCCAGGGCATCCAGCACAAGGGCATGGGCATGGAGGTGCGGGCCCGGTCCAAGGCCGCCCGCAAGGTGTGGGACATCGCCGACAAGTTCACCCGCGAGACGTTGGGCTTCTCGGTGCTGCACGTGGTGCGCGACAACCCGACCAGCATCATCGCCAGCGGTGTGCACTACAACCACCCCGAGGGCGTGCTGTACCTGACGCAGTTCACCCAGGTCGCGATGGCGACCGTGGCCGCCGCGCAGGTCGCCGAGATGCGCGAGCAAGGCGCTTTCGTCGAAGACGCCATCGCGTGCGGTCACTCCGTGGGGGAGTACACGGCGCTGGCCTCTGTGACGGGTATCTACGAGCTGGATGCGTTGCTGGAGATGGTGTTCCACCGCGGCTCGAAGATGCACGACATCGTGCCGCGCGACGAGCTGGGCCGCTCCAACTACCGGTTGGCCGCGATCAGGCCCTCGCAGATCGACCTGCCCGACGAGGAGGTCCCGGCCTTCATTGCCGAAATCGCCGAGAGCACCGGTGAATTCCTGGAAATCGTGAACTTCAACCTGCGCGGCTCGCAGTACGCGATCGCCGGCACTGTGCGTGGCCTGGAGGCGCTGGAGGCCGAGGTCGAGCGCCGTCGCGAGCTCAGCGGCGGCCGGCGGTCGTTCATCCTGGTGCCCGGGATCGACGTGCCGTTCCACTCGCGGGTGCTGCGGGTCGGTGTCGCCGACTTCCGTCGCTCGCTGGAGCGGGTCATGCCGCGCGACAAGGATCCCGACATCATCATCGGGCGCTACATCCCCAACCTGGTGCCGCGGCCTTTCACGCTGGATCGCGACTTCGTCCAGGAGATAAGGGATCTGGTGCCCGCCGAGCCGCTGGACGAGATCCTCGCCGACTACGACACCTGGCGTAACGAAAAGCCCCGCGAACTCGCCCGCAAGGTGTTGATCGAGCTGCTGGCTTGGCAGTTCGCCAGCCCGGTGCGCTGGATCGAGACCCAGGACTTGCTGTTCATCGAGGAGGCCGCGGGTGGTCTGGGTGTGGAGCGGTTCGTCGAGATCGGCGTGAAGACTGCGCCGACCGTCGCCGGGCTTGCGGGCAACACCCTCAAGCTCCCCGAATATGCCCACAGCACAGTGGAAGTGCTCAACGCCGAGCGCGACGCCGCGGTGCTGTTCGCCACCGACACCGACCCCGAGCCGGAGCCCGAAGACGAGGCCCCGGAGCCGGCCGCCGACTCGGCCGCGCCAGAAGGTGTCGCCGCCGTCGAGGCCGCGCCGGCTCCCGCCATGGCTCCGTCTGGCGCTCCGCGCCCGGACGACATCACGTTCGATGCGGCCGACGCCACCCTGGCGCTGATCGCGTTGTCGGCCAAGATGCGTATCGACCAGATCGAACAGCTGGACTCCATCGAGTCCATCACCGACGGCGCGTCGTCGCGGCGCAACCAGCTGCTGGTGGACCTGGGCTCGGAGTTGAACCTGGGCGCCATCGACGGTGCCGCCGAAGCGGACCTGGCCGGGCTCCGGTCCCAGGTCACCAAGCTGGCGCGCACCTACAAGCCTTATGGCCCAGTGCTTTCCGACGCGATCAACGACCAGCTGCGTACCGTGCTCGGGCCCTCCGGTAAGAGGCCGGGCGCCATCGCCGAGCGGGTCAAGAAGACCTGGGAGCTCGGCGAGGGCTGGGCCAAGCACGTCACGGTCGAGGTCGCGCTGGGAACCCGCGAGGGGACCAGCGTTCGCGGGGGCGCCATGGGCCACCTGCACGAGGGTGCGCCGGCCGACGCCACCTCGGTCGACAAGGTCATCGACGGTGCGGTCATGGCCGTTGCCGCGCGCCAAGGCATCTCGGTTGCGCTGCCGTCTTCGGGCGGTGGCGGCGGCGGCGCGACCGTCGACGCGGCCGCGCTGAGCGAATTCACCGACCAGATCACCGGTCGCGACGGCGTGCTGGCCTCGGCGGCTCGTTTGGTGCTGAACCAATTGGGGCTGGACGACGCGACCAGCGCGGCGCCGACGGCCACCGACGCCGAGCTGATCGACCTGGTCACCCTCGAATTGGGTGCTGACTGGCCACGTTTGGTGGCGCCGGTGTTCGATTCCAAGAAGGCCGTCGTGTTCGACGACCGCTGGGCCAGCGCCCGGGAGGATTTGGTCAAGCTCTGGCTGGCCGACGAGGGCGACATCGACGCCGACTGGTCGCGGCTCTCGGAGCGATTCGAGGGCGCCGGCCATGTCGTCGCCACTCAGGCCACCTGGTGGCAGGGCAAGTCCCTGGCCGCGGGCCGGCAAATCCACGCATCGCTGTACGGCCGGATCGCCGCGGGCGCCGAAAACCCGGACGCCGGCCCCTACAGCGACGAAGTCGCAGTGGTCACAGGCGCTTCCAAGGGATCGATCGCCGCGTCGGTCACCGCGCGACTGCTCGACGGTGGCGCCACCGTCATCGCGACGACGTCAAAGCTGGACGAGGAGCGACTCGCGTTTTACCGCGGGCTGTATCGCGACCATGCCCGTTACGGCGCGGCGCTGTGGGTGGTCGCCGCCAACATGGCGTCCTACTCCGACATCGACGCGCTGGTCGAGTGGGTCGGCACCGAGCAGTCTGAAAGCCTTGGGCCGCAATCGATTCACGTCAAGGACGCTCAGAGCCCGACACTGTTGTTCCCGTTCGCGGCACCTCGCGTCGTCGGGGATCTCTCGGAGGCCGGTTCGCGCTCCGAGATGGAGATGAAGGTCCTGCTGTGGGCCGTGCAGCGGCTGATCGGCGGTCTGTCGAGGATCGGCGCCGAGCGCGACATCGCGTCGCGGCTGCACGTGGTGCTGCCCGGCTCCCCGAACCGCGGAATGTTCGGCGGCGACGGCGCTTACGGTGAGGCCAAGTCGGCGCTGGACGCCCTGGTGAGCCGTTGGCACGCGGAGTCGTCGTGGGCGCAGCGAGTCAGCCTGGCGCACGCGCTGATCGGTTGGACCCGCGGCACCGGGCTGATGGGCCACAACGACGCCATCGTCGACGCCGTCGAGGAGGCCGGTGTCACCACCTACTCCACCGACGAAATGGCCGGGATGCTGCTGGACCTGTGCGACATCGAGTCCAAAGTGGCCGCGGCGAGCACACCGATCAAGGCGGACCTGACCGGCGGTTTGGGTGAGGCCGAGCTCGACATGGCCGAACTGGCCGCAAAAGCGCGCGAGCAAGCCGGCTCCGGCGGGGAGGCCGCGGAGGAAACCGCGGCCGAGGGCACTATTGCCGCGCTCCCGTCCCCGCCGCGCGGGTTCAAGCCGGCGCCTCCGCCGGAATGGACGGACCTCGACGTCGACCCTGCCGATCTGGTGGTCATCGTCGGCGGCGCCGAACTGGGCCCGTACGGCTCGTCGCGCACCCGCTTCGAGATGGAGGTCGACAACGAACTGTCGGCGGCCGGCGTCCTCGAGCTCGCGTGGACAACCGGAATGATCCGCTGGGAGGACGACCCCCAACCTGGTTGGTACGACACGCAATCCGGCGATCTAGTCGACGAGGCCGAGCTTGTCGAGCGCTATCACGACGCTGTGCTCGAGCGCACCGGTATCCGTGAATTCGTCGACGACGGCGCGATCGATCCCGACCACGCCTCACCGCTGCTGGTGTCGGTGTTCCTGGAGAAGGACTTTGCCTTTGTGGTGTCCTCGGAGGCCGACGCTCGCGCCTTCGTCGAATTCGACCCCGAGCACACGGTCATCCGGCCGATGCCCGACTCGACCGACTGGCGGGTTATCCGCAAGGCTGGCACCGAGATTCGGGTTCCGCGCAAGACCAAGCTGTCGCGGGTCGTCGGCGCCCAGATTCCGACCGGGTTCGACCCGAAGGTGTGGGGCATCAGCCCCGACATGGCCACCTCGATCGACCGGGTCGCGTTGTGGAACCTTGTCGCGACCGTCGATGCATTCCTGTCCGCCGGGTTCAGCCCCACCGAAGTGATGCGTTACGTGCACCCGAGCCTGGTGGCAAGCACGCAGGGCACCGGTATGGGCGGCATGACGTCGATGCAGACCATGTATCACGGCAACCTGTTGGGCCGGAATAAGCCGAACGACATCCTGCAGGAAGTGCTGCCGAATGTTGTTGCCGCGCATGTGGTCCAGTCTTATGTCGGCAGCTACGGCTCGATGATCCACCCGGTGGCGGCCTGCGCGACCGCGGCGGTGTCGGTCGAGGAGGGTGTTGACAAGATCCGGCTGGGTAAGGCCGAGATGGTGGTGGCCGGCGGGTTGGATGACCTGACGCTGGAGGCCATCATCGGCTTCGGCGACATGGCGGCCACCGCCGACACGTCGATGATGCGCGGCCGGGGTATCCACGACTCCAAGTTCTCCCGGCCCAACGACCGGCGCCGGCTCGGGTTCGTGGAAGCTCAGGGCGGCGGCACGATCCTGCTGGCACGTGGCGACCTGGCTCTCAGGATGGGGCTGCCGGTGCTCGCGGTGGTGGCCTACGCGCAGTCATTCGGTGACGGCGTGCACACCTCGATCCCGGCGCCGGGCCTTGGCGCGCTGGGCGCCGGCCGCGGCGGCAAGGAATCGCCGCTCGCGCGTGCGCTGGGCAAGCTCGGGGTGGGCGCCGACGACGTCGCGGTGATCTCCAAACACGACACGTCGACGTTGGCCAACGATCCCAACGAGACCGAGTTGCATGAGCGGTTGGCCGATTCGATGGGCCGTTCCGAAGGCGCCCCGTTGTTCGTGGTGTCGCAGAAGAGCCTGACCGGCCACGCCAAGGGCGGCGCGGCGGTCTTCCAGATGATGGGCCTGTGCCAGATGCTGCGCGACGGGGTGATCCCGCCCAACCGCAGCCTCGATTGCGTCGATGACGAGTTGGCGGGTTCGGCCCACTTCGTCTGGGTGCGCGAGACGCTGCGGCTCGGCGAACGGTTCCCGCTCAAGGCCGGGTTGCTGACCAGCCTTGGCTTCGGGCACGTTTCCGGGCTGGTGGCGCTGGTGCACCCGCAGGCGTTCATCGCCGCACTGGACCCCGACCAGCGTGCGGATTACCAGCGGCGCGCGGAC